>JBPCVQ010000580.1:0-5185 GCA_051010395.1 Geminicoccaceae bacterium | reverse complement strand
GATATAGTGCATGCTCCAATTCCCCGCTCAGGCGACGTCCGTGCCGCGATGGGTTCGCCCAACGGCATCGACGATCGACGCGCAATTTCCTTCGATGGCTCTCGCCCCTTCGAGAAGCTGGCCGGCGACAGCGTTGGTGTCGCGAAGCGCCCAGATCGAGCGGGTGTTCGTATCGATATCACCGACGATATCGGATGCGGCCAAGGCCAGGCGGCGGATGCGGCGCGCCTGATAGAGGATGCCGATCAGGAGGGTCGCCACGACCAGAACGACGACCAGACCGACAAGAAATCCGAGTGTCCAATAGGTCATCGAGCCATCCTATTCCGCCGCGATGCGATCGGGCTGTTTCGGCGCATCCAGATAGCGTCGAGCCGAAGCCTGAAGCTCCTTTTGCCGATCCGATCCCGGCGAAAAGGCCGTGCCCATTCGTTTAATGCGCTCGTAGAAGAAGCTAACGGTCTGATCGACCGGCGAGGTCTTGCCGTCGACATTCGCCCAGCCGCTCGGGATGTCGCCCGTCTCCTTCCAGCGTGAAGTCAGATTGCGGCTTCGTTGGGTAAAGCTGCGGAGATAGGACATGAAACTACCGGTGCCGCGGCTGACCGTCGATGACAGCATGGTGCCAGGCGGTGCCTGGTAGAAGGGCGCGAATGCGTCGGGAAAACCCGGCATGGTGCAGCCGATGCAGATGCCGCCGGTGTTCATGCAGCCGCCATTATGGCCAATCGCCCCGCGCGAGACCATGTTGCACTGCACGACCGGCCCCCAGCAGCCGAGTTCCACCAGGCACTCCTTCTGGCCATATTCGTCCGCGAACTTGCCTTCCTCGTAATTGCCGGCGCGAACGCAGCCGCGATGCACCGTCGATTGGAACATCCAGGCGGGACGTCCGAGCTCGTCGAATTCCGGCAGCGGCCCGAAGCCAGAGAGGAACATCAGGACGGAAGCGATCGTCTCGGTGATGTTGTCGCCGAGCGGCGCACAGCCGGGAACATTGATCGGCGGCAGACCCAAGGCGCTGAGATAGTCTTTGCCAAGATAGTCCATGACGGACATCGAATTGGTAACGTTGCCGGCCGCCGCCGGTATGCCGCCCCAGGTGGCGCAGGTACCCACCGCGATGACAGCCGCCGCCCCCGGCGCGAGATCACGCAGCCAGTGGGCCGTCGGTATCGGCTTTACTGAGCCGTCGGCCAGCTCCTCTGTCCCCATCGCCGACCAATAGCCACCGAATTCCTCGGCGATCGTTTCATCCGCGACCGATCCTTCGAAGAGCACGACATAGGGTGCGCCGAGCTTCCCGGCTTTCGCCAGGTGATGGGCCTTCATGAATTCAGCGCCAGCGGTCACCGCGAGGACGGGATGGTGCAGGATGATTTTCGGAATGCCGGGGATCGAGGCGGTCAGCAATTGCTCGACAGTCGGGTTTTGTGCGCCGACGGTCGCGATCGAGCAGCCGTCGCAGCTCATGCCGGCGAGCCAAAACGCATGCACCTCAGTAATCGGGCCATCATCAAGGGTGAAGCGCGGGATATAGCGCGCTGTTGAGCCATTGCCCTCGGTGCCATTCTCCAGATTTTTGTCGTCGCCCTCAGCCACGCGAGCCTCCCGCACCCATGCGTCCAAGAGGGAGCCTAAGGGCTTGCCCCTAGGGCAAGGTCAAACGCGAAATGAGGCTGAATGCCGATTTAGGCCTGTTCTTTGCAAGTGCAAGGCCGCATTAGCGCTGCACAAATACAGTCGCTGACCTCGTCGGTCGGGGTCGAAAGCAAGGCGTGATAGCGGGCCTCAAGGTCGTCATGGCGGCCCTGCAGCACGGCGATCTTGAGCGCGTAGCCCTGGACTTCCTGATCAAGGAGGCCAAGCATTCTTTGGCGAAGCGTGCGACCATCGGTTTCATCCAGGAGTTGGCGGATCGCGTCGATCGACAGATCGAGCGCACGCAGACCGACCACAATGCCGGCACGCCTTGCCGCTCCTGCCGAGAACACTCGATAACCACTGTCGGTGCGTTCGGCCTCGGGGATCAGGCCAATCTTTTCGTAGTGACGGAGCGTCTTGGGTGTGACGCCAAGCGCGTTCGCAAGCTCGCCGATCTGGGCGGCGCCGTCATGCGATCTTCCTTCCCTAGGCGCGCACATCATCCGTGGCATGACCAGATCCGGATTGGGCTGCACCGGCGATGGCATCGATTTCCGCTGCGATGGATTGGATCGCCTCGACGGCCTTCGAATCGGGCGCATGGTCGTAAGGCGCCTTCGCATCACGCTCGGCGTTCATCATCGCATCGTCATAGGGAACGGTGCCGATTATGGTCATGCCATGTTGCGTACAGAACGCTTGGATCGCACTGAAATCCTCTTCAGAGCGCACCTTGTTGGCAACGACGCGAACGAAGGGAATGCCGAGTTCGTCTGCGAGTTCCGCTGTGCGCATGGCCGCTTCCAGCGATCGGTAATAGGGCTCGGCGACGACCAGCATCATGTCCACATGGCGGGCGGTGCCGCGTTTCAGATGTTCGAGCCCCGCCTCCATGTCGGTGATGGTGTGCTCGCCGATATTGGTCAGCTCGGTGATCAAGCCCCTGACGGCACGATGCGACGCACACATGCATCCTGAACCCGCCGAACCGTGGGCGGGCTTACCCATGACGATCAGGTCGACATCATCGGCCGCCTTGACGGCATAGCGCTTCATGATCTCGTCATTGGAGATCTGCGGCTCCATCTGCGTCACGCCATCGACCACATCGCCGCGCTTCATGACCGATGCCGGGATATAGGTGATCCCGTCAGCCGCCTCCCGGCTCATACCCAGGGTCAGGGCCAGGTTGGGATTGGGATCGCCGTCGATCGCCAGAACCCGCTTTTGTCGATTGGCGAAGATCCGTGCCAGCGTGCCGGCAATCGTCGTCTTGCCGGAACCTCCCTTGCCGACGGTCGCGATCTTCATGGTCCGTTTTCCCTTTGGTTGTTGACCCTCTTTCCATCCGGCAAGATATCGGCGTCGGAGGAGCAGAGTTGAACTGGTGGAAGAAAATACACGGAAGCGCGCTCGCAAGTACAGAGGCGATCATGCGATGACGGGCCGTGACGAGGACATCGAAGCTGTCGGAAAACGTTCCAGCGCTTTGGTCTGGGCGGGCCTGCTGATCAGTGCCGTCATCTTCGCTATCCTGTTCAGGAACATCGAGTGGCGGCGCTTTCTCGACGCCGTCAAGAACGCGGATCTCCTTCTGCTTTCGTTGATCCCATTGTCCATTGCTGCGGAGCAGCTCCTGCGCGCGGTCAAATGGCGGGAACTGCTGAAACCCTTTGCCCGACTTTCGATCATCAGGCTCTATGGCGCGATCATGGCCGGCTATTTTTCGAACTATCTGGCACCGGTCAAAATAAGCTTCCTGATGCGCGCCTGGATCGCCGCACGCGCCGGCAAGGTCTCGACATCGACCGTGCTGGGCACGGTGATGCTTGGCCGGGTCATCGACGGCATCGTCTTCGTACCGCTGGTGCTTCTCGCAGCGACCACGATCACGCTCGACCAGCATGGCGCCAGCGTGACCTCACGCTTGCTCTGGGGTGCCCTCGGCAGCCTGGTCCTTCTGCTCGCTCTTTGCTGGTTGTTCCTGCGTTGGGCCAAAGCCGCCAAGGCTGGTTCCGCCCTCCCTGAGCCTCTCCTTTCGATTCTGCCTGATCGATGGTCGGGGCCGGTCGAGCGCTTCACCGCTCTCTTTGCCGAGGGGACAGGATTGCCGAGCGGGCTTTCCAGCCTCGCCCTTATCTTCAGCGCCGCTTTAGTGATGAAGATCATGGCCGCCGCACATCTGGCGCTCGCCGGATACGCCTTCGCTGTCGACCTTTCGCTGCTCGACTATCTGTTCGTGATGGTCTGTCTCGGTTTCGCCGTGGTGATCGCCTCGACGCTCAAGATCGTCGGCGGCTTCATCGCTGGCGCCGTGATCTTGCTGCAGCAATTTGGCGTGACTATCGAGACTGCGACCGCCATGGCGCTCTCGGTATCGATCGCGTCCCGCCTGACCGTGATCGCGAGCGGCGCTCCAGCACTTTGGTATGAGCGTTTCGACCTTTCGCTCCTGAAGCTCTGGGCGCGCCGCGGTGTCGACGCGGCTGACGACATCAGGATCTCGCCAGGCCCCTGATGGCGACCCATCTGAATTGAAGGGATCGCGGGCAGTGCCCGCCCTTTGCGAGCTGGTCGTCATGGGACGTCTTCGCCGGATCGTCAAAAGCCTGTTGATCAACGCGCTCGTGCGCTGCTGGCCGCTCTGCCGGCTATGGTATCGCCGAGCCGGTATCGAACTCGACGGACATCCCGATGACGATGTCTGGTACTTCGCTTATGGCGCCAACATGCATGACAGCGCCTTTCGCAAACGTCGTCGCATGAAGCCCAGGCAAGTGCGCGCCGGCAGGATTAAAGGCTACAGGCTGCGCTTCAATCTCGACGGCCGCCCCAAGGGCAAGGCAGCGCCCGCCAATATCATGGCCGAACCCAGCACCGAAGTCTGGGGCGTTCTCTATCTGCTCAAACGTCGGAATCTTATCCGCCTGGATGCGAGCGAAGGCGTGCCCGGACGTCGCTATCGCCATCTTTGGATTAGCGCCGAGGATCAAGAGGGTGGAAGGCTCGAAGTCGTCACCTATCTCGCCGACGGTAATGAAAAGGACGGCAAGCCATCACTTCGCTACATCACACTTCTTAGAGAAGGCGCAAGACAGCATGGCCTGCCGGACGCTTGGCTCACCGTTCTCGACAATGTCGAGCCGGCGACGTCCCCGCGAACCGATTGACCAGGCCGGCCGCACAGACGAACCCAAACTTGACAACAGTTTGCGGGGGTCGATTACTGATAGCAACAAACAGCAAAAGAGTAGGGGAGGATTGAACAATGCGGCTTGCACATCATCTGTCTTGGCTCGTCATCGCTTGCTTGGGATCGGCGCTGACGGTCGATGTGAAGGCGCAATCCGACTCGGACTCGGTGGTGGTCGCAATTGCAGCGGACCCAGGACATTTCAATCCGGGTATCACCACGGGCTACAACGTCCATGTCGTCGCCGACTCGATGTTCAACGGCCTGGTGGCGCTGGACAGCAAGCTGACCCCGACACCGGATCTGGCCGAAAGCTGGACGGTGAGCGATGACAACAAGGTCTACACC
>JBPCVQ010000579.1:0-34388 GCA_051010395.1 Geminicoccaceae bacterium | reverse complement strand
GCTTCACGGTGAACGTCTCGAGCGAGAAGGTCGGGGCAACCGAGTGCATGTAAACGCGGACCTTGTTGCCGTCGCGGATAACGTCCTCACCCCAATCGAGATCGACGCCGTCCGCCTCGGCCTGCACGCGTGCGTCCTCCCAGGTCGGATCGTCCCGCTCCCAGATGCTGGCCGGGTTGACCATGGAGCGATGCACGATGATGCAGTCATGAGGCTCGGCGAAAGTCGGGCCGTCATGCACCAGCTTCATCTCGTCGCCGGAGATGTCGATCAGCTGCTCGTTCTCGGGCTTCAAGGGGCCGACATTGATGTACCGGTCCTTCGAGAACTTGTTGAGCGAGACGAGCCACTTGCCGTCAGCGTCCTTGGTTTCGCCCATGGAGGTGTGGTTGTGGCCGGGCTGGTAGTGCACGTCGAGCTTCTGGCGGATCGGATCGACGTCCTCGCCGGCATACTGCTTGATCGCGTCCTCCATGTTCCACTTGGCAACCTGGCTATCGAGGAAAAGGGTGGTGAAGCAATTGCCCTTGCCGTCGAACGCGGTGTGAAGCGGCCCAAGGCCGAGTTCCGGCTCGGCGACGATGCAGCTCCGCGGGTCCGCGTCATCTTCGAACAGTGCATCGATCTTCTCGACATCAATCACGGACACGGTCGGCGAGAGCTTGCCGTTGATCACGATATGCTTGCCGTCGGGTGCGGTGTTGCAGCCATGCGGACTGTTCGAGATCGGGATGTAGCGGGTGTAGTCCGAGCCCTTTTGACCGTTCAGGACCGGCACACCGTTCATCTCTTCGTAATCGCCGGCCGCGACGGCCTCTTCGATGCGCTTGATGTTGAAGACGACCGCCCAGTCCTGCTCGTTGGCGGTCATCTCGGTGAGCGTCACGCCCTCTTCGGAGTTGTAGGAGGTGGAGACGCAGTACTTGCCCTGATAGTCGGCATCGCAATTGTCGAGATTGCCATCGACGATCACCTGCCAGGCGACGGTCATGGTCTCGCCGTCGATCGCCGAGAAAACCGCATGATACTTCTCGGGCTCGTCGAGGATCATGCCGTCATTCGGGACCGGGATGCGGTGCTCGCCATTGGCGAAGATGTAGCCGGTCTTTGGGAATTTCTGCGGGCGCAGGCCATGGATGTCGGAGGCGTTCGGGATCTCGATGATCTTGTCGACCTTCATCACGTCGCAGCGGATGCGCGCAACCCGGGTGTTGGCCTTGTCGTTGATATAGAGAAAACGGCCATCATAGGTGCCGTCGGTGAACGACATATGCGGGTGGTGGGCGTCGCCATTGACGTAGGTGCCGCCGCGATTGGCCAGGAATTCCTTTGTCTCGGGCAGCAGCCCCTCTGTCAGGATTTTCAGGCTTTCGTTGGTTTGCCCCCAGCCGGTGGCGCTGCAGCGGTTGAAGACGGGAATGCGCATCAGTTCGCGCATGGAGGGCACGCCGAGAATGCGCACCTCGCCCGCCTGCCCGCTGGACCAGAAGCCGTAATAGTCATCGAGCTCGCCGGGCTTCAGATGAATTTTCTGCCCCTCCTGCGCGGCCGCTTCCTTCGGCAGAAGGCTCGGCGCCAAAGCGAGACCGCCAGCGCCTGCGACAGCACCGCCGGCGCCGGCCAGAGCAGCGACCTTTGCCGTGCCGCTCATCAGTGACCGGCGGTCCATGCCGTTTTTTTCGTTGTTGTCATCGGACATTGTCGCTCTCCTTGGTGACACCACTGTTTACTCGTTACTCGCCGTAGCGGCGGCCGCCGCAAGCGCCGGCTTCGGACTGGCGCCGCTCATTCGCTCGCGACGCTCCCTGCGCACACGCGCCTTGACGCAGACGGGGCATTTCTGATCGTCGGCATAGACCACCTGACAATGCAGGCAGTTCAGACACTCATTCGGATTGATGTGGCCTTCGGGGTGGATCGACTGGACCATGCAATCATTCGCACAGGTCTGGCAGGGATTGCCGCAGTCGCGATAGCGCTTCAGCCAGTCGAACATGCGCAGGCGACCGGGGATCGCGAGGGCGGCACCCAGCGGGCAGAGATAGCGACAGTAGAAGCGTTCGACGAACAGGCAGGCTACCAGCAGCGCTGCGGCGAACATTACGAAGGGCCATTCCCGAACGAACTTAAGAATGATCGCGGTTTTGAAGGGCTCGATTTCGGCCATCTTCTCGGCGAGAGCGAGTGAATGCAGCGAGACGCCGAACAGCACCAGGAAGATGATGTATTTGACCGGCCAGAGACGCTCATGCAACCCCCAGGGCACCCGCCACTGCGGGAGCCGGACAGCTCTCGCGAGACGATTCAGGAGTTCTTGCAGGGCGCCGAATGGGCAAAGCCAGCCGCAATAGGCGCCGCGGCCCCAGAACAGGAGGGCGGCGGCGACCGAGAACCACAGCATGAACACCAACGGGTCCATCAGGAAATAGGTCCAGCTGAAATCCGAGAGCAGCGCGTTGGCGAAGGTCATGACATTGACCACGCTGAGCTGCGCCTGGGCGTACCAGCCGAGCCAGAAGAGCGTGAACGTCAAAAAGCCCATGCGCAGCCAGAGCCAAAGCCGCTCCTGCCGGGTAATCTGCGTCTGGAAGAAAAAGATGACGGTGAGGACGGCAAGGGCCGCTGCCAGGACCGCGATATCGACGGTGCGATTGCGCCAGATCCGCTGCCAGAGCGCGTCGCCCGCGAGGCTGAACTCGCCCTCGCCGACCGCTGCCACCTGAAGTGGCTGCGTCGCGGCAATGGCCGTCTCGCCGGCATCCGTTCTCAGATATTGGTCGGGCGGTGCATAAGGCAGATCATAGGTCAGAAAAACCTTGTCGGTCGGGCCGGTCGGACGCTGCACGAGCAGCTGCAGCCGCCAGGGCTCGGCCGGATCGAAGCTGGCATCAGCCGGCACCGTGAACAAATCGACTTCCTCGAAATTGGGTGCGCCATTGGCGGCAATGCGGCCAAGCCGTTTGTGCTGTCGATCACGAAACCGCACGCTGCGGTCGCCCTGGATCAGGTTGATCCGATCGAAGATGCCGCCCCGGACATAGCCCGAGCCTTTGAAGGAATAGCGACCGCGACCGGCAACCAGAATGGCATGCTCGCCCTCCTTCAGCCGCTTTTGCAGATTGCCATATTCGGCATCGCCGAGAAGGCTTTTGCCGATCGTCGGAATGGTGACGAGTGCTGCATGCAGATCGATGAACGCATCGTCCGCCGGCCCGCGCTCTGGCCTGCCCGCTGCCTTGCCGCCTGCCTGATCGTCGAAGGCGCGATTGACCATGCTGACATCGAGCGACAGCCTTCGCACCGAGCCGTCGCCGAGAAGCTTCAGCCAGTCCTCGGTCCGATCGATCGTCTGATCGATCACCCGCTTCGGACCGCTCGCCGCGACCTCGGCTTCAAGTCCACCAAGCCCGAGGTTTCGGGCGACCTTGATCGCGGAGTGGGTGATGCTGTCGTCGATCACCATGATGGTGACGGTCGCTCCCGAGATGATGTCGATCTCATGGCCGACCGCCTCGGTCCCGGTCTCCTTGGTGACGTCGAGCCCGGCATAGCCGGTGATGACGTCGGCGACGTCCTTCTCGGGGATGCCGACCAGCACGATCGGCTCATAGTGTTTCACCAGCTTGGCCCCAGTGATCACGCCATCCAGATCGATGCCGATCAGGATGTGAATGGGTTTGCCGGAATAGCCGACCGAGCCTGCGAAGTCCGAGTTCAGAAAAACCCAGCCGATGGTCTCGCCGCCGCGCAGGGCCGGCGCTACCGGCAGGTCATCGCGAAGCGCTCCGATCCCGTTGGCGCCGGGCACGATCTCAGCGGGAGCCACCTTGTCGAGAAACCGCCCGATCGCCGGATCGGCAGCATGGGCAAGGTTCGGCGTCACGGCCACGACAAAGGCGAAAATGACTAAGCCGAACCACCGGCAGCAAACAAGCAGCCCCGGTCGATCAGTGTCAGGTCTTGTCTGCCCCATCAGCGAACGAACTCTTGCCCCAAACGTTATGGAACGTCATTGAGCGATAGTTCCACCGGCCTGGCCTTGACGGTGGTCAAGCCTCCGATGAACCGTGGAGGCTATGCTGGGCGGTTGATAACGAGAGAGGTGTAGAGCGATGAACAAAGCGGGGTGCTCCGGCACGAACCTGCATGGTGAGCGCCGATCGATGGCAGCAATGCCGTTTCGCCGTGCTGGCTTTCGCGCCTTCTGCTTGATCGTGATCAAGGCGAGCGTCGAGCGAAGCTGTTGATCTTGATTTTGTCCCTCGCCAATTTGACCGCATGAGACCAGCCGGAGGTCGATGTCATGGATCTGCATACCACCTATCTGGGATTGGATTTGAAGAATCCCCTAGTGGCATCTGCTAGCCCTATCTCGCGCACACTCGATGGGATCAAGCGGTTGGAAGACAGCAGTACAGCAGCGATCGTCCTCCCATCGCTGTTTGAGGAGCATTGTCAATCCGGGACTGCGGCCGTCGAGGGTGCCTTTGGGCCGGAGGCTTATCTGGATCTGATCCGACGCGCCGTCGGTTCTACTGATATCCCGATCATCGCGAGCCTGAACGGGATAACCGATCAAGGCTGGACCATGTATGCCAAGACGATCGAGGAAGCCGGTGCCGCCGCACTCGAACTCAATATCTACTATATTCCGGCCGATATAGAGACGACGAGCGCCGATGTCGAACAGCGCTATATCGACGTGCTTCGCGCGGTGAAAGAGACGGTCAAAATTCCGGTCTCGATGAAACTCAGCCCCTATTTCAGCGCTTTCGGTGCGATGGCCAAACGCGTTGCAGAGGAAGGAGCCGATGGTCTGGTGCTGTTCAACCGTTTCTATCAGCCTGACATCGATCTTGCGAAGATGGCCATCTTGCCGACGTTGGACCTGAGCAACGCTCATGAAGCGCGTTTGCCGCTTTTGTGGATCGCGGTCTTAAGTCGAAGGGTCCAGGCCTCAATTGCCGCGACCACAGGCGTGGAGCGGGCAGAACAGGTGATCAAATATCTTTTGGTTGGCGCCGACGTGGTGATGACCACATCGTCCTTGCTGAGAGATGGCCCGCAACACATGGCCGATCTCGTGCGTGGCCTCGCACAATGGATGTATGACCATGACTATGCCCAGCTCAGTCGAATTCGCGGCGCGCTTAGTCACTCTCAAGCGGCTGATCCTACAGCCTTTGTGAGGGCTAACTATGTCGACACATTGAAAGGCTGAAGAAGAAAGAAGAGAGGCAGCCTATGATCGACCTAGCGAAAGCATGGCTTCGACTTTGATGAAATTGGCGCTCAGCGCCGCGGCAATTTTTGATCTTCGGTGAGAACCACACCCGCATAGCATTCTAGAAAATGCTGCAGGACCCGCCTCAGCTTGGCAGCATGGGCAAGATTGCCATGGGTTCTAGCCGCCTCGATATCCACGATGATCATGCGCGACAGCCGCCGCTGACCCTGAGCGGTGATGCAGAGGTAGTTGTCCATTTCCAACGCGATGATGTCGGGCTCATGCTCGGCAGCCGCAGCGATCTCACCTTGGGTGAGCCGGCACATGCCAAGGCAGTCTTCGATGGTCAGCATGGGAGTTCGAAGTTCTTCCCTGTCGGACAGATTGCGTCGACGTTCGTTTCTCCAGCAAGGCATCAAAGCGTTTGGGAGTGCAAATGTTGTTGATTCGGATCAAGATACGTCGGTTTTCTTAGGAATTCTGCAAGTTGTCGAAGATCAAAGCCTTGGAGCCTATCCGAGCCAGTGTATCCTGCCGCGCAAGCCCATGTCGGTGAACCTATAGTATAGCCAATTCATTCGCGAAGATGCCTCCAGCCAGCATGGTCGACTAGATAGCGTATCAGCCATGACGATTCGGAATAGACTGGCTTATGATTTCTGTTATGGCTTGAGATGATGAAAGAAAATCCGAATTCTGCCAAAGATTTCTCGCCTATTCAGGAAGACGCGACCTCGGGTGATCGTGATGCCTTGCTGCGCTCGATTATTGAAACATCACCCGATGCGCTGCTTACGATCAATGATCGAGGTCGCATCCTGTCTTTCAACCCTGCGGCCGAAATGATGTTTGGCTATCGGGCCAGCGAGGTGATCGGCAAGAATGTGAAATATCTGATGCCGCCTCCTTTTCGGGACGAGCATGATGGCAATCTCAAACGCTATGTGTCGACGGGTGAGAAGCGGATCATTGGCATCGGTCGCGAGGTGCTTGCCGTAAAGAAGAATGGCGACTTTTTTCAAATCGAGCTTGCGGTCAGCGAGGTCCAACTTGCGGACCGTCGGATTTTTGCGGGTTTTATCAGAGATGCGTCGGCTCGTCATGCGACCGAGCAAAGTGTCCATGATTTGCGCAATGAGTTGCTGCATGTCTCGCGCCTGTCCGAGATGGGTGAGATGGCATCGGCCCTTGCCCATGAGCTCAACCAGCCGCTCACCGCCATCATCAACTATCTCGAGGCATGCAGCCGTATGCTGGAACGAGATGATAAGGCGAGCCGAGACCAGGCCGGAAACCTGATGCAGAAGGCGTCGGTTCAGGCGTCGCGCGCCGGGCAGATTATCCAGCAGCTCCGGAAGTTCGTCGCCAAGGGCGAAACCGAGCATACACTGGAAGCTGTCAACCCCATGGTCAAAGAAGCTCTAGAGCTTGCGATGGTCGGCACCAGGCATCATGCTATTGTCACGACGCTCGATCTAGCCACCGGTCTGCCGGACATCATGATCGATCGGGTGCAGATTCAGCAGGTGATCATGAATTTGGTGCGCAACGCAGTGGATGCTCTGACTGGGGTCGAGCGGCGCGAGCTGATCGTGCGCACATCTTCTTTGGAACAGGCGGTCGTGCAGATCGATGTCATCGATACAGGCCCTGGGTTGGCCGAGGAGGTGGTTGAACGTCTGTTCCAGCCCTTTATGACGACCAAAGCCAACGGCATCGGCATCGGCCTTTCCATTTGCCGGACGATTGTCGATGCCCATGGCGGCAAGCTATGGACGAGCACCAATCCCGAGGGTGGCACGATATTCCATATAAGTTTGTCAGCGGATCGAGGAGAGCGAAGGGCGCATGCCTGACCGAACGCTCATTTATGTTATCGATGATGATGATGCCGTGCGCGATTCCCTCGAAGCCCTGCTGCTTGCCGAGGGGTTCGATGTTCTGGGGTTTGGATCAGCGGAAGCTTTTCTGGATACGGGTAAATCATCATCGGCCGCTTGCTGCCTTTTGGACGTGCGCATGCCGGGGATGGATGGCCTTACCCTTCTTGGCGAACTCGGCGACTGGTCGATGACGACGCCAATTGTCGTCATGACCGGCCATGGCGACGTGCCGATGGCGGTGAAGGCGATGAAGCTTGGCGCTGTCGACTTCATCGAAAAGCCCTTCGATGCGCATGTCATGCTGACGGCCGTTCGCACCGCTCTTCGATCATCTCGTGCGAAAGTGGTGAAGAGCGCTATCGATCCGGACCTTGCCAGCCACGTCGAGCGGCTGACCCCGCGCGAGCGGGACGTTTTGGAACATCTTGTAGCCGGCGGATCCAATAAGGAAATTGGTCTCAAGCTCGGTATCAGCCCCCGGACCGTCGAAATTCACCGCGCTCGACTCATGGAAAAAATGGCCGCTGACAACCTGGCGCAATTGATCCGCCTGGCGCTCGATGCCGGTATCGAGCCTGCCAATAAGTCATAATACCTAAGTAATTTCACCAATATTGATGCCGCTCGATCGACACTATGCTGATGCGAACAACATGTTTCCATCAAAGTGATTGATCACGTCCCATGCCCCGTTTTGGCCGCGAGCACCCTGTAGCTGGAAGCGTTCTTCATATGGCTCATCCAGCCGAGGCTGATGCTTCGATGCCCACGGTCTTCATCATCGATCATGATGCCGCGGTTCGGGATGCACTTTCCATCTCACTGCGAACCTGTGGCTTGCGTGTGCTTACGTTTGCTTCCGCCGGTCATTTTTTGGACATGCGGCCGCCTGTCAGGAATGGGTGCCTCTTGGTCGAGTTCGACCTTGCGGACATGCGGGGAACCGATCTGATCATTCATTTGGCGGCGGAACGCGTGGATCTGCCGGCGATCATTATGAGCGCACGTTTGCATCGTCCATTCCTTGGGGAAGCACGTCCTTCCGGGATCGTCGCAGTCCTGCAAAAACCATTCGGTCGGGACGAGCTGCTGGAGAGTGTTCGGCTGGCGATCGGGATCTGATCTCAATCAAACCCACTCAACCCGTCGCGGTCGTTCTTTAGTCGACATGCCTGACATAAGGATCATTACTTAGGGAGATTACCCTAGGTATTCGCCCGAATTTATCCATCGATGTCATCGCCTTACCCTCTTCATAAGACAGGGAACGATACTAGGGAGATCGGGTATGGCAACACCGTCAATCATTCAAGGCCCCCGTCCGACCGAGCTTGATCCGCCTTGCCGCAAATTGCCGGAACAGGCAGGGCCCGGGGTCACGCAGAAAGTCGGCGCTGGACAGACCATCGTGATCGAAGGAGATCCGATCGAGCATTACTTCCGCATCCTCTCCGGCACGGTTCGACTTTACAAGGCGGTCGCTGATGGTCGTCGTCAGATCATCGATTTTCTAGGCCCGGAAGAATGTTTCGGTCTGACCGGCCTCGATGAGTATGCCTACAGTGTGGAGGCAATCACCGACGTGGTCGTTAGCCGCCACCCGCGCGAACGCCTCGATAGCACGATCGAGGCACGGCCCGACCTCGGTCGCCAGCTGTTGCGCTTGGCTTGCTCCGAACTCAATCGGGCCCAACAATGCATGTTGCTGCTCGGCCGGAAGAGTGCTGAAGAGCGTGTCGCCTCCTTCTTCCTCGATCTTGCCAAGCGCAAGGGGGACCCAGGGCCGAACAGGGAGCCCCTGCACCTCGCCATGTCACGTCAGGACATCGCCGATCACCTCGGTCTGACCATCGAAACCGTGAGCCGCATTTTCACGCGCTTCAGGCGAGCCGGTCTCATCGACCTTCCCGATCGCCAATCGGTGATCATGAACGATGTTGATCGATTGTCCATGACGGCGGAAGGCGATCTCATCGTCTGACCTCCGGCCCGGGGGTGGGGTGACTTTACGCCTCCTCGTCGTCGAACAGAGCGCGCTCGGCGGCGCCGTCGAGGTCGTCAAACTGACCATTGCGCAGCGCCCAAAGGAAGGCGGCGAGGCCGAGCAGGCCGAGAAAGAGGGCGATGGGAATGAGATAGATCAGGACGCTCATCGGAGCTTGCCTCTATCGAGCCGAAGCGCGTTGCCGACCACGATCAACGACGATGCCGACATGCAGGCCGCTGCGATCAAGGGAGTGACCTGGCCAGCGACGGCAAGTGGGATGGTGATCAGATTATAGGCAAGCGCAAGGCCAAGATTTTGTCGGACCAGGCGGGAGGCGTTTTGCGCAACATCGAGAAGCTGCTCTACGGGGCTGAGATGTTTTCCCTGGAACACGGCGTCGGCCGCGGCTTGGCTGATGTCGATCGCCGTCGCCGGCGAGAGCGAGACATGGGCAGCTGCAAGGGCGGCGGCATCGTTCAGACCGTCGCCGACCATCAGAACGCGATGTCCATCAGCGGCGAGCTGCTCGAGTTTTTCGACTTTTTCTGCGGGTGTGCAGGCTGCCCGCCAATGCTCTACCCCAAGTGCCGAAGCGGCGGCCGCGACCGTTGACTTCCGGTCGCCTGACAGGATGGCGGTTGCAAAGGCCTGGCGTTCCAGTGCGGCGACCACGGCACCGGCATCATCGCGCAGCCGGTCTTCAAACGCGAACCGAACGCACCGGTCATCGGCGGCGAGCCAGAGTTCGAGGCCCGTCTCCTTCCCATTCTCGTCATCGACGCCGCACCAGCGCCGGCTGCCGAGACGGACTTCGCCGTCAGGTCCGTTGAGGCGAAGCCCCATGCCCGGCACCTCCTCGACCCCGCTCGCCGCCGGTATATCGGGTGCGGCTGCCACGATCGCGCGGGCGAGCGGATGGCGGCTGGCAATGGCGAGAGAGGTGGCGAGAGCGAGATCGGCTGATGTGATGGACTGGCTCGGGCGCAAGGTCGGCCGACCCTCGGTGAGGGTGCCGGTTTTATCGAAGACGACGGTGTCGACCTCGGCCAGGCGTTCGAGCGCGGTTGCGGATTTCAGGAGGATGCCCTGGCGCAGCAAAGCTCCGCTCGCGATCACCTGAACCGCGGGCACGGCGAGACCGAGGGCACAGGGGCATGTGATGATCAGGACAGAGACGGCGTAAAGTAGAGCGGTCTGCCAGGACGCATCGAACAGGAAAGTCCAACCCAAAAACGTGGCCAACGCCAGGCCATGAACCACCGGCGCGTACCAGCCTGCAATGCGGTCGGCGAGCACCACATAACGGCCGCGCCGCTGCTCGGCCAGTTCCATCAGCCGGACGATCTCGGCGAGCAGCGTGCCTTCGCCGATGGCGGTGATTTCCATTTCGATCGGTGCGGCGATGTTGAGGGTCCCGGCGAACACCCGATCGCCCTGTTTTAGGGCGATCGGCACGGACTCACCGGTGATCAGGCTGGTGTCGATCTCGGAGCGGCCTAGAAGGACCCGGCCATCAACGCCGATGCGTTCGCCGGCGGCGACCAGCACTCTCATGCCGATGGCTACGTTCTGTCTTGGGAGGGTGCTGCGCTGTCCGTCGGAGTCGATCACGGTGATCGGACCTTGATCAAGGCTCAGCAGGTGCTCCGCGGCATGGCGTGCCTTGCCGCGGGCGCGGCGGTCGAGATAACGGCCGAGCAACAGGAAGAACAGGAGCATGATCGCGCTCTCGAAATAGACATGCTCGCCGCCGCGGATGGTCTCGAACAGGCTCATGCCGCTCGCTAAGAGGATTGCCAGCGAGATCGGCACATCCATGTTGGTCTGGCGACGCGCCAGTGCGCGGATTGCCGAGTCGAAAAACGGCCGGCCGGAATAGACCACGGCGGGCAGCACGATCAGAGCCGAGAACCAATGCAGCAACGAGCGGGTCGCCGGTCCCATGTCGGAGCCTGCCCAGACCGACACCGAGAGCAGCATGACATTGGCGGCCGCAAAGCCGGCAACGGTCATCGCGCGCAGCAGCTTTCTTTCGACAAGCTCATCTGCGGAGCCAAGCGCCGAGGGATCGTAAGGCCGGGCCGGATAACCAAGGCTTTCCAGCGTCTCGATCACCCTGTCAACGATGTCGATCGTGCCGACCGTGCCGGCTGAGGTGACGACCTTGAGCCTTCGGGTGGTGAGGTTGAGGCGTGCCTGCTCGACGCCTTCCAGCTTGCCGACTGCGCTCTCGATCTTGCGCATGCAGCCACCGCAATGAACGTTCTCGACCATGAAATAGCCGGTAGCACCGGCCGGCTCGATATGAGGGGCTGCGTCGTTTGGTGTTGCGGTTGCCGGGTTGAGCGGCAGGGTTGAGGTGCTCATGGCCCTATATGGATGCGTTCGGCGAGGCGGTAGGTCTTTTGTCGCGCGTTGGCAGTGAGCTGCACATCCCATTGTCCGGGAAGCGGCAGAGCCACCTCGGCGCGGTAGCGTCCTTTGCCTTGATGATCGAGGTGAGCGGTCAGATCATGCCCTTCCCGCACCGGACGCAGCAGGGCAGCTTCGACCTCTGCCGAAGTGATGGGACTACCCAAGCGATCGTTAAGTTGCAGGACCAGCACCGCCCGCTGATGACCTAAAGTCGTTACGACAAGATCCGCCTTCCACCCCAGGCTCTCTTGTTCGGCCGCCGCCGCCAGGCGGTTGTTGTAGTTGAGGCCTTTTTCATAGGCGTTGGTGGTCTCGAGGCCGGTGAAGGTCGAGACGGCGATGACGATCATGGTGCTGTTGGCTGCCAGGACCAGGAGGAACAGGCCGACGAACACCCAGGGGATCCAATGGCCGAAGAAGCCACCGGTTCGCGGTGATTTTCCAGTGTTGTCCAAGGGCAGGGTGCTCGCCATCATTTGGGTCCTCTGAAGATGGTCTCGAAGCCGAAGGCCTCACCATCGTCCTGATCGGTCAGCACGATACGGAGATCCTGCACCGCCTCGTGCACCGAAGCAGACGGTGCTGTAACGAAAATACGGTAGGTGGAGACCTGATCCGGCTTGGCGTCGAGGAGGGCGGTCTGATCGTCGCCATTCTCCAGGCCGAGAACCTTGAGGGTCGTACCCTCAAGACCTTCCAGCGCCAGCCCATAAGTCTTGGGCTCACGCACCTGGTTCAGGACTTTCACGGTGTAGCCATTGCGGATACTGCCGTCGGCGAGTTTGACGAACAGCGGGTTGCGGTCGGGGAGCACGTTCAAATCGAGACTGTCGCGAGTGGTCAGGCCGAACAACACGCCGATGCCGAGAATCGCGAGAATGATTACATAGATGACGGTGCGCGACCGCACCAGCCGGCTTTCACTCGGCCTGCCGATCTCGCGGTTCTGCTGATTACGTTCGGTGTCCATGGTGATCAGGTTCAAGGGCCGATCGACTTTGGCCATGACCTGATTGCAGGCATCGACGCAAAGCCCGCAGCCGATACATTCGAGCTGCAGGCCGTCGCGGATGTCGATGCCCATCGGGCAGACGGCGACACATTGATTGCAGGCAACGCAATCCCCTCTGCCTTCCCAGCTCGTGTCCTTCTTGTGCGGCCCGCGCGGCTCGCCCCGCCAGGTTTCATAAGTGACGACATAGCTATCCTGGTCCAGCAAAGCGGCCTGGATGCGTGGCCAGGGGCACATGTAGGTGCAGACCTGCTCGCGCGCCCAGCCTGCCAAGAGATAGGTGGTGGCGGTGAATAGGCCGAAGAAGAAATAGACGGCGAGGCTGGCACCGCCGGTCAGGATGTCATAGGTGACGGTCGGCGCGTCATTGAAGTACATGATCCAGGCGCCGCCGGTGGCCGCTGCGATCAAGAGCCAGGCGATGTGGGTCGAGGCTTTCTTGATCAGCTTGTCCCTCGTCCAGGGCTGCTTGTCCAGACGGATCCGTGCGCTCCTGTCACCTTGGATCTTGCGCTCGACCCACATGAAGAGATCGGTCCAGACAGTTTGTGGACAGGTGAAGCCGCACCATACCCGACCGCCGATCGCGGTTGCCAGTAACAGGCCGAAGGGGGCCGCCATCAGGAGAAAGGTCAGGTAGTAGATCTCCTGCGGCCAGATTTCGATGAAGAAGAAATAGAGACGCCGGCCGGGCATATCGACCAGCACTGCCTGATCTGGAGCTGCCGCGCCGCGGTCCCACCTTATCCAGGGGACGATGTAGTAGAGGCCGAGCAGAACCAACAGGGCTGCCCATTTGATCCGCCGAAAGAAGCCCTTGACCGCTTTGGGGTGGATCTGCACCCGGCTGGCGTAGAGCGGATCCTCCTTTTGTTCCTTGAACGAACGCGCATCCTCGGTAGCGACACCCGTATGGCTTGCGGAGGCGCCCATGAAGATTCCAGCCCGTCCCTACTGACCGCCGCCCAAGGAATGGACGTAGACGGTGAGGATCTTGATGGTGTCTTCGTCGAGGCGATCGATCCAGGGCGGCATCACACCGAGCTGCGGATAGCCGATCTGCTGCGCAACGTCTTCGGCACTGCCGCCGTACAGCCAGATTTGGTCGCTGAGATTGGGCGCGCCCAGTTCCTGGATGCCTTCACCCTGCTCACCATGACAAGCGGCACACTGCTCCTCATACAAGGTGCTACCTTGACCGGTTACTTCAGCGTCGGTGTTTTGGCCGGACAGAGACAGCACATACTGCGTCACGGCCTGGATGTCTTCGCGCTCCAGGATTTCGTCCCGCGCGAAGGCCGGCATCTCGTTGAAGCGTGCGTCCTCGTGGTCGTTGTTTCTGATGCCGTAGTTGATTGTGTGCTGGATGTCCTCCAAGGACCCGCCCCAGATCCAGTCATCATCGCCGAGGGCTGGATACGGTCCCTGGCCGGCGCCGCCGAGTGCGTGACAGGGTGCGCAATTGTCGGAAAACGAGGCCTCGCCGCCGGCGAGCGCGAAGCTCAAAAGCTCGGGATCGGCGGCAATCTCCGCGGGTGAGGCTGCCTGAATGCGCTCCAGATACTCGGCACGACCCGCGTCCGCCACAGCGACGCGCTCCTCGAACGCGACCCGCTGATTGCTGCCGATGATGCCGCCGAAATAGCCGGTAACATAAGGCCAGCTCGGATAGAGGATCCACCAGATCACCGCGTAGACAATGCAGGCGTAGAAGGTATAGAGCCACCATTTGGGCAGGGGCGTGTTCAGTTCCTTGATGCCGTCCCATTCATGCCCGGTGGTGTTGCGCCCGGTGATCGGATCCTTTTCGACCTTGGTGGCCATGGTTCAGTTCTCCACCTTGTCGTCATCAAGCGGGATTTTTCCGTAGTGTTCGAACCTGGCCTTGTTGCTCGGCCAGAATGCCCAGGCGACGATTCCGAGGAACAACAGGGCCCCCCAAAGCGGCCATAGCGTGTTGGCGAGGTGGTAGATCTGCTCGAACATTTTCTTTGACCTGCTTCAGGCTATTGGATGATGTCGTTGGCTTTGATGTCGGTGAAATCGACCATGCGGCCGAGGATCTGGAGATAGGCGATCATCGCGTCCATCTCGGTCAGCCGATTGGGATCACCATCGAAGTCGCCGACTGCTGCCTTGGGGTAACGGGCGAGCAGGGCGTCGTGGTCGCCATCGGGGTCGGCCTGGGCTATCAGATCGGTTCCGGCCATCTCGATCATCTCTTCGGAATAGGGCACGCCAACCGCGACATTCGCTTCGAGATGTGCGGCAATGTCGTGTGTATCGATGCTGCGCCGGGCGAGATGGGCATAAGGCGGCATGATCGATTCGGGCACCACCTCCTGCGGCTTGATCATGTGGGCGACATGCCAGTCATTCGAGTATTTGCCACCGACGCGGGCGAGATCGGGGCCGGTGCGTTTCGAGCCCCACTGAAACGGGTGGTCGTACATGCTCTCGGCGGCGAGGCTGTAATGGCCGTAGCGTTCGACCTCGTCGCGGAACGGACGGATCATCTGACTGTGGCAGTTGTAACAGCCTTCCCGGATGTAGATGTTGCGCCCCTGAAGCTCCAGCGGGCTGTAGGGGCGAACGCCGTCCACCTCCTCGATCGTGCTCTCGATGGTGAAGAGCGGCACGATTTCGACCAGGCTGCCGATCGACACCGTGACCAAGGTGAGCGCCGCCATCAGCACGACGTTGGTCTCGATCTTTTCGTGTTTCTTCCACATCATCAGCTACTCCGCAGGCGTGGCAGCGGCCACCGGTGCGCCCATTTCTTCTTCGAGCCGGACGTCGCCTCTCGCCGTGCGCCAGAGGTTGTAGGTCATCACCAGTGAACCCGCGAGGAACAGCACCCCGCCGAATGCCCGGATCACATAGAAGGGATGCATCGCCTCCACGGTCTCGATGAACGCATACTGCAAAAACCCGAGGTCGTCGTACGACCGCCACATCAAGCCCTGCATGATGCCGGAGACCCACATCGCGGTGATGTAGAGGACGATGCCGAGTGTCGCGATCCAGAAATGGACTTCCACGAGTTTCAAGGAGTAGAGCTGGGTGCGACCCCAAAGGCGCGGGACTAGGAAATAGAGGGCGCCGAAGGAGACGAAGGCGACCCAGCCGAGCGCACCAGAATGGACATGACCGATGGTCCAGTCGGTGTAGTGGCTGAGCGCGTTCACCTGGCGGATCGACATCAGCGGGCCTTCGAAGGTGCTCATGCCGTAAAAGGCGATCGAGACGACAAGCATGCGGAGAACAGGATCGGTGCGCAACTTGTCCCAAGCACCGGACAAGGTCATCAGACCGTTGATCATGCCGCCCCAGGACGGCATCCACAGCATCACCGAAAAGGTCATGCCCAGCATCTGCGCCCAGTCAGGCAGGGCCGTGTAGTGAAGGTGATGAGGCCCCGCCCAGATGTAGAGGAAAATCAGCGCCCAGAAATGGATGATCGAAAGGCGGTAGGAATAGACCGGGCGCTCCGCCTGCTTGGGCACGAAGTAGTACATCATGCCGAGAAAGCCCGCGGTCAGAAAAAAGCCGACGGCGTTATGGCCATACCACCATTGAGTGAGCGCATCCTGAACGCCGGAAAACAGGGAATAGCTCTTGATGCCGAAGAACGAGACCGGCACGGCCAGATTGTTCACGATGTGCAGCATCGCAACCGTGATGATGAAAGCGAGGTAGAACCAGTTGGCCACATAAATGTGGGGCTCTCTGCGCCTCAGGATGGTGCCCGCAAAGATCACCAGATAGACGACCCAGACCAGGGTCAGCCAGAGGTCGACATACCATTCGGGCTCGGCATATTCGCGCGATTGGGTGACGCCGAGCACGTAGCCGGAAGCGGCGAGCACGATGAAGAGCTGGTAGCCCCAGAACAGAAACGCGGCAAGAGCCGGACCGCCGAACAGCGAAGCTCGGCAGGTGCGCTGCACCACATAGAGAGAGGTGGCGATCAAGGCGTTGCCGCCGAAGGCGAAGATGGCTGCTGAGGTGTGAACAGGGCGAAGACGACCGAATGTGGTCCATTCCAGGTCGAGATTTAGGATCGGAAAGGCTAGCTGGAAGGCGATGAAGGTACCCATCGCGAAGGCCACGACGCCCCAAAAGCTGGTGGCGATCACGAACAGCCGGATGACCTCTTCGTTGTAGGCGGCCTTACCAGCATCTCCTGCGACGCCATCCTGGACCGCTGCGATCGTACTTGCCGTCACGATGCTCTCCGCTCGATCGGTAACTATTTCCCAAGGGCAACTTAGGGAGTGCCTCTGAAGCGCGACTTGACTTAGATCAAGGGAAGCTCATCGTGGTTGATCAATGATAGGCCACGAATTGTCGTATTGATTGCGTCACTACAATCACACAGACCCAAAAATGCGATAGGACAACAACGAGCAAATGACATGGCCAACGCCACTTCCGCCACGCCCACAGATGCCGCTGACCACTCAAGAACTCCGACCCTGGTCAGGATCCCGTTGGATCGTCCCTGGGTCTGGCTGGCCAAGGGGTTTTCCGATCTGCGTCGAGCGCCGGTCGTCAGTCTCGGCTACGGCATCGTGTTCGCCATCGCTGGCTATCTCTTGATCGGCAGTCTTTGGGCATTGGGTTGGCTCTACCTGACCTTGCCGCTGGCCGCGGGTTTCATGATCGTGGGACCGCTTTTCGCGGTCGGGCTCTATGAGGTCAGCCGGCGGCTGCAAGTCGGTGAAGCGGTGAGCTTTGGTACAGCACTTGCTGCCTGGAAAAGAAATGGCAGCCAGATCGGGCTGATGGGCGTTGCACTGTTGCTATTCATGTTTGCCTGGCTGCGTCTTGCCGCCTTGATTTTCATGTTGTTTTTCGGCCTGGAGCCGCCGCCGCTCGACCAACTGGTACAACAAACTCTGCTCAGTCCCGAGGCCTTGCCATTTCTCATCATTGGCGGTCTGGTCGGCGCCGTGCTGGCCCTGGTTTCCTTTGCGATCAGCGTGATCTCGATTCCGCTTCTTCTCGATCGGCCTGAGGTCAATGTTTTTACCGCCATCACCACCAGCATTCAGGCGGTCAAAACCAACCCCATGCCCATGCTGTTTTGGGGCGCGTTGATCGTGCTGTTCGTCGGCGCTGGCCTCGCTACCTTCCTGCTCGGCCTGATCATCACCTTGCCGCTGATCGGCCATGCCAGCTGGCATGCTTATCAGGACCTTACTGGAGCTGAGACCTAGCCATGCAGAGCGATACCACCAGCGCTTGGATCCTCGGCGTGATCATGGGGCTTCTCTCCCTTCTCGGCCTCGTCATGGCGAGCGGTGCCGTCGATCCGATCTTCTATAGGACGGGTCTGGCGCTCACCGTGTTTGGTGTCCTGTTTATCTTTGTCCTGATCAAGCAGAACACAGGAGAGAAATAACGATCAGGCATAGCCGGCACGGCCGATTGCCAAGGGAAAGAACAAGAGGAAACGACCATGTACAAGGACTTGTTGCTGGCGATCGATTCCAGTGATGCGCATGCCAGATGCATGGATTATGGGATCAAGCTGGCCAAGCGCTTCGACGCCCATCTCACCGGTCTCTACCTCATCCCGGAGTTCGCGCCGCCGGCCTCCGTCGGCGTCCACCTGTCCACGGATATCAGCGCCAATATCGAGCGCTATGAGAGGGAACGGGCCGAGGCTGCGATCGCTGAGTTTCGCGCTGCCGCCGAACGCGAAGGCATAGCCGCCGATACACGAACCGATCGCTGCTATCGATCGGCATTCACCGACAGGCTGGCCATCCATGGTCGCTACGCCGATGCCGTCATCATCGGTCAGCCCGATGACGACAGCGCCGGCGTCATCCAGGACCCGGGCGACACGCTGTTGACGTGTGGCGCTCCGGTGATCGTTGCTCCCTATATCGGCGCCCCTCCGACGACTGCCGAGCGTGTCATGATCGCCTGGAATGCCAGCCGGGAATCGGCTCGGGCGGTTCGGGATGCCATGCCGCTGCTGGAGCGGGCCAAGGTGGTGGATGTCGTCTGCTTCCGGCCGAAGAGCAGTCAGACCGGCCATGGCGACATGCCGGGCGCTGACATTGCCCTTCATCTGACCCGCCATGACATCAAGGTCGAAGTGGAGGTCATTGAGGGGAAGGATATCGATGTCGGCAACGCCATCCTGTCCCATCTCGCTGATCGCGGCAGCGACTTTTTGGTCATGGGCGGCTATGGCCATTCCCGTATGCGCGAATTCATCCTGGGCGGCGCCACGCGCACCATTCTGCAATCCATGACCGTGCCTGTGCTCATGGCCCATTGAGGTCTGTGATCGTCGCCGATATGCGAACTCTATGCCTTTTGGGCAGCCCGCGACGCGAGTGTAACAGCGACGCGCTGGCTGAACGTTTCACTCGGCAGGCGGAGCAATTCGGTGCTCCGGTCGAAACGGTCGTTCTTTCGGCGTTGTCATACAGCGGTTGCCAAAACCTGTTTCGCTGCAAACGGGATCTCGATCATTGCGGGTTGAGGGATGATCTGACACCTGTGCTCGAAGCGGTGGCCGAGGCGCAGGTTCTGGTGCTCGCGAGCCCGGTTTATTTCACAAGCGTGACAGGGCAGCTGAAACTCGCACTCGACCGGTTTTTCTCGTTCTTCGTTCCAGGCTATCCAACCGCGGAGATCAAGAGCCGTCTGACGCCGGGGCGCCATCTGGTGTTCCTGCAAACGCAGGGCGAGCCCGAAGATCGATATGCCGATTTGATGGCAAGTTTCTCCGCCAGCTTCAAAGGCCTCGGCTTCGATCATCACCACCTCGTTCGAGCGTGGGGTGTTCGTGAGCCGGGTGATATCAGCTCACAATCCGGGGTGCTTCGAGACTGCGACGCCGTCGCAGAGCGCATATATGCGCAGGCCTAAGCGTTCCATCCGCCGTCATTGTTGAGGATGGCGCTCGTGACATTGTCGGTATTCGGCCCGACCAGATAGGCGACCATCTCCGCGATTTCCTCGACCCGGCCGTAGCGTCCGGTCGGCGACCGCGGGAGCATGGCCTCGGCGAGGTCGCCATCCTCCGGATTCATATCGGTGTCGATCGGTCCCGGCTGGATGCAGTTCACCGTGATCTTCTTTGGCGCCAGATCCCTCGCCCAAGCCCTGGTCAGACCGGCAATCGCGAACTTGCTCATGGAGTAGAGATCCAGATCCGGGTAGGGCACACTTTCGCCAAAAATACTGCCGATATTGACTACTCTGCCGCCTTCTCCCATTTGCTCAGCCGCTGCCTTGGTCAGGAAGTAAGCGCCCTTGAGATTGACCTGAACACTGCGATCGAATTCTTCCTCCGTAACGCTCAGCAGATCGGCTCCGGCCAAGATCGCCGCATTGTTCACCAGAATATCCAGCCGCCCTTTCTCCTGCACAACCCGATCCACCAGCGTTCGAGCACCAGGGACATCGCCGGCATCAGCCTGCACGGCCTCGCCACTGCCACCAGCATCAGCACACGCAGTCGCCACATCGGCCGCTTTGTCCGCCGCACTGTTATAGGTCAAAGTCACATGTGCCCCGGCAGCGGCCAGCCGTATTGCGACAGCCGCGCCAATACCACGCGAACCGCCGGTTACAATCGCCACCTTGCCGGTCAAAATTCCTTTGCCATCCGTCATATCGAGATCTCCTCCTATGCCTTTTTCATATCCCATTTCAGCCCTTCAACACGAGGATGCCATGTCCACCCTTTCCCGGACAGTCCATTGCCCCTACCGACCAGCAGCGAGTTCCGCCAAGGCGTGAGAGAAAAGCTCTGCAAGGGAGTTTATGCCCAGCTTGTCGTAGATGGTGCGGCGATGGGCCTGCGGGAGGTAATCTAAGGCGGTGATGGAAACCGGCCTGCCGTCGCGCTCACCAATGAAGTACAGACTGGTGACAGTCTGCCTTCAGGCCTCCTAAGGTGGGAGAACAGTCGCAGCGGCTCAGGAGATCGTCGCATGACGCCTTTCGCCATCGCCGGCATACAGATGCCGGTCAGCGCGGTGCAAAGCAATGTCGAAGCCGTGCTGCATCGCATCGATCTGGTCATGGCGCGCTTCCCCTGGGTGCAGATGGTTCTGTTCAGCGAGCTTGCTCCTTTCGGCCCGCTCACCAAAACGGCACAGAGTTTCCCGAACGATGCGGAGAAGGCGTTTTCTGCTGCAGCCGAACGCCACGGCATCTGGCTGATCCCGGGCTCGATGTTCGAGCGCATCGAGGACGGCCGGATCTACAACACGGCAAGCGTGATCGACCCGAGCGGCCATGTGATCCAGCGCTACCGGAAAATGTTCCCCTTCTATCCCTATGAACAAGGGGTGGCGCAGGGTACCAAGTTCTGCATTTTTGACGTTCCCGATGTCGGCCGCTTCGGCCTGTCGATCTGCTACGATATCTGGTTTCCGGAAACCACCCGTACGCTCGCATCGGCCGGCGTCGAGGTGCTGCTGCATCCGGTGCTCACCGGCACGATAGACCGCAGCATCGAGCTCAGCATCGCCCGTTCCACCGCCGCCCAATTCCAATGCTACGTCTTCGACATCAACGGCATGGATGCAGGCGGCGTCGGCCGTTCGACGGTGGTTGACCCCGCTGGCACGGTGCTGATCGAAGCGGCTGGACGCGAGGAGTTTCTGGCGCTGGAGATCGACCTCGACCTGGTGCGTCGGCAGCGCGAGATCGGCCTCCACGGTCTTGGCCAGGTGTTGAAGAGCTTTCGCGATCGCGAGGTCGAGTTCGAGATCTATGATCGGAAGGCAGGGCATCCCTCCTATCTCGATCAACTCGGTCCGCTCGAGGTCGCGAGGCGAGGGGATCCGGGTCAAATGGCGCCAAGGCCGGGGGACGCTCCGGGGCTACCGGTCGCGCCAATGACGGATCAAGCTGGAAACAAGAAAAAAATCCCGGGGGGCTGAACATTATGGCAGGAGGGCGAAAGCCGAGACAGTCGCTCACGGAATATTACAGCGCACAGCAACTTCGAATCGATCGCTGGACCACACTGCGTAGTACCACCGAGCAACTAAGACGCGCAACCGAGCCCAAGAGACGGCAAGCCCTGCACGAAAAGGCGGCAGCCCTGTTCAATGTGCTCCGCCCGATCGAACTCTACTGGGCCTATCCCGGCCACCGGATGTTCGACCGCCTAAGCCAACTTCTCGTCGAGGAGCGCCATACCGATCTCGCCAAGATGGTCGCCTCCATGGTCCGCCAGTTGCTCAGCGACGGTTACCGTCGTAGAGCGCAAGGTGCTGAAAACGAACAGCGCGAAGAGGATAGCGGCGACGACGACAATGAGCGGCACAGCGTCCATCAACGGCCCTATTTCGAGTTCCTGATCGTCGACCAACTCTCCGAGCAGCAGGAAGCTCAACAGCGTCAGGCCCTGCAGCGCATGCGTCGGCCGGAGGATCGCTTCGTCTACGAGCCCCTCTTTGTGCCGAGCGTCGAAGACGGGCTGATAGCGGCCCTCTTCAATCACACCATCCAGTCGGTGGTGGTAAGAAGCGGCCTCGGCCTCGAATCCGATCATGGCCTGCCGATCTTGAAACGCTATCTAACCGGGCTCGACGATGATGGCATCAGTGACCTCGACCCGGACGATTACGGCCCGGAACTCTGCCGTCTGATCCGCAAGATTCGCCCGGAACTCGATGTCTTCCTGGTCACGGACCAGTCGGTCGAGGACATCGCCGGCCATGATCTCGGTTCCTGCCTGCGTGTCTTCTATAACCGCGAGGACTATCTGGAGCTGCATCTCAACATCCTCCGCGGCGTCGGCGCCCGGTACAACACGCCGTTCTTCAATGCGCTCCGCGACTATGCGCGCCAGCCGACCGGCGTGTTTCACGCCATGCCGATCAGCCGCGGTAAATCCATCTCCCGGTCCCATTGGATCAAGGACATGGGCGATTTCTACGGCATGAACATCTTCCTTGCCGAGACGTCGGCGACTTCAGGTGGTCTGGACAGCCTTCTGGAACCCCACGGACCGATAAAAAAGGCGCAAGAGCTGGCATCCCGCGCCTTCGGCTCGAAGCAGACATTCTTCGCGACCAATGGCACATCCACCTGCAACAAGATCGTTGTCCAGGCCGTCGTGCAGCCGGGTGATATCGTGCTGGTGGATCGGGACTGCCATAAATCTCATCACTACGGCATGGTGCTGGCCGGCGCCCATGTGGTCTATCTCGACAGCTATCCGCTCTCCCAATACTCCATGTATGGGGCTGTCCCCTTGAAGGAGATCAAGCATCGGCTCTTGGAGCTGAAGCGCGCTGGCAAGCTCGATCGGGTGCGGATGCTACTTCTCACCAACTGCACCTTCGACGGTATCATCTACAATGTCGAGCGGGTGATGGAGGAGTGCCTGGCGATCAAACCGGATCTGGTCTTTCTCTGGGACGAGGCCTGGTTCGCCTTCGCCCGCTTCGGCCCGACCTATCGCCAACGCACTGCCATGGCGAATGCGGAGCAGCTTCGACGGCGCTATCGAAGCGACGCGTATAGAGCGGCCTATGAAGCCCATGCTGAAACCATCAAAGATGCCGACGATAAGACACTTTTGAAAACGCGGCTGATGCCCGATCCGGACAAGGCGCGTGTCCGTGTTTATGCAACCCAGTCCACCCACAAGACGCTGACCTCTCTTCGTCAGGGCTCGATGATCCACATCCACGATCAGGACTTCAAAGGCCAGCTCGAGCAGGCCTTTCACGAAGCCTATATGACCCACACCTCGACCTCGCCCAATTACCAGATCATCGCCTCTCTCGACGTCGGCCGCCGCCAGGTCGAATTGGAGGGTTTCGAGCTCATCCAGCGCCAGGTCGAGGCGGCGATGTCGATGAGGAAGGCGATCGACAGCCATCCTCTCTTGAAGAAATACTTCAAGGTGCTGAAGGTCGGCGACATGATCCCGCCGGAATATCGCAAATCCGGCATCCAGTCCTACTGGGATCCGGAGCATGGCTGGACCGATATCTGGGAGGCCTGGGCGGAGGACGAGTTCGCCCTTGATGCCACGCGCGTGACCCTTGCGGTCGGCACGGCAGGCCATGATGGCGATACGTTCAAGAATGTCGAGCTGATGGACAAATACGGCATTCAGATCAACAAGACGTCGCGCAACACCGTCCTCTTCATGACCAATATCGGCACGACCCGGTCCTCGGTTGCCTATCTGATCGAGGTCCTGGTGAAGATCGCCCAGGAACTGGACACCACGCTCGAGGATGCGAGCCCAATGGAGAGAAGGGCATTCGCAAAGAAGGTGAAGTCGCTCACCAAAGATCTGCCGCCGCTGCCCGATTTCAGCCGTTTTCACAGCGCCTTTCGGAGCACCGACGGAACGCCGGAGGGTGACATCAGGAGCGCCTTCTTTCTCGCTTACGACGAGGAGAAGTGCGAATACTATCCGCTACATGGGCGAGGGCTGGAAAATCAGATGCAAAAGGGTCGGGAGATGGTCTCCAGCTCCTTCATCATCCCCTACCCGCCCGGCTTTCCGATCCTGGTGCCGGGCCAGGTGATCTCGGAGGAGATCCTGGATTTCATGCGCGCACTCGATGTCACCGAGATCCATGGGTTCCGGCCGGAGCTCGGTTTACGGGTGTTTTCCGAGGCGGCTTTGGACAACCTCTTGGAAACCTCGAAGCTCGAAGCGGCGGAGTAGGGGAGGCGCGTCTCCGAATGGCATGCGAACTCCTTTATCGCCTGGACCATATTGAGCAGACCGTTGATAGCGCATCCGTGCTGGGACATGGTGTAGAAGAAACCTGAGAACGTCGCCGGCCAGGCACGGCATGCTCTAAGACCGGCGCAACATTCAAAAAGGCGGGGAAAGACGGCATGGCGGGCACGAAGAAAGAAAAGCTGAAGAATATCTCGGAGATCCGCCGCTTCTTTCACCGAAACGAGCGGCCGATCTATTTCGTCAGCGCCACCAATTTCAATCTGCTGGGCATCGATGAATGGGTGCGTAACTTCAAATACATCAACTATCTCGATTGCTATGACGGCCGACACCCCAACGTCTTCTGCCCCGACGAAATCCCCCATGACGAGTTCCAGTCGATCGAAGACATCAACAACTATCTCCTGCAGCACAAGCAGGTGGTCGACTATGTCGAGGGGCGCGGCAAGAGGCCGAAGCTCGTCTTCTTGATGTTCGACGAAAAGACGGAAAAGCTCGCAAAGCAGCTTGGCTGCAGCGTCTGGTTTCCGAAGGCGAAGCTCAGGAACAGCGTCGACAACAAGATCGAGACCGTGCGCATCGGCAACAAGGCGGGCGTACCGAGTGTGCCCAACACCCTGGCCGAGGTCGAGAATTACGAGCATCTTTGCGAACTCGCCAAGGGCGAAAAACTCGGCAGCGACCTGGTGCTGCAATCAGCCTTTGGCGACAGCGGTCACACCACCTTCTTCATCAAGTCCGAGCGCGATTTCAAGCGTCATGAGCATGACATCGTCGGCCAGGGCGAGATCAAGATCATGAAGCGCATCGACTGCCGCGGCTCGGCGATCGAAGCCTGCACCACCAAGAACGGCACCATCGTCGGCCCACTCATGACCGAACTGGTCGGCTTCAAGGAGCTGACCCCATATCGCGGCGGCTGGTGCGGCAACGAGATTTTCTCGACGGCTTTTTCCAAGAAGATTCGAGATCAGGCGCGGGAATATACCTTCAAGTTTGGCGAGCAGCTCAAGGAAGAAGGCTATCGCGGCTATTGCGAGCGCGACTTCCTGATCGACACCAAGGCGAAGAATATCTATCTCGGCGAACTGAATCCGAGGATCACCGGCGCCTCCTCGATGACCAACCACGCAGCGTTTGCTCATGCGGACGCGCCGCTCTTCCTGTTCCATCTCTTGGAATTCTCCGACGTGCCGTTCGAGCTCGACATCGAAGAGCTGAATAATCGTTGGGCCGATGCCGAGAACATCGACAGCTGGTCGCAAATGGTGATCAAACATGTCGACGACAGCGTCGACATCGTCACCGAAGCGCCCGAGAGCGGAATCTGGCGTCTGCTGGATGACGGCCGGGTCGAATATGACCGGTTCGACTATCACCGCCGCGCGGTCGACAGCGAAAACGAGGCCTTCTTCCTGCGCATCGCCAAGCCCGGCGATTTCCGCTTTGAGGGCGCCGATCTCGGTATTCTCGTAACGCGCGGCCGCTCCATGACCGATAAATTCGCGCTGACGGCGCGCTCGAAAACTTGGATCGACGGCATTCGCGCCCATTTCAAGGCAAGGCCGCTTGCCGCGATCACCCAACGCGAAGAGCCCGCTTTCAAAATCCTCTAGGTGGCGTGGCCACCTCATTGGGTTTAGAGCGGCATAGCCAGGCTTGACGGTTTGCGTCCTGGTTTTCGGAAGGTGAATGAAGGCTTGATGGATCGACGAGATGACGTGTGTGCCAGCCTTCTGGCCGGTTCAAGTTAAGGAGGTCGACCCTCGACCATGCTGCCGTTTTGGGCCATCGAGGAGGCGACGCCCGGCCCGAAATGGCGGGCGCTGTTTCAAAGGCTCTGGCCGGGTTATCGCAGCTGGTACATGAAGGAGGGCCTGCTCGATCGGCCGACCTTTCTGGAGTGCCGTCAGGCTCTGCGCGATTACATGCCGGAATTGCTGCCGGTCTACACGGAGCTCTGCGACTTCGCCGGCGGCGGCGATGTCGCGGCGCGCTTTCTCAGCCTCTATCGTCCGCCCGGCTATCTCGCCGCCTGCTCGCAGGCGATCTGGCCGGGCACCGAACCCATGATGGTCAGGAACTACGACTACAGTGCAGAGCTGTTCGATGCTGTGCTGCTCAGAACCAAGTGGCTGGCCACGGGCGTGATGGGCATGTCGGATTGCATGATCGGCCTGGTGGACGGCGTGAACGAGGCCGGCCTCTCAGCATCGCTCACCTTTGGCGGCAGCCGGATGGTGGGTGACGGCTTTGGCGTGCCGATCCTCATCCGTTATGTGCTGGAGACCTGTGACAACGCGAAGGACGCAGCGGCGACACTGGCGCGAATTCCCTGTCACATGGCCTACAACGTCACCGTGCTCGATAAGGGCGGTGGGCACGCAACGGTCTATCTCGGCCCGGGGCGGGACGCCCTGATCACGAATGCCGCCGTGGCGACCAACCACCAGGAGCATGTCGAATGGCATCGGCATGCGCGCATGACGGCGACTGTCGAGCGCGAGCGTTTTCTCCTGCAGCGCCTCACCCTGCATGAAGAGCCGGCTGAGGAATTCATCGCCGCTTTCCTGAAGCCACCCCTCTACTCACTCGCTTTTGCTCGAGGCTTCGGCACCCTCTATACGGCCGTGTACTGGCCCAGGAATGGTGAGGCGCGCTATTGCTGGCCTGGAAAGGCCTGGCCACAGACATTGAGCAACTTCAGCGAAGGCATGGTCGACATTCAATATCCAGAGATGTAGCGATCATTCAGCGGCTGCGTGCGCATCGGGATTGTTCAGGCTTTCGGTCGGCCCGGATAATCCGGGCAAAGCTCAAGAGGTCGCCGCCATCGGCGATCGCGATATAGTCCTCATCCGCGACCTTGGCGATGACATCGAAGATCTTCTTTGGATGGATCTTTCCATCTGCGCCATATGTACGGCAGCGCCCTTTCCATCAATTCCCATCGGTGTCGCTCTCTGAAGTGATCTTGTCGCGCAGGATACGGAAGCAAGATCTTCCCGGTGGCATTGCGTGGCATATCGTTTTTCTGGATGACCGAGAGCGAATGCAGCCGTTTGTAGCCGGCGAGCCATTGCTTGGCGAAGGCGATGAGTTCGGCTTCGTCGGCCGTCGCATCTTGATGCAAAACGACGAACCCATGCACCCGCTCCCCCCATTTCTCGTCCGGAACGCCGATGACGGCGACGTCCTTCACCGCATCATGGGCACCGATGACGTTCTCGACTTCTTAAGGATAGATGTTTTCTTCGAAGATAGGATTGGACTGCAACCCAGATGATGGGCGGTATCAGGGCTGACAGGCCTATCGCAAGAAGTGGTCTGTCGACACCGGCATGGCCCAATGTCGCGAAGGCGAAACCGAAGGGTATCGAGCCGCAGGCGAGAGCGGCGAAGAAGGCCTTGGACGGCATGCGGGCCAGACCGGCCATGCAGGCGATGACCTCCGGGAAGACGGGCAGCCATCGCGAAAAGACGACGAGCCAGCCGCCAAATCTGGCAAAGATCCGCTCACCCTGCTGCAGGTCTTTTTCACCGAGGATCCTTGCCGCGGCGGGGCGGCCGAAGGTTCGGCAAAGCATATAGCCGATGCTTCCAGCAAGAAAGGAACCGCTTGCCGCAAGGAGGCCGCCGAGCAGGGGGCCATAGAGGATGCCAAGCGCGGTCATCACGGCTGTTGCCGGAATGGGCAGGATGAGGTCCGCAGTCAGCAAAAGCACACCGGCGACCCAGGCCCAGGCACCGAAACGATGTGTCCATTCATCCGGGCTGAGTGTTGTCAGGGCGTGCTCGATACCGTCGCCCCAGATCAAGAATGGAATGACCACGAGGAGGGCCAGGAAAAGGAACAGAGCGAGAAGTCGCTTCACCGGTTTACCATCCAGGAAAGACCAAGCTGTTCGAAGGCTATCACAAATGCCTGAGCCCTTTCACAGGCTATGCGCCGACGACCATGCCCTGATCCGCCGTCCGTAAATCGAGGAGCTGGTTGCAGGCATGGACTTTGGCGAGGTCGGTCTCGGGTTCATCATTCGATGTGTTTCACCCGATAAGGAACGGCAAAGGGGAAATTCAGGCCGCGACACCACCATCCTTGCGCCGAACTGCGAGGAACGCATCCAGCTCCTCGCCGATCGCGGGATCGAGGGGCGGTGGTTGATATTCTCGAAGGAGCTGGCTCACCAGCTGACTGGCGTGGTCCAGTGAGAGCGGTCGGCCGGCTTCCTCCCAGGTTTCGAAATTGCGCCAATCCGAGAGAAGGGGGGGATAGAAGGCCGTTTCGAAGCGGGCGAGCGTGTGCGCGGAACCGAAGAAATGGCCCCCCGGCCCGACCTCGCGGATCGCATCCAGGCCGAGCGTGTCCTCATTGACTTCGAGCGGCAGAAGAAAGTCGGTCATCATCTGCAGGAGTTCGGCATCCACGACCATCTTCTCGAAGGAGGCGGTCAGCCCGCCTTCCAGCCAGCCGGCCGCATGTTTGATCATGTTGCCGTGTGCCATGACCGCCGGCCAGAGCGACATCATCGCTTCGTAGGCCGCCTGGCTGTCGACCCCGTTGGCGGCGTTCACGCCAGACGTGCGATAGGGCACACCGATCCGGCGCGCGAGCTGACCGCCGGCGATCACGGCCTTGGCGTATTCCGGCGTGCCGAAGGCGGGAGCACCGGATTTCATGTCCACATTGGAGGTGAAGCCGCCATACATCACCGGGCAGCCCGGCTGGATGATCTGGGCGAAGGCGATGGCGGCAAGCGCTTCTGCATGTTGCTGGGCAAGCGCGCCTGCGATCGTCGCCGGCGCCATGGCGCCGGAGAGCGTGAAGGGCGTGATGATGATGCATTGATTGCGCTTCGCCATCTCGATCATGCCTTCGATCATCGGGCCATCCAGGCGAAGCGGCGAGCTGGTGTTGATGACGGTGGTCAGGCTGGGTTCGCGGCAGAGCTGCTCCTTACTGATCCCGCGTGCGATCCTGGCCATCTCGAGGCCATCCAGGATTCTTTCGCGGCCGAGCGAATAGGCGTGATAGAGCTTGTCGGAGAGGCGAATGAAGCTCTCGATGCAGTCGAGATGCCGGGTGGCGGGCGGCAGATCCACCGGCTCGACGGGATAGCCGCCGAACAGATGAATACAGTTCAGCGTTTGACCGAGGCGGACGAGATTGTCGAAGTCCTGCTTGCTGCCCGGCCGCCTGCCGCCCTGGGCATCTGAGACATTGGGCGGACTGGATACGGCGCCGAAGGTGAGCCAGCGCCCGCCGATTTCGAGATTATGTTCGGGGTTGCGCGCATGGAGCGTGTAGCGGGCCGGCGCTTTTGCAACGCTGTCCATGACCAGCGCGCGATCGAAGCGCACCCGATCAGAGCCGGGCTCGACCTCGGCGCCGGCGTCTTTCAAAATGTCGTGGGCACGCGGGTGGAGGAAATCCATCCCGATCTCTTCGAGGATGGTCAGCGCTGTGTTTTCAATCGCTGCTAGCCCATCTTCCTGAAGGATCTCGATGGGTGGGAAGGGGTTTTCGATCTGGCGCCAGGGGCGTTGCTCGACCTTGTTCAGACGTTCCCGCCGATTTCGATCGCGCCGTCCCGCCCTTGCCATTTTTCCCATCCTCCTGCATTCGGCTCATACCGCTTTGCGTGAGGAAGTGTTGCCTGTCAAGCGTCGCCCTTCGAGGCTGTCGCAGGATGGCATCAAGCGGTCGCCTGTCGGCAAGCTCATTTGGTTGAAACACGCAAAATCGTTCACGACTTGATCGTTGGGTCGAACATCGCCGACACGCGATCGGCTTTGGAGGTTGTCGGTGATCGATCTTCCTTCTCCCTGCGTTGGCGTCTGTACGCTTGACCCCGAGACGAGGCGTTGCCTGGGCTGCATGCGCAGTGCGCAGGAGATCGCGCGCTGGCCTCATGCCGAGGAGGCCGAGCGCCTGGAGATCTTGCAAGCTCTTCGCGAACGCCGGCGTGCCGCTGGGATCACCAGCGAAGCCGACAGCCGGCCACGCCGAAGAAACAGGCGTCGACAGGTTTAGCTGGTCGCGGAAAAAGTCTCACGCGTCTGGCCATGGCCCCATTTCCGCCTGTCTTCGTTGGCAAAACGCCCCCCATATCAACCGATATGCGGACGTTTCACCGCCTTGGCAGACAAAAATGTTGCTCGTGTCAGCCATCGCGATCCTTCTTCCGCAGCCAGCTAGGAGGCTGAACCTTTCAGCCCCAGACCCACATGATCATCGGTACGGCAGTAACAAGAATAACCAGATCCATCGGCAGGCCGAGACGCCAATAGTCGCCGAACTGATAGCCGCCCGGGCCCATCACCAGCGTGTTGGACTGGTGGCCGATGGGCGTCAGATAGGGGGACGCCGCGCCGATCGCGATGGCCATCAGGAGAGCATCGCCCGGAAGATCGAGGGTTGATGCCAGGCTCAGGCCGATGGGCACCATCAGCACTGCCGTCGGCGTGTTGTGAACGAGATCGGAGAGCAGCATCGATGTCGCCATGATCAGGGCGAGCAGGGCCCATAAGGGAAGGTCGGCCGCAACCGATGCGATACCGCCTGCTATCAGCCCGGTGGCGCCGGATGTCTCGAGGGCTGCTCCGATGGGGATCAGGCTTGCGAGCAGTATGATGACGGGCCATTCGATCGCGGCATAGACGTCGCGCGTGGGCAGGGCGCCGGTCAGCACCATGGCGAGTACGGCGGCGACGAAGGCGATCTGGACCGGCAGCAGGCCGAGAGCCGTCGCCAGCACGGCCAGAGCAAAGATCGCGAGCGGCAGCCAGGACGTCTTGGTCTTCAGCCTGTTGAAGCCGCGTTCGGCGAGCGGCAGGCAACCGAGCATGGGCAGGATTTTTTGCAGCGTGGTCCTTTGGCCCTGCAGCAGCAGCACGTCGCCGATCTGAAAACGCACCCGCGCCAGCCTCGCCTCGGGCGCCTGGCCCTTCCTGGCCATGGCAAGCAGGTTGACCCCATAGGTCTCATGCATGCGAAGCCTGCGCATCGAACGGCCTTCGACCGGTGCTTTCGGCATGACCGTCGCCTCGACCAGAATGACATCATCGGACATCAAGGAGGCCTGGTTGACATCATCGTCGCCGATCGACATCAGGCCGCGCTGCTGCAGGAGAGGCCGAAGCGCCAGCGGATCTCCCTGGAGAACGAGAACGTCGTCGGCATGGATTTGATCCGTGCCGTCTGGTGCTAGATGTCTCTGACCGTCGCGAACGATCGCCATCACGGTGGCTTCGTTGTCGCATATCTCCTCGAGGCGCCTGATCGTCGCGTCGATCAATGGCGAGGATGCAAGCACGCGAGCCTCGATCAGGTAGGTTTGCAGCCGGAACCTGTCGCCTGTCGGCGCCCGTGCATTCCGCCTGGGCAGAAGCCGCCGCCCGAACAAGGCGATGAAGGCAAGGCCGGCAACTGCTACCGGCAAGCCCACCAGGGTGAAGTCGAACATGGAGAAGGGCGTGCCCTCGGCCTGTTCGCGTGCTGCCGAAATGACGATGTTGGGTGGCGTGCCGATCAGCGTCACCAGACCGCCGAGCAGGCTCGCGAAAGCGAGCGGCATGAGCACCATCGACGGTGCGGTCCCGCTACGCTCGGCATTGCGAACGGCCACCGGCAACATCAAGGCAAGCGCGCCGATATTGTTCATGAACGCTGAAAGGCCGGAGGCGACGGCGGCGGTAAGGATCGTTTCCGCCCAAGGAGGGCGTTCCAGCGAAGCGATGCCTTTTGCAAGGTGATCGACGATGCCCGATCGCTGCAGGGCATGGCTCATCACCAGAACGGCGGCAACCGTGATGACAGCAGGATGGCCAAAGCCCGTGAAGGCGTTCTCGATCGAAACGACACCGGTAGCCAGCGATGCCATCAGCGCCATGACCGCGACCACGTCATAGCGCCAGCGGTTCCAGATGAAGAACACCATGGTGACCAGGAGGATCAGCACGACAAGGCCGGGTTCGTGAATCAACGTTATCGATCTCCTGTCGTGTCGGTTGGGCAAAGACCAAGTCTTCTTGGCTGGTCAGCCCTTAATTTCAAGGATATAAGCCCATGCGAACGGTGCGACCAAAATGACTGATTCCCTAAGTCGAATTCATAACGTATTGATTTTATGTGGTTAGACCTTGTGCCAAATGGGGACCAAACGAGGTGGTCACACCACTGACTAAATGGTGAGCGTCATGGCGCAGACTTCCACCTCTGGGGAGGCATGTTCAATCGGCAGCGACCAGCATCGTTACGGGCATAGGACGAATGGCGGCAATGGTCACTACGCTGTCATCGATATCGGGTCCAATTCAGTTCGACTTGTGGTCTATGATCGTCTGAGCCGAGCGCCTCTTCCACGTTTCAACGAAAAATCGCTATGCGGCCTTGGGGATGGCCTCGCCGTAAATGGCGAGCTTGCCGATGAGGCCATCGAGAAGACACTGCACACGCTTCATCGCTACACCGCAGTGGCGGAAGCGATGGATGTGAGCCGGATCGATATCATCGCTACCGAGGCAGTCCGGCGTGCAACCAACGGTCCTCAGTTGGTGCAGGCAATCGAGGAACAAACCGGCCTCAGAGTAAACGTCCTGAGCGGGGAGGAAGAGGCGCGTTTCGCAGCACTCGGCGTTACTTCTGGTTTTCACCACCCCAAAGGGCTGGTGGGCGATCTCGGCGGCGGCAGTCTCGATCTGGCCGAAGTGACCGACGATCAGGTCGACGACCTGAGGGTAAGCCTTCCGGTTGGCGCTTTGCCGATGACGCTTGCGATGACAGCAGATCCGGTTGCTGCCAAACGCCAGGTCGACGATCTGCTGGCGGCCGAGTTCGCGCCGCTCTTGATGGTGCCCACCTTCTATGCTGTCGGTGGCGGCTGGCGTGCTCTTGCTCGTGTTCATATGGCGATGACCGATGCGCCAGTGAAGGTCGCTCATGGATACGCAATCGATGCCATCGAGGCCCGCGACTTCGCAAAGTCGATACGTCGAATGGACAGTACAGCTATCGCAGCCCTTCCTAACGTACCGACACGGCGTGTGAAGACCCTGGCTGCTGCGGCTTTGGTGATGGATCGCGTCTTGAAGCGCTTGAAACCGGAACAGGTGATTTTTTCCGCACTCGGCCTGCGCGAAGGTTGGCTTTACGGGCAATTGCCGACGGCGGATCGAGATCTCGATCCATTAATTGAGGGCGCGCGTGCCTTCGCTATGCCGCGCTCCCGGATTCCGGCCTTCGGTGCTGCTGTGGGGTGCTGGACGGAAGGTCTGTTTCCTGTAGAATCCGCTCTGGAAAAGCGTATTCGCATTGCCGCGGCGGCGCTGTCCGATATCGCCTGGTCAGATCACGCCAATGTTCAGGCGAGACAGAGCTTCGAGCGTTTGATCCAGTTCCCCTTCGTTGGTCTTGACCATTCAGAGAGGGTCTATTTAGCGGCGGTCATCCATGCGCGCTACGATGGGAAACCTGACGACCCCTATCTCCAACCGGCGATCGGCCTTCTTTCACCGCATCAATGGCATCGCGCACAGATTCTCGGGCGTGCCCTGCTGCTGGGTTACCGGTTTTCGGGAAGTGTGCCCGAAATCCTGGATACCGCCAGGATCGCCGTCGAGCATGACCGGGTCTGCCTCAAGGTGAGCGATACGGAGAGTGTGCCGGACAGCGACGCCGTTCGTAGCCGTCTGCGCGGTCTCGCGAAGGCCATCGGGGTTCGCCGAAGCGAGATCATCAAGGTGGACAGCTTCGCCCAGCCTTCATCCCATTGACCCCTTCTGGTCTGACCATGACCCGGCCAAAACCTCGCCGCATACCCTCAATCCTGGTAATGGCAGCGGGAATCCAAAGAGGTGGTCACACCACTAAAATCCAACCACGCCTTCGACCAGATAATCCATGCTCAACAGGCTTTCATCGGTCATGATCCGCCCATCAAGGACGCGAACGTCGCCGTCAATGTCGCGAATCGGACCGGTGAAGACGTTGAAGCGCCCTTCGATAATTTCACGCTGCCTTTGCTGCACCAGCCGGTGCAGCTCATCAGGCACCCGATCAGAGATCGGTGCCAGGCCAATGACACCATCGCGCAAGCCCAGCCAAGCCGGGCGGAGCTGAGGCGCTTCATCAACCAGCCCGTCGACAATCTGATCATACATCT
>JBPCVQ010000578.1:0-8035 GCA_051010395.1 Geminicoccaceae bacterium | reverse complement strand
GGCAATCGGGGCGGGGGCGAGTTCAGTGAGGTAGCCAAGAAAGAGACCGAATATCTGAACACCATGAGCACGGCGACCAAGGAAAAATTCGTGCCGGCTCCCTTCCCCCACGGCACCATTTCGGTCGACACCTGCATCGTCGCCCATTCCAACGAGGCGGAATGGCAGAAGTTCAAGGCGGACCACACCAACGAAGCCATCCTGGATCGCATCGTCGTGGTCAAAGTGCCCTACAATCTCCGCCTCTCTGAAGAGGTCAAGATCTATAAGAAGTTCCTCGACCGCGCAAAATTCGAAGCCTGCTTCGCGCCGCACACGATCGAGGTCGCATCGATGTTTGCGATCCTGACCCGCCTTGAGCCAACCGCCAAGTGCGATTTGATGACCAAGCTTCGCCTCTACAATGGCGAGGAGGTGGTGGAAAAAGGCCGGACCAAGAAGCTGACCGTGCGTGAGCTGCAGGAAGATACCAAACGTGAGGGCATGTTTGGCATCTCCACGCGTTTCATCATGAAGGCCCTCGACAACGCGCTTACCCAGAACGCGAAGTCGATCCATCCGATCAGCGTGCGCGAAGCCTTGATCACCATGGTCAAGGAAGCTGATTTCGCCGAGGACGTAAAAAAACAGTATCTCGAATTCCTGCAGGATACCCTGCACAAGGCTTATCTTGAGCTTCTTGAGCAGGACATCACCAAGGCCTTCATCTACTCCTACAAGGAGCAGGCGGAAACTCTCTTCCAGAACTATCTCGATCACGCCGAGGCTTACGTCACCAAGTCGAAGGTTCGGGATCAGAACACCCGCGAGGATCTGCAGCCTGACGAGGCCTTCCTGAAGTCGATCGAAGAGCAGATCGCGATCATCGGGTCCGCAGCGGACGGCTTCAGACAGGAAGTCATTGCCTATCTATGGGCGGCGTCGCGTCGTGGTGAGAAAGTGACCTACACCGCATACGAGCCCCTCAAGGAGGCGATCGAGCGCAAGTTGATGAACTCCGTGCGCGAACTCTCCCGGATCATCACCAAAGCGCGCACCCGGGATGAGGAGCAGCAGTCTAAATACAATACCATGGTGCAGAGTCTGATCGATAACGGCTATTGTGAGGATAGCATCGATGTCATCCTCAAATATGCCGCCAATCACCTCTGGCGCGACTAGGGTTAGGCAAGGGCGGCCTCATTTGGCCGTCCCCGCCGCCGAATTTATCCGGTTCGTCTCGCCGCAGCGAGCGCCATGACCGGTGCAGCCGACGTGAAGACGATCCTCGATTTGGGATGACGCATGGCAATCTTTCGACCCTTCTCTTCATCGGATGCGTTGCGTTCTGATCGTAGCGCTGGTGATCGCCAGCGGCATCGGGACAAGCTGAGGGAGGCCATTCGCGACAACATCGCCGACATCATTTCGGAAGAATCGATCATCGGCCGGCAAAAAGACCGCGTAATCAAGGTGCCCATCCGCGGCATCAAGGAATACCGTTTCGTCTTCGGTGACAATCAATCCCAGACCGGCACCGGCGAGGGCGAAACCGAGCCAGGCCAGGTCATCGGCAAGGCCGGCAAGGAAGGCGAAGGCAGCGGCAAAGCCGGCGATCAGCCGGGCGTCGACTATTATGAGACCGATGTCACCCTCGAAGAGCTGATCGAGATCATGTTCGAGGATCTCGAGCTTCCTGATATGGAGCGCAAGATCCTGCGCGAAGTCATGTCGGAGCGGATTGCCAAGCGCAAAGGTTACCGCAAGGCGGGCGTACGCGTTCATCTGGACCGAAGACGGACCGCAAAGGCGCGCATTCGCCGCATGGTGGCAACCGGCAATGGACCGGCGTCAACGGGCGAATCGTTGACTGGTGATGGATTGACGACGTCGGCCTTTGAGTCCGATCTCGATCGTTCAAGTGATGAGATGGTGGATGATGAGCGGTTCCCGTTTCGCCGGGACGATCTCACCTACAAGCGTCTGGTCGAAGACACCCGCGAAGAGTCCAATGCCGTCGTCATGTGTGTCATGGACACGTCGGGCTCGATGGACAGCATGAAGAAGTATCTCGCGAGAAGCTTTTTCTTTCTTCTCTATCAATTCGTGAGCAGCAAATATCAGAATGTCGAGCTGGTGTTCATCGGCCATCACACCCAGGCCCGTGAAGTTTCGGAAGAAGAATTTTTCCACAAAGGCGAGAGTGGCGGCACGCTGATTTCTTCTGGATACAACAAGACATTGGAAATCATCTATGACCGCTATCATCCATCACTTTGGAATGTTTATGCCTTTCATTGCTCTGACGGCGATAACTTCGACAGCGACAACGCCAATGCGATCAAGGCCGCCAAGGAGCTTTGCGACGTCTGCAATCTCTTCGGCTACGGCGAAATCAAGCCGCTGGGCTCCCACTATTACGAAAGCTCGATGCTCGACATGTTCCGTCGAATCGAAGCGGACAATTTCCAATCGGTGCTGATCGAGCGCAAGGAGGACATCTGGCCCAGCTTTAAGGCGTTCTTGTCGCGCGACAAAGTGGCATCGGGAACCTGATCATGGCGAATTGGGACATCAAAGACCTCGAATATTGGGATGCGGCGATTCGCGAGCATGTCGATGACGTCGGGCTCGATTGCTACGAGCAAGAATTCGAAGTTTGCGATCACAGTCAGATGCTCGGCTACATGGCCTATCACGGAATGCCTGCACATTATCCGCATTGGAGCTTCGGCAAGTCCTACGAGAAGACAAAGACTCTCTACGATCACGGTGCCACCGGGCTGCCCTATGAGATGGTCATCAATTCCGACCCCTGTCTCGGTTATCTGATGGCCGACAACTCCCTTTGCCTGCAAATCCTGACCATCGCTCACGTCTATGGCCACAACGACTTTTTCAAGAATAATTTCACCTTCACCAGCGGCACCCGTGCGAGCGAAACGCTCTCGAAGTTCAAAACCGCCGCTGATCGTGTACGCACCTATACGGAAGACCCGTCGATCGGCATCGACAAAGTCGAAGGTCTTCTGGACGCGGCCCATGCTCTGTCGATGAATTGCAGCCGCAATGCCGGCATTCGCAAGCTCAGCCCCGAGGAGCAGCGCAAGCGGCTGATCGAGGATAGAAGGCCCAGGAACGATCCCTTCGAAGATCTTGCACCTAGAGACGAACAGACCGAACTGGATCTCAGCAAAGTCCCGCTGGAGCCAGATGAAGATATCTTGCTCTTTGTCCGTGACCACAATCCGCATCTGATGGCGTGGCAGCAGGATTTATTGACGATCGTGCATGACAACGCGATGTACTTTCTTCCGCAGATCGAAACCAAGATCATGAACGAGGGCTGGGCCAGCTATTGGCATCACAAGATCATGAATAGCCTCGATCTGCCTCAGGACATCTATATGGAGTTCCTGGTTCGTCATAATCAAGTGATCTGCCCGCACCCCGGCGGCATCAATCCTTATCATGTCGGTTTTCGGGTCTGGCATGATATCGAGCAGCGTTTCGATGAGCAGAAGGCGAATGGAACCAAGGACGGGGATCGGTCAGGCATGTCCGGCCGGGACAAGATTTTCGAGGTTAGAGAAAGCGATCGCGATGTCTCGTTTCTCCGCCGGTTCCTGACAGAAGACCTGATGCGCGATCTCGACATCTTCGAATTCGAACCCAAGGGCGATAACCTGGTGGTCACCAAGGTGTCGGACGAGGATAATTGGCGCGAAGTCAAGGAAACGCTGCTGAAGTCGGTCGGTATGCGTTCCCAGCCCGTGATCAAGGTTTATGATGCCGACTACGGTCGAAATCGCGCTCTCTATCTGAAACATGAAGCTGATGATCGCGATCTGCATATCGGCTATGCAGAAAAATCCCTTGGCCATCTCCATAAGCTCTGGGGACATCGTGTGCTTCTGGAGACGGTGATGAAGGGTAAGAAAACGCTACTTTCCTATGGTGAGCATGGTTTCGACGCCAAGCTGATGCGCTGAGTATCCAATGGTGTGACAGAAACAATAGATTGCCTTCGGGATCTCGGAGAATTCGCCGCATACCATCGGTCTTGGCGATGGCGGAGGGAACCGAGCGATGCGGTCATGCCACTGTGGATGATCAGGCATCACCGGCCGCCGCCCAGCACCACCAGGTAACGCCGACCGAGAGGAGACCGGCTGTGACGATCGCCATGCCGAGCCCCTCGCGCACGAGTTCGTTGTCCCAGATCACCTCTTTCACCCACCAGTCCACGCCGGACGGCCAGAAATAGACAGTCCCGGCAAGAGCGCCGACAAGGCAGAGCAGAAATGAGGCTCGAAGGGTGCCATGGGTGTTCAACACCTCTGGCATGAAGGCGGCAAGACCGCACCAGGTGGCGGCGAGTGTGTAGATGACGAACCAGAAGAGAAAATCCGGATCGTTATATTGAACCAAAGCGAATAGAACCAAGGTAAGGCAAAATAGCCCATTGATCGCGCGCATGACCTAGTCTCCCGGAGCCGCTGGACTGGCGTGCATTGGAATGCCTATGATGCGAGGTGGCGAAGGAGCTGACAAGCAGAGGGCTTGTCGGAAAAGCTCTGTTGCTCCGTCATCGATAGTGGTGGGGCATCAAAGAAATAGGATTTTGAGGGACCGTGTGGCCAGACTATCGGCCATGCGAGGGAGGCAGCGATGACGGTCAAGGAAGAAACGGTGACAGGTAATCCGAAAGACGTCGACCTCGTCGATCAGAAAGTCAGTTGGCAGCGCTTCGAGGTCAGTTACGAATTCCCGGTTCATTTCACGAGAAGCCTGTTCAGCGTTAAAAACCCGGTTCTCGTCGACACGCTTTCACGCCTTGAACCGGCGAAGCGCCATCGCTGTCTGGTGTTTATCGATGATGGCGTTCTTAGCTCTCGCCCCGAATTGAAGGCGGCAGTCCTGGCCTATGCGGACGCGCATGATGACCGTATGAGCCTAGCCTGTCCGCCTATCCCGGTGCCCGGCGGCGAGCGCATCAAGAATGAACTCTTCTTCACCGAGGACATCCAGCAGCGTCTGGTCGACCATCATCTCGATCGGCATTCCTATGTCATCGTCGTCGGTGGTGGCGCCGTTCTGGATGCCGTCGGCCTGGTCGCCGCGACCACACATCGGGGGGTGCGCCTCATCCGTGTGCCCACCACCGTCCTTTCCCAGAATGACAGCGGCGTCGGCGTGAAAAACGGTGTCAATCTTCAGGGCGTCAAGAACTTCATCGGCAGCTTCGCCCCGCCTTTTGCCGTGCTCAACGATCAGGACCTGATCGACGATTTGCCGCCACGTGAAAAAATCGCCGGCATGGCCGAGGCTGTAAAGGTGGCGCTGATCCGTGATAGGGGTTTTTTCACGTGGCTGGAGCGTAACGCCGACGACCTCGTAACCTTCGCACCTGACGCAATGGCCTATATGATCCGGCGCTGCGCCGAACTGCACATGCATCAGATCGGCCATGGCGGTGATCCGTTCGAGACGGGCAGCGCTCGCCCACTCGACTTCGGGCACTGGTCCGCTCACAAGCTCGAGAGCCTTACACACCATCATCTGAGGCATGGCGAGGCAGTCGCTATCGGTATTGCGCTTGATGCCCGCTACTCGGTTCTTGCGGGCCTGCTCTCAGAAGGCGAAAACATCCGGATCTGCTCACTCCTCGAGCATCTCGGCTTCAGGCTCTGGCATCCGGCGCTCGAAACTACGGCGAACGACGGCGGTGTCGCGGTCATCAAAGGGCTTCGTGATTTCCAGGAGCATCTGGGCGGCGAACTCACCGTCACGCTTCTCGATGCGATCGGCGCCGGCATCGAAGTTCACCAGATCAACGAGGCTATGATGCTGGAGGCGATCGCCTGGCTGAAGTCCAGGGAAACCGGCTGATGCAAATCGGGCCGGCTGCCAGCGGTCAGCACCTCACCTACTGCACCAATATTCATGCCGGCGAAACCTGGGACGAGATTTTTTCGAGACTTCAGGTCAACCTTCCGGCCATCAAGGCTGAAGCGTTGCCTGATGCCGCCCTCGGCGTCGGTCTTCGCCTGTCGGCGATTGCTGCAAAAACGCTGTCGGCGTCCGACCGACTTGATGAGTTTCAAGCCTTTCTCGCTGATGGCGACTACTATGTCTTCACCATCAATGGCTTTCCTTACGGCCCGTTTCATGGCCAGCGGGTCAAGGAGCAGGTTTATCAACCCGACTGGTCCCATGAGGAACGACTGACCTACAGCGATCGCATGGCGGACCTGCTCGCAGCAATTTTGCCTGATGGCATGGACGGCAGCGTCAGCACCGTGCCGGGCACGTTCAAGCCGCTTGCTTCCGAGCCCGGCATGATCGAGCGCATCACCGATCACCTCCTTCGCCATGCAGCGAAACTCGTCGATATCGAAAGGACCACCGGCAAAACGATCGCGCTGGCGCTGGAGCCTGAGCCCTATTGCTTTCTCGAAACGATCGAGGAAACGGTCTCGTATTTCGAGGAGTATCTGTTTGCGCCGAACGCCTGTCGCCGCCTTGGCGGGCTCACCGGCCTGTCGTCATTCGCGGCCGGTGCTGCCCTTCGACGCCATCTCGGCGTTTGCTACGACGTCTGTCATGCTGCGGTCGAATATGAGGATCCCGCCGGCAGCATAGCAGCTCTGAATGCCGCCGACATCGCGATCCCGAAAATACAGCTCAGTTCAGCGCTTCGCATCCCCGAAGTAACCGATGATGTGAGCGAGACCCTCGCGGGGTTCGCCGAGCCGGTCTATCTGCATCAGGTGATCGAGCATCATACTGACGGTCTGACCCGCTATCTGGATCTACCCGACGCGCTCGATGCCCTCGACCAGGCGATCGGCCGCGAATGGCGCGTCCATTTCCACGTGCCGATCTTTCTTGACCAATTGCAGCACTTCTCGACGACCCAGGATTTCTTGAGGGACATTCTAGCGCTGCATCGCAAAACACCAATCTCGAACCATCTCGAAGTCGAGACCTACACGTGGGATGTGCTGCCTGAACGCTATCGCGGTGTCGACGTCTCGACCGCCATTGCGCGCGAGCTGAACTGGGTGCGCGACCAGCTGGCCTGAGAGCTCAGCGAAATATGTGGTCGAGCACGAGCTGCTTGAAAGCGGTCGCATCAACGGGCCCATCGCCTGTCAGGCGATCCGGCATGGACGTGATTACCAGCGGGCCTTCGTTCGGGTCGTCGGTCGGACGGCCGTGGGATCCTTTGACCAGCTGCGTGTCCTTCAGCGAGATCACATCCATCAGTGCACGCTGGCCGAGTTTTCGTTTGGCAAGGCGCCAGCCCGCCGCAAGCTTGGGGTTTGAGAGCGCAGGGTCGAAGAACAGCTCGACCGGGTCGTAACCAGGCTTTCGATGGATATCGACCGTGCGCGCAAAGTCCGGCGCCAAGGCGTCGTCCAGCCAGTAATAATAGCTGAACCAGCGGTCCGGCTTCGAGATCGCCACCAGCTCGCCCGACCGCTCGTGGTCGAGACCGAAGGCCCGCTTGCCGTCCTCGGCGAGGACTTGCTCGACGCCATCCAGGTCCTCGATAAGGGCCTTGACCTCGGCGACACGCGTCGCGTCTTTCACATAGATATGGGCGATCTGATGATCGGCGAGCGCGAACGCCACCGATGCGCCGGCATCGAGGATCTCGCGGCCGAATTCCTCGGGACGCACCCGGATCAAGCTTGCCTGGCGGAGCGCGCGGTTGATGTGAATGGCGTCGGTCACCTCCGTGATGCCATATTCGGACACGACGATCACCGCACGGCCTTCCTTCTCGGCCGCCTCGATCAGCTCGCCGCAGCAGGCATCGATTTCGCGCAGATCCTGCTTCAGACGGGGATGATCGAGGTCCGGGCCAAGGCGTTGCAGGTTATAGTCGAGATGCGGCAGATAGGTGAGGGCAAGCGTCGGCTTGCGCGTTTTCATCACATGCAGCGTCGACTTCATGATCCAGTCCGACGACGAGATGTCCGCGACAGGGCCCCAGAAGGTGAACAGCGGGAACTGGCCAAGCTTGGCGTCAAGTTCGTCATGAAGT
>JBPCVQ010000577.1:0-6387 GCA_051010395.1 Geminicoccaceae bacterium | reverse complement strand
GCGAGAGGACCGTCCGCGGCCAACTCCCCCGCGCAATATCGGAGTTTTGTCGATGAAGTGCAAGGCCGGAGAGAGCTGTCCCGGGATTGGATTGGGGGGCTGGTGCAAGTCCGCGGTAATCGGCTAGAAAGTAGGGTCGCTCCATAAAGAAGAGCAAAGCATGCGCCGCCTCTCCAATCCGCCGCCTCACATTTATGCCAGTCGCCAATTCGATCGCGCGGCAAAAGCGCGTGAAGATGTTGCCTGGCTCGAACAGCAGCGGGGGGCGCCAGCAACGCGTGTGCTGCTGATGTCCGGTTTGAAGGTCATGGTGCTGGATGAGGCGGACCCGCCCTGCGCGCTCTGGCTCACGGTCGGCGATCTGGGCGGCCTTGGCGAGGCCCTGCCGGACGAGGCGCTGTTTCTCGGCCAGGAGCGCGGTGTGAGCGCGTTCGCGGTCGACCTCGGCAACAGGCCGCCGCCCGGCGGCGGCCGATTTGTCGAGCTGCGGTCGGTCGGTGGTTTGATGCCGGCAGCCGAAGCGGGCTTGCTTGCCTACAGCCGGGGCCTGATTTTCTGGCATCAGCGCCATCGCTTTTGCGGCGCATGCGGTGCCGAGACGCGAAGCGAGCAGGGCGGCCATGTACGGAAATGTGGCCAGTGCGGCACGCACCATTTTCCGCGAAGCGATCCCGCGGTCATCGTGCTCGTCACACACCCCGGGCGCGGGGAGCGCGATGAGCGCTGTCTCCTGGGCCGGTCGCCGCGCTTCATTCCCGGCATGTATTCGACGCTTGCAGGCTTCGTCGAACCCGGCGAAAGCCTGGAGGAGACGGTGGCCAGGGAACTCTACGAGGAAGCCGGCATCGAGGTCACGGACATTACCTACCGCTCATCCCAGCCCTGGCCGTTCCCATCATCCCTGATGCTGGGCTTTCACGCCCGAGCATTAAGTGACCATATCGTCGTCGACCGTGAGGAACTGGAGGATGCCCGCTGGTTCACGCGGCAGGAACTGCTCGATCCGGTCAGGCGGCCGGTGAAGCTGCCGAGCGGCGACAGCATCGCCCGCCATCTTATCGAAGAATGGCTATTGGGGAGGTGATTTTGAATCGTCCTAGCTTGGATGTTCCAAGCCGCCGCTGTTGATCCGTCTTGAGAATTGATCATGGACATCATTGCCTCGTTGATCACTTTCCTGGTGATCCTTTTTTGCTTCATGGGGTCACGACTACGTCCGTTTTCATGGACAAGGCTGCATAGAGACTTCAGGCGCAAAGAACTTCTGATCGTCGCGGCTATCATCCTGCTCATCTATCTGATCGCCATGCCTTGATGGCGCGATCGCGATCCATTCAGTGCCGACCTAACGGTCCGTTTCAGGAATACCGGCGAGGATGAGGCCTCGATGCAGCCGGTTCCGATCCTCGACATCTCGAAACGGCCAGCTGTGGACATAGGGGATCTGGCTTGCAAACCATCCACGGCGTTCCAGGCTAAGCCTGTCGAACCGACCGATCGCCTGGCGAGCATCTGCTTTCAGGCCGAGATAGCCCTCTGTTGCTGCCATGAGCAGATGTGGCCAATCGTCGTCGCTATTGCGCGCTGTGACGCGTGCCAGCGTCTGCCTGGCGTCAAGGAAGCGCTCCAGGTTGAACTGGACCAGCGCCAGGCCGGAGAGGTAGCGAGGGGCATGCGGGGCTAGGCGAATGGCCGTGCGCATGGGAGCTTCCGCCTCGAAGGCACGGCCGGCAAACAGCAGGGCCCGGCCCTTGGCGTAGTGGCCGATCGCGCTATTGGGCGCCAACACCTTCACACGCACTGCCCGTTCGATGGCTAGGTCATGTCTTCCGCGGGCCGTCAGCATCTCGGAGGCTACCATTTCCGCCAGTGGGTTTGCGCGGGTGGCCAGGGCCAGGTGATGTTCGGCAAGCGCCAGCATGGCCCTGCGCGTCAAGCCCTGTCCCACTTGCCAGCGATTTTGCAGCCCGCCCCAGTAGACCGCGGCCAGCAGAGCATGGGCGTCATCGTAGTCGGCCTTCAGCATCAAGGCGTGGTCGAGTTCATCGATCGCCTTGGCAAAGGCGGTCGGCGTATGCCGGCCATAAAGAGCGAGGGCCTGGAGATAGGCGTCTTCGGCGATCTCGGATCGGTTTTCCAGGCTGCGCTCGCTGGCGGCCATTGTCGTTCGGACGGTCGCCGTCAACCAAGCGGTGGTCGCCAATGGTCCTGCCACAAGCCCATGATAGGGCTGGACCCATTCGCCGGCGGTCTTAAAACTCTCCTCGCGATCATCAGTATCGATGGCAGAAGATGTTGGGGCGGCCATGCGCATGTCGGGGTCTAGCAGCGTGACGACCGCACGCTCAGGTGAAAGCAGGGCGGTGGTTCTCGGGATATCGGCTGCTGATCCACTGCCCAGCTTACCCGGTCCTTGGGATGTGGACTCTATGTTCTCGGACGTCGCGTCCGGCATCGTGAGGGCCAGGAACAAGAGTGCGGCGATGCGTATGAAGATTGGTCGCAGGTGCCTTGAAGGCGACGCCGCATCGCCTTGCCAGCAATAGACACGGATGCGCTCGCCAATATTCTTGAAACGTTGTTTGCCGAGGTTTTTCAGTTCCTTATTGGTCTTGGAATCCATGTGCGAAAAAACCGTCTCTGAAAGGCAGATGGTGCCAGGCTCGGCAGCCTCCTGGAGCCTGACGGCCAGGTTCACGCCATGGCCGAAGACGTCGCCCTTCTCCTGGATTGTCGGGGCCAGATGAATGCCGATGCGGAAAATCAGGCGTCGGGGTTGCGGAAAGAACGCTTCCGCTCTGGTGACCTGCCCTTGGAAGCGGATCATTGCACCGACGGCCGCCGGCGCGTCCGAAAAGCGAATGAGCGCCCCGTCTCCGGTCGACTTCACGATGACGCCTTGATGGTCATCGACGATCGGCGTGAGATGTTTTCGCCAGCAAGCCATCAATGCTCGATGGGTGCCGACCTCATCTTGCTCGGTCAGACGACTGTACCCGTGAAGATCAAGAGAAACGATCGCAACAACAGGATGATGGGATGGCTGCACCATGGCAGCTCTCCTCTAAAATCAGGCGGCGGTATAAATAGACATCCAAACTAAACTAAAAATGCTGGCATGCCAAAGTCCATGTCAACTTAGGCGAGGCGGCGGAGGCTTCTTAATGAACGTGCGCTCCAGGCCTGACGGTTTTTTTTACACAGCCGACAGGGAGCAGATCGGGCTTATGCCACTAGGATATGATCGTCAAAATCACCATAAATTATTGAAATTATTAACTTAACTTTCATGTATTGCTGGCTGGCCGAGCCATCTGCAAGGCGTCGGTATTCGTTACACCTTATGGGCGCCTGGATAAGAGTCGTGACGTTAACTCTTTGAATTAACTCAGGGTAGTTTTTCTGGCACGTCATTTGCTTAAAAAATCGTTAATATGCATGAAAAACATGGAGCGGAAGAATGTCCGTTTTGACACGAGCAAAGACGATCGGTTTTACGACTGTACTTTCTGTTCTCGGTCTGCATGCTGCGACAGTGGATGCGGCACCGATCAATGAGGTGGATTACTTCTCACTATCCGTGGGACAGACGATCGACTTCGAGAGCATCGCCGGCGGCGTGGCGCCGGGAACGAACTACGACGATTTACTCAACTTCGGCGGTGTGCTGATCGGTGAACGGTTCGCCGGTCAGACTCTAAGCTTCAGCGGAAATTCCGACGTCCTCTCCGGCGGCCCGACAGGACCTCTTTCACTCGTTGCCGGTGCGTCTGGCCAGAACCTCGTTGTTGCATCAAGCCCAATTGAAGGGGTCTTTACAAATGCGGTTGCCGGCCTCGGGCGGCTAGGTTTTCCGAACTTCGACGCGGGTGGAGAGGGGGCTGTCGCCATCCTTTTCGACAACGATCAGTCACAGTTCGGGTTTCAGTCTGTTGGCGGCAATTTGGGAACGGCAAACTTCGACTTTTTCCGCCGGGACGGGTCGCTGATCGAGGCGTTGACTCCGACCAATCTCACCTCCAACTCATTCGGATTTGCACGAGAGGGCGGCATCAACGACATCGCTGGTATTTCGATCTGGAATACCGATCTTGGAGGGATAGGGTTCGACAACATCATCTTCGACATCCCAGGTAATGACGTGCCTGTCGACGAGCCGGTGGCCACGCCGGTGTCCGAACCGGCGACGCTCGGTCTGCTGGCCATCGGCCTTGTCGGCCTGCGTTTTGCCTACCGACGACGCAAATCTGGCTGAGTAAGCTGGTGTTGGGTAAATCTCAGTAATCGGCGGCTCTCCGGGGCCGCCGTTTCTCTATGGGCTCGGAAACCGCCCCAGCGAAAATCACTCCGGGGCCGATTTCGTCAAATCAACATCACATCCTCGGCCATCGGTCCTTTTGGGCCGAGCCTTGTGGTGACGCGCACCCGCTGATCCGATTCGAGCATGGCGAGGCCCGCCTTGGTCAGGATGCGGGCGGAGACGAAGACGTCCTTGCCGCCGCCATCCGGGGTTACGAAACCGAAGCCCTTAGCGGCATCGAAGAACTTGACCGTGCCTTCGACGATCTCGCCGGGCTGATCCTGCCCACCCCTGGACCAGGCGTCTCTCGGTTGTTCGGAGCGCTCTACACCGTGAATGGCGACCACCTGCGGTCCCCTCGGGCCAGGAGCGATGTCGCAGGTGATCCTGTCGCCTTCGCCAAGCTCCTGATAGCCTGCCTGTCCGAGCACCGAAGCGTGCAGAAAGGCATCGCCGCCGCCGTCTGCAGGTTGCACGAAGCCGAAGCCCTTATTGGGATTGTACCATTTGACCTGGGCGCCGACATTCGCAGTAACATCGTTGAAGTCTTGAGGCATAATACCCCACCATCGTCAAAACATCACCATAATGTCTTTTGACGATAGCCGATCTGGCCGCTCCCGCAAAGACCAGCAGCGCTGGCGGGCTGGACTTTGCCGAAAGTCAGAGCGTTACCGTTACTGGCGCGTGGTCGGAGGCCTTGTCCCAGCCTCTGGCGGCGCGCAGGACGGATGCGGATTGCACCCTGGATGCCAGATCCGGCGTTACCCAGATGTGATCGAGGCGGCGGCCGCGATCGGATGCGGACCAGTCACGGGCGCGATAGCTCCACCAGCTGTACAGGCGCTCTTCCGGCGGAATGATCTTTCGGACGGCGTCGACCCAGCCGGCGCTCGACTGCAGCGCGTCGAGGCCCTCGACCTCGATGGGTGTATGGCTGACGACCTTCAAGAGCTGCTTGTGGCTCCAGACGTCGGTCTCCAAGGGCGCGATGTTGAGATCACCGACGAGCACCGCGGAGCCCGCGGAGGCTGCACCCTTTTCGAACCAGTCCGTAAGCTCGCTCAGAAAATCGAGCTTGTGGCCGAATTTATCGTTTTTTTCCCGATCCGGTACGTCGCCGCCGGCGGGAATGTAAAAATTATGCAGATCGATGCCGTCGACCTTGACGCGCAGATGCCGGCAATCGTCCTTCGCGCACCAGCGCATCGGCTCGGCGCGTTCGATCGGCTTTTTCGAAAGCACCGCGACGCCGTGATAGCCGGGCTGGCCGTGAATGGCCTGATGCGGAAAACCGAGCGCCGCAATCTCGTCTTTGGGGAAGAACTCGTTCGCGACCTTGATTTCCTGGAGGCATATCACGTCAGGATCGACCTCCTTTGCGAGCCGTGCCAGGCCATCGATGCGCAGGCGTACGGAATTCACATTCCAGGTCGTGATCGTCAGTGACAAAATGTTACCTCCCGGTCTCTGGGTATCCGGTTGAACCGTGATTGCAATCAGATGCTTACCATGATACGCAGCGCTCCCCGTCGTCGTCGGCGGCAGTTCATACGCATTTTTGGAAAGGGAAGAAAGCCCATGTCCGAGGCCTTCGGTCAACATCTCGTCGTCGATGCTGCCGGGTGCAACGATCGGATCAGTGATCGCGACGCCATTGCGGCGTTCGCCCGTGATCTGGTGAAGGCTGTCGACATGAAGGCCTATGGGGCGCCCTGGATCGAGCATTTCGGGCATGATCAGCCCAAGACGTCGGGCTTCACGCTGGTGCAGCTGATCGAAACAAGCAATCTCTCCGCGCATTTCTGCGATCATAGCGGTGAGGCCTATTTCGATATTTTCTCGTGCAAGGATTTCAACGAAAACGCCGCCCTCGAGGTGATCGACCGGCATTTCGAACCTCAGGTCTGCGAGACGCGCTCACTCATCCGCCAGGCCCCCCGGTCCAAGGTGGATCCCCGGTCCGGGGCGGGCCAGCTGGCGAGTTGAACGAAAATGTTGGGCCGGAGCGAAGAACAACTTCTAATTGACATTCATTCTTAATTGTCAATTAGGTCGTTCAATCGTCAAAATTGAAACTTCTATAT
>JBPCVQ010000576.1:0-5416 GCA_051010395.1 Geminicoccaceae bacterium | reverse complement strand
GGGCCGGTAGGCGCCGGGTTCGGTGCCCAGCTTGGTGGCGGACTGGGGAGCTTGTTCTAATGGCCAACGGTCCGACGCAGCTAACCCCGTTCTTTGGTGGTGGGGGTCAACGGGCACCATTCCGCATCCCGACCAACGTCTTAGGCCTGCCAGGTTTGAAAGACCCAAGAGCGGCTGGCGCCTTGCAGGGCTTCTCCCAAGGTTTCTTGCGCGGCGATCAGACGTTCGCCGATGCGCTGACCCGTGGCATTGCAGGCGGATTCGGCGGCCTTGCTGCTGGCGAGCAGTTCCAACAGCAACAGGCACAAGAGCAGGCGCAGCGCCAGGCCGCAGCGCAACAGCAGGCGCTGGAGAACCAGAGGGCTCAGCAGGAGGCCCAGCGCAAGGCGGCGGCAGATGCCGAGCGGGTTCGGCAGTTCGGCATCACCAGCGGGCAAAAGCAGCGCGCGGCAGAAGAGGGCATCCGCCAGTTTGGCCTCACTGAGGCTCGCCTAGGCCGCGCGGCTGGTGTCGATGAGGAGCTGAGGCGCGGGAACCTCGCTGCTCGGCAAGCGGAGCTGGCGCAACGCAGCGAGCCATTGGTTGAGGTGTTCTCGGCTGACTCGCCTAGCGGGTCGATCTTCGTGCCTCGGAGTGAGGCAGCTGGACAGCCAGGCGCTGGGTCATTTGCCGGCACGGGCTTGACGCCGGGCAAGGCGGAGGAGCTTCAGTCGTCTGCTGGAGGGCTTCGTTTGGCTCAAACCAAGCTTCAAGCCTTGCGTGATGACCTCGCCGCCAACCCACAACGCGCAGGTGCCCTTGGTTCTGTCAACAAGGCACTCCAGACAGGCGGTGGCATTCTTCGGGATTTGGCCGACGTCATTCCAGGCGTGAATGCGATTTCGGAGACATTGCTTGGCCCGGTGGTGGCGACTGAAAGCGAGGAAGTTCAGAATTTTCTAAGTGACCCCAGCATTTCGGCCAATCAAGGCGCGGCAAACTCGCTTGCCTATGCCGTGGCGCTCAGCCGCAAGCAAGGTAAGCGGGTGACTGTGCAGGACATCTCCACGGCTAAGGACGATCTCCAGATAACCGGGCTCAAGAGTTCCAAGCAGGTGGTCGCGCGCATGGATGAGCTGCTGCGCGAGATCGAGCAGGGCATTGGGTTGATTGACCAGCGCGTCGCGGCTGGCGCCCCAGGTGCTCCCGCCGTCACCCAAGCGATCCCGCAGGCACCTTCTGCCGCAACCGCTACACAAGCCGATCTTGGCACCATGAGCATTGAACAGCTTATGCAATTGAGGGCGGGCGTTGCCGGTAACCCTTGAGGACATAGATCGCGAGATTGCCAGGCGGCAGGGCGGGCAAGCGCAGGGCGGCGTCACGCTTGAGCAGATCGATGCGGAGATTGCCAAGCGCAATCAAACCACATCTGCTGTGGCTTCTCCTGTGGGCGGCGGTGCTCAGCCTCTACCGCGCGGTGCGCGCATACCTGAAATGGTGATTCAACAGCCAACGCAGGCGCCGTTGACTGATCTAACCGGCGGGGCGATCAACCGTGGCACGTTTACGGCTGCTGGCGGCACCTTGGGTGGAGTGCTTGGCGCTCCGGGTGGACCTGTTGGTGCGGTGGCGGGCGGTGGCTTAGGCGCGGCAGCAGGGTCCTCAGCGTTCGACGTGGCTAACCGGGCGATCCGAGCTTTTCAAGGCAGGCCACAGCCTGACGTGTCGGTGCCAGAGGAAGCGGCCCGAGCGGTGCAAGAGGGAGTGACGGATGTTGCGTTCGGCGCTGGTGCTGCTGCGCTAGGACCGTTGGTCAAATCGTTCAAGCCGCTCATGGGCAAGCTGCTGGGTGTGAGTGGCGAGCCGACCAGGAAGATTGCGGAGGAAGCCGCCAAGCAAGGGGTGCCGCTCGCGGCGGTGCAGGTAAGCAAGCGGCCCAGCGTCAAGGGTTTCTCTCGTGTGCTCGGCATCTTTCCGTTCGTTGGAACACCGTTCAAAGAGCTAGCCAAGGCGTCAGGCAAAGCTGTGGAGGATCGGGCGGGGGCGCTTTTGAACGAGCTGGCGCCAACTGCAACCACGGCTGATTTAGGAGTCGATCTGGTCAAGGCTGCCAAGGGCAAGTTCAAGGACTTCCGCCGGGTGTCTGGCGCGCTTTACGATGATTTCGCCAAGCAGGCAGAGGCAGCGGGCAATCCTACTATCGTACCAACCGACAGCACGCGGCAGGTTGCCAATCAGATCCGTGACCAGCGATCGGCCGCGCGGGTGTTCGTCCCGGGAGCTAGAGGCGAGGCGAAAACGTTGGTGCAGCCGGAGGAGCTGCGCAATCCGCTTGATCAGTTCTTTGATAATTTCGCCAACATCCCTGACCGTTTGACGGTTACCCAGGCGCGCGGTCTTCAGCGTTCGCTCAATGAGGCGACGCAGAGGGCGAGTGCTCAGGGCTTTGACATCTCCCGCGCCGCACAGATCAAGCAGGCGCTCGAACAGGACATGAACAGTCTGGATGTTGGCAATTTGCCGCCTGATGTAGGCGAGGGGATCATCGGCGCTTTGCAACGGGCAAACTCGTTTTTTGCCGATTCAATCCGGCCTTTCGAGACAGCGACCGCCAAGAGGTTTGGGCGTGTTGACCGCAACATCTTCAATCCGAAGTTTGCCAAGGCAGGAAGCGCCAACGCAGATGAAGCGTTTAAGGCTGTGGTCAACACTCGCTCTCCCCAGGCAATGGCCGATTTGCGGCGCCTTGTCGGCAATGACGCAATGAAGGGCGTTGCCCGACGTCATGTCGAGGGTGCGTTGGCCAAAGCTACAGCCTCTGGCGCGCCAAAGGGCAGTTCCCTAAACTTCGATCCGGCGAATTTTGCTGGCAATCTCGGCTTAGACAGCGCCCAGGGGCGCCAAGTGCTTGATGAGGCACTGAAAAACACAGGGGTGACGTCTTCTGAACTGGAGAAGTTCGTCGATGTGGCGCGGGCGGCTTCGGATTTCACCGTGCCGGACGTGTCGAGCTTTCTGCAGCGCAGGTTTACCCTAGGGGGCGTCCGTAGCCTATTAGGCGGTGCGACGCTGGCTGCTGGTGTCTCTAGCCCGCCAGTAGGCATTGCCCTCGCCATCCTGGCCCGCAAGGGCTCGCAAGTATTGTCGTCGCCATCGGCGCTTAGGGCGATGACCAAGGCGCTTGACGACACTGTCAGTGATCAGGTGAGGCGCGCGGCGGTGCTCAGGCTGGCCCGTGCTGTGGTTCCTGACGACGAAGCGCCAGAGGTGCCTTTCTGATGACCATCACGCTACCTTACCCAACGCCCCAAGGGCAGAATCTCGATGACAACGATGCGGGCAATGGGGTCAACGCGGCTCCGATCGGCGCGCAGGAGAACAACGCAACGGCGACCGTCAACGACATCCAGCGCTACGACAAGACGGCGATCAAGCAGGACACCGAAAACACGCTAGCGATCAACAACGCTCTCGGCGACATGGCGGAACAGGACGCCAGCGCGGTCGCGATTACGGGCGGGACGATCACAGGGGCCACAGTCGATCAGGCGGTCAACGCAACGCAGATCGGCGGCCTGACGCTCCAGCAGCTGTACGACTTGGAGTACCCGGTTGGCGAGGGCATGAAGCTCACGCTGAGCAACACGCCGCCGGTGCCATGGACTGGCGTCACGGCGACGTGGACGCGGGTGGGTGACAATAAGTTCCCTAAGTTGGGCAATGGCGTCCTGACCCCAGGAGACGAGTTTGTCGGCGTCAGCGAGACCGATCCGACGATTCTAACCGAGGCGCAGCTGCCGGCGCACAAGCACGGCATGTTTGCCGATGAGGTGACAACGTCGACCGGGACGCCAAGCGCGACCGATCAGGTGGCCAGGGGGTTCGATGCCAGCGGCAGCTCGACCGAGTACCGCATGAGGCCAAGCTCGTTGGTGGCGGATGTTGGGGAGACAGGTTCGACCGGCTCAGGCGACGGCCACACCCACACCTACAATAACAACCCGCCATTCTATCGAGTGGTGCTTTATTTGCGCACGGCATGACCGAGGCCGCATTTATTTACATCTGCCAAGGGCCGCCCAGGTGTGAGGGGGGCACAAGCTCAAGCTGCCCGTGGTGCTACGTTGTGGCTGCTGATGACCCTAGAACGACGGACCAGATCATTACCGATATGAAGAAGTCGCAATGACCGAGGACTACCTCTGGAACAAGCGCGCCTACCTGCTGGAGCATCACCCGGTCCAGCACGAGCTCATGAACACCAAGGCGCGGTTCGTCACGGTCCCGGCGGGGCGTAGATCCGGCAAGACCGAGTGCGCCAAGCGCTATCTGGGTGGAAAGGCGATGGAAGGGACGGAGTTTAATCCGTCCAGGTTCTTCTTCGGCGCCCCGACTCGCCAGCAGGCTAAGGACATCTTCTGGGCCGATATGCTGGCCTATCTGCCTAAGCCTATGATCATAGACGCAAATATCTCGGAGCTCAGGATACGGATCACGAACTTCCGGCACCAGGAAAGCCACATCTTTGTTCACGGGCTTGATAAGCCCGAGCGGATCGAGGGCAGTCCGTGGGATGGCTGCGTGATCGACGAGATTGCGAACTGCCATGCCCGAGCGTGGCCGCTCCACATCCGCCCATCGCTGAGCACACCAGGCCGCTTTGGCTGGGCGTGGTTGATCGGCGTGCCGGAGGGGCGCAATCACTACTACGACATGCACCAGGCCGCTCTCAGGGACACCACGGGCGAATGGGCGGGCTACTGGTGGCCATCTGAGGACATCCTACCGGCTTCGGAGATCGAGGCGGCCAAGCGCGACCTGGACGAGCAGAGCTATGAGCAGGAGTACCGCGGATCGTTCGTCACGTTCGCGGGGCAATGCTATTACAACTACCGGGCGGAACGGCATGAGGCGGCGCTTGATTATAACCCGAAATCACCGCTCATCTTGGCATTCGACTTCAATGTTGAACCGGGGGTTGCTTGCATTGGGCAGGAGATGGCCCTGCCGAACGGGCAGTTCGGTACAGGATGGCTCGGTGAGGTCTATATCCCGCGTAATAGCAACACGCCGGCAGTTTGCCGCAAGATCGCAATGGATTGGAAGGCGCATCTTGGAGATATTAAGTGCTATGGAGACGCCACAGGTGGAGCCAGGAGAACCTCCGGCGAATTTGGTAACGATTGGCAGCTGGTCGAAAGAGAACTGAGGCCGACGTTCGGCACGCGCCTGACGTTTCACGTGAAATCATACAATCCCTCCGAAAGATCGCGCGTGAATGCGGTCAACTCGCGGCTGTTCACGGCAGACGAGACGGTTCACATGATGGTGGACCCTGCCAAGTGCCCGCATCTGGTGCGTGATTTCGAGGGCGTGTTGCTCCTGGAGGGCGGCTCGGGCGAGATCGACAAGAAGTCGAACCGGGAATTGACCC
>JBPCVQ010000575.1:0-17666 GCA_051010395.1 Geminicoccaceae bacterium | reverse complement strand
ACCTCGGGCTTGAGCATCAGGTTTTTGACGTTGGCCGGCGGAATCAGCACACCTTGATCGCCGGTGAGCCCGCGCTCGCGACAAATCTCGAAAAACCCTTCGATCTTCTCGTTGACGCCACCGATCGCCTGGATTTCTCCATACTGATTGACCGAGCCCGTGACTGCGAGCCCCTGCTTGATCGGCACGTCGGCCAGCGCCGAGAGGAGAGCGTAGAGCTCGGTCGAGGACGCACTGTCGCCGTCCACACCGCCATAGGACTGCTCGAACACCAGGGTCGCTGCGAGCGACAACGGATAATTCTGGCCAAAGCGTGCAGCGAGAAAGCCGGAGAGGATCAGGACGCCCTTGGTGTGCAGCGGCCCGCCGAGCTCGACCTCGCGCTCGATGTCCAGAACCTTGCCATTACCCATGCCGACGCGCGCCGTGATGCGGGTCGGCTTACCGAAGCTAAAACCACCGAGTTGCAACACGCTCAGCCCATTGATCTGCCCGACCTTGGCGCCATCGGTATCGATCAGCACCGTATCGTCGGTGATCGTTTCATAGGCTCGCTCGCGGATGCGGGAGAGGCGTCGGTCCTGCTGCTCCAGCGCCTTCTGGATGTGGCCGGCGGACAGCACATCGTCGCCTGCCTCCTCCGCCCAGAAATCCGCCTCGCGAATGAGGTCGACGATCGGGCTCATGCGCACCGAGAGCTTGTCCGAAGAGCCCGACAGGCGCGCACTCTGATCGATGACGCGCGCGACCGCCGTCGCATCGAGCGGCCGGATGTCCTGGCGCCTCGCAACCGAGCCCAGAAGACGCGCATAGAGGAGGTCGGCATCCTCCTCCCGGCTGGACGCCCCGTCCCGGCCGGACGCCTCGTCCCGCTCCAGGACTTCCTCGAAGTCGGCGGCGACTTTGAACAAGTCCGAAAAATCGGGATCGGCAGCGGCGAGCTGGTAGTAGAGCCCGCGATCACCGAACAGGACGACCTTCATATCGAGCGGAACAGGTGCTGGTTCGAGGGTGGTGGTCGTCATCGGACTGGCGGCGGCGCCGGGCGCTTCGATTTTGATGCATGCGCTCCGAAGCGCACGCTTGAGCGCGTCCCAGGCGTACGGTTCCGTCAGTAATTTGCGCGCTTCCAGCAGCAAATAACCGCCGTTCGCCCGATGCAGAGCCCCCGGTTTGATGAGCGTGAAGTCGGTCATCAAAGCACCCATCTGCGAGCGATGCTCGATGCGCCCGACCAGGTTTCCAAGCGTCGGATAATCCTCATAAACCACCGGCGAGCCGGTAGCACCGGCAGGCTCGACTTGGGGTTCGTCACCTTCGGCTGCCGCACCGTCACCAGTGAGGATATTGACCTCATAGCGCCGAAAACGGCCGTCATCCTCAGGCTGCGCAGCTTGAGGAACGCCCGCCGCCGCCGGCGCCTCCGGAGCACCCGACGGTACGAACATCTCGATATGCTCGATCAGATCCTTCCGCACGGCCTCCAGGTAAGCCAGGACCGGCTCGGTCCCCCAAAAGGCTTGTTTCACGTCGCGAAGCGCCTGCAGGACGGCGACAGCTGCGAGTTCCCGATTCACCTCGCGGACCTTGTCCCGCCGTTCCTGGTTCAATTTCGGCAAGTTTTCCATGATCTCTGCGAGCTTCTTCTGCAGCGCGCCGATCGTCTCCTGGAGGCGTTTCTTTTCGTCATCGGACAGAGCATTGAAGGCTTCAGCCGGCATGACCTCGCCATTCTGCATTGGGGCCATTCCAAGCCCCTGCTGGTTCTGCACGAGCGCGATTCCGGCCGTTTTTGCCTCCTGGCTCAGCGCTTCCAGCGCCTGCTTGTGGACCCCCTCCATCGCCTCATCGATAGCCCTGCGGCGGTTTCGGTAGTCGTCGCTTTCGAACAGAGCGGGTATGGCGCCTTTCAATTGATCGATCGTCGCGGCCATGCCGTTTCTGAGCGCGACGCCGCGCCCAGACGGCAGCTGGAGTGCCTGAGGTTTATGGCTGACCTCGAAATTATTGACATAGACCCAGTCAACAGCCTTCGGCTCACCCGCCGCCCTTTCCTCGAGATGTCGGCTCACTGCCGCATGCTTGCCGAGCCCAGATGACCCAAGGACAAAGAGGTTGAAACCCTGCCGCTTGATCTTCGTCCCGAAGCGTATGGCCTCGACGGCACGCTCCTGGCCGATCAGCCCGTCGACATCCTCAAGCTCCGCCGTAGTCTCAAATGCAAATTTCTCGGGGCTGCAAGCCGGGCGAAGCTGTTCAGGGGGTAAATGAGTTAGAGGTTCAGCGGGCGTATCGGATGTCATTACAAAGTGCCTCGAATTCGAATTTTGTTACGCCGTTGTTAGCATAGCCTCGCTTCAATACAGTCATCAAAAGCGGATGAGCAATGGGCTGCAGATCTACCGAGTGTTCTGGAAGGCCTGGGCATAGCACTCACGAAGCTGGTTCTTTTGAACTTTGCCCATGGCATTGCGCGGTAGTTCGTCTAGGACAAAGACCGCCTTCGGAACCTTGAAGCTTGCTAGCTGCGTTCTGCAAGCTGCAATGACGGCTTCTTCCTCGACCCCGTCGCCGGTGGCGACCGCGGCGACGCCTTCGCCGAAATCGGGATGGGGGAGGCCGATCACGGCGCTCTCGCCGACACCGTCGACTTGATCGATCACCGCCTCGATTTCCTTGGGGTAGACATTGAAGCCGCCGGAAATGATCATGTCCTTAGCGCGCCCGACGATGTGGACATAGCCATCCTCGTCGATCCGGCTGATGTCCCCGGTGATGAAGAAGCCGTCCTCCCGGAATTCCTCCGTCGTCTTCTCGGGCATGCGCCAATAACCGTTAAAGACATTCGGGCCACGCACTTCCAGAATACCGACCTCGCCGGGGGCCACGATCGACCCCGACTCGCTTGCCACCCTAACCTCTACATCCGCCAGCGGCGGGCCGACAGTGCCGGGGCGGCGATCGCCTTTGAGCGGGTTCGAGCAGAGCATGCCGGTTTCGGTCATGCCGTAGCGTTCTAGGATCGCATGGCCGGTGCGTTGTTCGAACGCCCTAAACGTCTCATCGAGCAGTGGGGCTGAGCCGGCGATGAAGAGACGCATGTTCCGGCAGCAATCGGTATCCAGCCGGCTGCTGGCGAGCAGTCGCGTGTAGAATGTTGGCACCCCCATCATGAGCGTCGAATGCGGCAGGTCACCGAGCACGGCGTCCGTGTCGAACTTTTGGTGAAAGAGCATCTGGGCAGATGTCATCAGACAGGTGTTGAGTGCCACGAACAGACCATGGACATGGTAGATTGGAAGGGCGTGCAGAAGCACGTCATCAGATGAGATACCCCAGGCATCTATCAGGGTTTCAGCATTGGCGTGCAGGTTGCCGTGGGTGATCATCGCGCCCTTGGATCGACCGGTTGTACCGGAGGTGTAGAGAATGGCGGCAAGGTCTGCAGCAACGCGATGCACCGGTTGGCTATCGTCTCTCATGCCGGATGCCGCCTGCGTCAGGCTCCCGCCGCCATCGGCATCGAGGGTGTGGATGGTGGCATCTTGAGAAGAGCTGAGCTTGCGGATGCCGCCCGCCCGCTCTGGGGTACAGACGATCAGTCTGGGCTCGGCATCGCCGAAGAAGTAGTCGAGCTCGCTATCGGTATAGGCGGTATTCAGCGGCAGATAGACGGCGCCGGCTTTGAGGCAGGCGAGATAAAGAAAAACACTTTCCGCACTCTTTTTTACCTGCACGGCGACGCGGTCGCCGGGGGCAACACCCTCTACTTTTAGCAAGGCCGCCATGCGCGCGGCTGCGCACTCGAGATCACCATAGGTGATGATACGGCCGCCCCGCAGGGAAAGTGCCGGTCGCGCATTCGCGTTGGCAAAGGCGGGTTTGAAAGCATTGAACAGATTGGCAGTCATCAAGGCGGTCCTGGTGAGGGCATTTCGTGCAACAGAAGAAGAAAAACAATAGCGCCCACTGACCGGTGCTTGAAGAGTGGATCTGCAGCTCGTTGACAGAAAACGGAGGCGACTAAAGGGAGAAAAGGTGTGTTTTGTCTATGGATTTCACTCAGGTTCTTCGACCGGGCGATAGTTCAACAAATCCCCTGGCTGACAGTCGAGTTCTCGACATATCTTTTCCAAGGTTTCAAAGCGAACGCCACGCACCTTTCCCGATTTGAGCAAGGACAAGTTCTGCTCAGTAATACCAATTAAGTTCGCCAGTTCCTTTGAACGCATTTTTCGACGAGCTAACATGACGCCGAGAGTCACAATTATCGACATACTCAAACAATCGATCGATTGTCTTGGGCAATTCGTGCCGCCTCGCCCAAAACCCAGGCAATCACAAGAAACACGAGACCCGGGAAGACTGCTAACCCATCAATTTGATAGTCGAAGTGTATGGATGTATCTCCAGTCGAGGCGAACATGAGCATCTGATACCTACGGAAATCGGAGATCGGCTGTAAGAGCGTCGACCCAATAAGGCCAAATGCAAACCACTTCATACAGCTTGCGGCCGTCTCCGAGAAAATCTCTCCGGTCGCATAGGTCTTGAACAGCCCTCTGAGCTTAAGTAGGCCAAACAACAGAGCGGCAGCGGGAATTGACGTGCAGATAGCATAAGCTAATCGCGCTAGGAAACTGAGATCAATGCCGCTGTCGAAGCGCTCACCGTAACCAAACTTATATCTGCCAGTTGTGGTGCTCGTCGTTGTTGAGCCATCATCCTCTATCGTGTCCGAATGCGTATTCTCCGTTACATATTCAACGGGTTCAACGCCAGCGACGAACAGGAGAAACATGGCAATCATGAACGCTATCGGTATCCAACATAACCAGGCCAATAATCGGCTAACTTGACGAACTCTTTGGAGGTTAGCCATCGCTATTCCCCATTCATGCGAATTGATGAAAATTAACGTAAAACAATAATCTTTTTTTGTAAAACGATGTTTTTTTGTACACCGAAGCCTAACTGTTATGTCTGCAAATAAGCAAACAACACAGATTGAGGCTCATCACTCGCCAGCCATTCCTCAGCAACCAACAACCCAACACCATTCTTCCATACCCAGGGGCTGGCAGCCCCGGACTCGACGGCGGGGCGGGCTTGGCGCATGTTAGCGACCGCTGAAAAGGGCCGCCGGGCGATGCGGCTCTGGCAAAGGGCACCGCTGACGAGGATTGATGACGATGGTTCATGCCGAACCCGTGCCGGCTGATGCCGAGGGCAGGGGGCCGGGCGGGCTGGCCTACCTCCATGGGCTGAATGACGAGCAGCAGGCAGCAGTGCTTGCCGAGGATGGGCCGCTCCTGGTGCTGGCCGGCGCCGGCACGGGCAAGACTCGGGTGCTGACCACAAGGCTCGCCCACATGCTGGTTACCCAGCGGGTAAGGCCCTTCCAGGTGCTCGCCGTGACCTTCACCAACAAGGCCGCGCGGGAAATGGTCCATCGGGTGGGCTCGCTGCTCGGGGCCAGCGTCGAGGGGTTCTGGCTCGGGACGTTTCACGCTTTGGGCGCTCGCCTGCTCCGGCGTCACGCCGAATTGGTCGGCCTGAAAAGCAACTTCACCATCCTCGATGTCGATGATCAGCTCCGCCTGATGAAGCAAGTGATCGAAGCCGCCGATCTCGATGCCAAGCGTTGGACGCCCAAGGTGCTGGGAGGGCTGATCGGCCGTTTCAAGGATCGTGGACAGACCCCCGACAAGGTGCCGGAAGCCGATATCGGCGACTTTGCGCTTGGGCGAACGCGGGAGCTGTATGCGGCCTATCAGGAGCGCCTGCTGACGTTGAACGCCTGCGATTTCGGCGATCTCCTGCTGCACTGCCTGACGCTGTTCGCCAAGGAGCCGGAAATTCTGAAGGAGTACCAGGGCCGCTTCCAGGCGATCCTGGTGGACGAGTATCAGGACACCAATGTCGCCCAGTATCTCTGGCTGAGGCTTCTTGCCCAAGGGCATAAAAATATCACCTGCGTCGGTGATGACGACCAGTCCATCTATAGCTGGCGTGGTGCCGAGGTCGGCAATATTCTGCGCTTCGAGAAGGATTTTCCGGGCGCTGGGGTGGTCCGGCTGGAGCGAAACTATCGCTCGACCGCGCATATCCTGGGGGCGGCGGCTGGTGTGATCGCCAACAATCGGGATCGGCTGGGCAAGACGCTTTGGACCGAGGACGAGCCAGGCTCGAAAGTGCAGATTGCCAGCCTCTGGGACGATCAGGAGGAGGCACGTTTCATCGGCGAGGAGATCGAGGCCTATCAGCGCGATGATAGCGAAGGGGATAAGGGCAAACTCGCCGATGTCGCCGTGCTGGTGCGCGCTGGCTTTCAGACCCGATCCTTCGAAGAGCGGTTCATCAGCCTCGGCCTGCCCTATCGGGTGATTGGTGGGCCGCGTTTCTATGAACGCCAGGAGATCCGGGATGCGATCGCCTATCTGCGCGTCATCGCGCAGCCCGACGACGATCTGGCGCTGGAGCGCATCATCAACCTGCCGAAACGCGGCCTCGGTGACGCCACGGTGCAGCTTTTTCGTCGCGCGGCGCGCGATAGCGATACCAGCCTCTACGGTGCGCTTGCCATGCTCATCGGCACCGATGAGCTGAAGCCTAAGGTGCGGACCACGGTGACGCGGCTCCTGGATGACTTCACGCGCTGGCGGGATCAGTCCAGGGAAGTGCCGCCTCGGCTCCTTACCGAGACTGTGCTCGAAGAGTCCGGCTACGTGCAGATGTGGCAAAATGATAAAACACCCGAAGCGCCTGGCAGGCTGGAGAATCTGAAGGAGCTGGTGCAGGCCCAGGATGAATTCGAGACGCTCACAGGGTTTCTCGAACATGTCGGCCTGGTGATGGACAATGCCCAGGATCCAACATCGGACATGGCGACCATCATGACGCTGCATGCCGCCAAAGGGCTGGAGTTCAGGCGGGTGTTTCTGCCGGGCTGGGAGGAGGGGGTGTTCCCGAACCAGCGGGCGATCGACGGCGGCGGGACCAAGGCGCTGGAGGAGGAACGTCGGCTTGCTTATGTCGGCATCACGCGCGCGCGGCGCTATCTTACGATTTCCTACGCGGCCAACCGGCGGATCTACAATCAATGGGCGGCGAGCGTGCCGTCCCGCTTCATTGAGGAACTGCCAGCCGAGCATACCGAGTTCCTGCAGCGTCAGACCTTGCATGAGCCTGCCGCCAGCGGCTGGTTCGATGATCTGCACAGCCGTTCGCGCGACGGTCGCGGTCCTGGCTTCAACCGCATGCGGGCTGCGGGGCGGCCACCCGTTATCGAGGGGCATGCGCGGCTCCTGGGGAGTGAGCTGCCGAAGAGCAAGCATGACGTCGAGATCGGCCAGCGGGTCTTTCATGACAAATTCGGCTATGGCCGCATCCTGACTGTCGATGGCAACAAGTTGGAAATTGCCTTCGATAAGTCCGGCACCAAGAAAGTCATCGACAGTTTCGTGACGCCGGCATAAAGTCCCCCTCAAGTCTTAATGAGTGTGAGTGACTGTGGAACCATTCTGGAAAAGCAGCTTTGTCATTCCTGCCGGCGCAGTTGAATTGTTTTTGGACTCGGTCGATGTTGATGCCTTAAGTATCGCCGCTTTCGAGATTGATGATGCGGAAAATGGCGATGGGCAGCTCTGGTGTGTCGAGATGCTGCACCGCGAGGAGCCTGACCCCGAGGATCTGGAGGTTCTCCTTGAGCCCCTGGCCGAGCGCGCATCATTGGGATCGGTGTCCATTGACATCGACCAGGTGCCGGATGCGGACTGGGTAAAGGAAGTCCAGGCTGACATGCCGCCGCGACGGTTTGGCCGCTTCTGGGTCCATGGCAGTCATGTCGACACGCCGCCGCCCGAGGGATCGACGCCCATCCGCCTGGATGCTGGCCTCGCCTTCGGTTCGGGAGAACACGCCACCACCCAGGGCTGCCTTCAGGCGATAGACCAGCTAGCACGGCGGCGGCGTTTCCGCCGGGTTCTCGATATGGGATGTGGCGCCGGCATGCTCGCGATCGCCGCGGCGAAGTGTTGGCGCGCACGGGTGCTTGCCGTCGACAACGACCCGATCGCCGTCGAGGTGGCGGCGGAAAACGCCGTTCTGAACGGTGTCGGTGCTCATGTGAAAGCGCTTCTGAGCGAAGGCTATGCCGATCCGCAAATTCGCATGCATGGACGCTATGACGTCATCCTCGCCAACATTCTAGCCGATCCGTTATGCAGCATGGCGAGGGATCTCAGCCAGGTTCTGGCTGCTGACGGCATCGCTGTGCTGTCTGGCCTCCTGGACCGCCAAGCGAGTCGTGTGTTGGTCGCGCATTATGGCCACGGCCTGTTTCTTCGTCAGCGGATCCAGATTGGGCCCTGGACAACGCTCGTCATGTCGCGCAAGAAAGCGTGAAATGGATAATGAACCGGCCGGGCGTATGATCCGCATGTCGGTCCGGCAGCGAGAGGCATCATGACTTCTTTCGGCATCATCCTGATCTTGCTGATCATAGCCCTCTATGTTCTCGACCAGAAATGGTGGGCTGGAGCTCTGTTATTTGTCCTGCTGATCGCCATTCTGATCTGACCGGTTATCTGAGTTTATTCGTAGACAACGTAGGGCAGGCGGTCTTGAAGACAGCCGATGAAGCGACTGCCGACCCGGCTGGTGCGCCGCTCATCGCAGACGATCACCTCGCCGCTGATCGGATCGGTCAGCCATAGCTTGTCGCCGGCACCAAACTGAAAGCGGCTCGGTTCATAACCGGCATCACCGTAGCGACCGTCGACGGTTCCGCGCTTTGTGGCACTGCCGCGCAGCACAGTCGGCCGATTATCGGCGGGAGGGGCCTGCTGCTCGGTGAAGACGGTCAACTCGGGCGTCACCTTGACGGCTTCTGCCCGAGCATCGGCAGCGGCAAGGCCAAAAACGAGAGCGCAGCAAGTGAGAGCAACGGGCATGTCGTGCATGAGGCGGCTCCTTTCTTAACGGAAAATTAAGAAAGAAAGTTTACCATGCGGTCATCGCTGATACGAAAACTGGTTCCCCCGTCAAACCGTAGGAGAATATGCTGAAACAGCGAATTTGCCGCTTGGCGCTCAGTCGAAACGTTTTGTCAGCGCATTGTCGCCTGTGGGCCAGATGCCTTTTTCGATGACCTTTCGGCCATTGAACACCAGGAAACTCTGTCTGCCATAGTGGGGAAGAGGGCGGAGAAGGGCGCTCAGCGCATCCTCGTCATCGGCCTCGACCACGAGCGCTGGCGGTGCATCGTTGCGCGCGGCGACCCAGCTGCGTGCCGTGCCCTGCCCCTCGAGTGCAGGAGGCACAGCATCGATCCCGGCCTTGGCGAGGATGGGGGCCATCTCGCCAGCAAGACCAACCAGCATAAGCGGAGAGGTTCCGATCGCCTCTTCAGCAGCATTGGCGCGACGGAGGCCGGTATCGAGGGTGCGAGATGCCAGTTCTTCTGCGACTTCTGCGGTCGCCTCACTGCCATTGGCGGCGATGACGGTCAGCGTGTCGGCATGCAGGGTGACGTCTCGAAGTATCGGCGGCGCTTCATCATCGGCGAGGTGGCGGAACAGATCGTGGCGTTGGTCGATGCCGATCGAGAGCGGGCGTTCGGTAAGATCGAGGGTGGCGCCTGCCTTGCCATCCGAGAGGCGTATCGTCCGATGCTCGATGCCGTCGGCGCGTTCGATCTGAACGGGCACGAGCAGATCGTAGTCGGCAGAGCTGCTCGCAATTTCGAGTTTCAGCTCATAGCCGCCGTCACTTTCCTGCAGCTCGGCCGCTTCGAGCGAGAGGGTGGGGGCGCCCATCTGTGTCAGCCATGGCTCGAAAAAACCGTCAAGCCCGCGGCCGCCGGCCGCCTCGAAGCTTGACTGCAGATCGCTCCATCCGGCGTTCTCGAATTTATGCGTCTCCCAGAAATCGCGGAGACCGGCATCGAAGGCGTCCTCGCCCAACTCCTGCTTCAGCATATGAAAGACCATGGCGACCTTGTTGTAGCCGACGACCTGATCGGCATCGTGGCCCTTGCTGCGAAAGGCGCTGATCGGCTGATCGCGCTCATCAGGCAAAGCGGCGAAATCGCGAAGCCAGCCGAGGCGCATCTCCCAGGCGGGATCTTCGCCTGCCGTTTCAGCCAGCGCATAGTCCGCCATGTAAGTGGTCAGGCCTTCCGCCCAATTGCCTTCGCTCGTATCCACAAAGACCCCATTTGCCCACCAATTATGCGCGATTTCATGGGCAAGAGATCGGGTCAGCATGAACGGCATATGCAGGATCTGCGAGGAGATATAGGTGAGGCCGGGAAAACCCAGACCGACCGGCAACGGGGCCGATACCATCGAAAAGCCGTCATAGGGATAGGCGCCGATCTGCTCCTCGAACAGGTCGATATAGCCGGCTGCCTGGTCGAGATAGGTCGAGGCTATGTCCTGCCGGTCGGCGGGAAAGTAGGTGCGCAGGCGTAGTTCTCCGTGGTCGCGCTCGTCGATCTGCAACTCACCAGCGAACACCGAAGGCGGCTCGGTTGGCATCGTCGACTCGAAGGATGCCCGATAGCGACCATCCACCTCCTCTTCGTCGATCAGTGATCCGGTCGCCACCGCTTTGTAGGGAACAGGGACGTCGAGGTTCAGAATGTAGGTGACCCGATCGTCCTCAGCACCACCATTGGCGAGCCAGCCGATGCCGTAGGGGAGGAAGGCGCCGTCGGCGCTCACCATCGGCGACAGGCCGCGACGCCCATCGTCTTGTTCGAGCTTACCGTTATAGGCGATCTCGACCTGATGCTCGCCGTCGCTCGGAAGCGGGATCCAGGTGACGCCGTCTTCGCTTGCCGTCGTGAAGGTCTCATCGTCGATCGTGATCTGATCGATCGAGAGGCCGGCAGCCGGTTTGATGGCCAATCGCTCGTAGCCGCTGACCTCGACCCGATCGGTCGCCTCCAGATGGCCGGTTGCCGGCTCCAGGGCGAGATCGATGGTATGATGCAGCCTGTCATCGGCGTAGGCTGGCTGTGCGATCACCGTGATCACCAAGCTTAGGCCACCGACGGCAAGGGTGTGGAGGGGGGACGGACTGAGACGCATGCCTGCCTGCTGCATCTCAGGGTTTACCATGGCCATTGGCGGCGGACGGGAACTTGGCGACGATGTCGATGGTCTCGCCCTCCCGTTCGATCGAGAGCGGTAGCCAGGTGCCGGGCGCTTGCTGTTGCACGATGCCGATCAAATCCGACGTATCTTCGAGCGTGATGCCGGCCGCTTCCAGGATGGCATCGCCATCGCGGATATCGGCGGCTTTGGCGATGCTATCCTCCATGACCTGCAAAACCCGAACCTTTTTCTCCGCCGATTCGATCATGACGCCAAGTTTCGGACCGCTTGGGCCTTCTGCTATTTGGCTTAGCGGCGGCAGGACGAAGAGCCCATCCGCCACTTCGTCCTTGTAAGCACCACAGTTTTCTGCTGGCGCCACAGGCAGAAATACCGAGGCATCTTTGGTCATGAGGTCCTGTAATTGATAGGGTACGCCGAAGCCTCCTTCCAGATGACCGCTACCGAGGACACCGACGACAAGTGGTGATCCCTCGCGTTCGCTCGCCTCCGCCAGTGCCTGGGCCATTGCACGATCCCAGGTCGTCTGAACCTTCACGAAGCGCTGAAAGCGGGGATCATCCCGGATGTCATCGGACTTAGGGGGTGTTTCCTCGCCGGCGTCGGCTTCTTGGTTTTCCGCGGCATCATCATCTCCCTCGGAGCTCTCATTGCTGCCGCGGATGTCGAGATGCTGGCTGAAGGTTGCCGCCAGGCTGTCGAGATAGGCATCGGATGGCGTCTTGGGCTCCGTCAGCCCGCGGCGCTCGTTTTCCGGAATGTTCTCTAACCCTTCGTCACGGATACGCGAGACGAAATCGCGCTCGACGTTCAGGGCAACCATCGGCACCTGGTGGAGACGGGCGAAGTGAAACATCGGCAGATAAAGCTCGGGATCAAAACCCCAATTTCTGGGCCAATCGGTTTCTTCTAGAAATTCGTCTTCCGAGAGCTCCCCTTCAATCCAGCGATCGAGAGCGGGCTGAACGGCTCGGGGAAAGGATTCGAAACCCAGCACCATGTCCGGGCGTCGGCCGTGCAGCGCACTGATGGTCGCCAGTTGCCAGCGATGGTGCTCGACGTGGGGATGCACTTCGCCAAGCATGACGATATCTGAGGTGGCGGCGGTTTCGATGGTCTGATCATAGGCCTGCACGTCCCCGGAGGTCGGGTCGACCCAACTGCCGATGATGGCGCAGTTATGTTCCGTCGATTCATGGGCGAGCGGTGTGGTCGCGTAGGCCGAGATCAGTCCGGCGAATAACGCCAGGGAAGACGCGCGGGCTGAAAAACCTGTCATCAGACGCAACCTTTCTCTCTATCGGGAACTCGGCCGGCCAATCTAGCCGAATGGCGAAAGACGATGCTTGCGCATCAATGGGCGTCAACTTGCCATCAACAGCCGAAAAGGCAAGGTTGCACGGACCGTTATGAAGGCCCTTCACGCTTTGTTCTGGGGATAGAAAAACCACGAAGCGAGACGAAAAGGTTGGCATGAGCCTTCCGCTCTAGTGGAGTGTCCACACCATTTGGTTCCGGCCGCCATTGCTAGAACCGACGGTATGCAGCCAAGCTTGCCAGCGCAGGATAGAGACTCTTTTGTAGAAGACATACCACTAGCTGGGTCATTTCGCCCTCGACCGGCGATGTTGGGACCGAAATGCCTCCGAGCCCCTATCGACAAGAGACCGCATACCCTGCGATTTCCAGGCCCTTTCTTCGAAGGCCGTCCCAATCCCGTGAGGTGGCCACGCCACTTGCCACGCCACCTAGGCGAACAGGCGTTCGTCTTGGAGGTTCTTGTAGAGATGGGCGACCTGCTCGGCATAGCCGTTATAGAGGAGGGTGGGTACGCGTTCGCCGCTGCCGAGAACGCGTTCGGTCGCCTGGCTCCAACGCGGGTGTGAGACTTCCGGATTGACGTTGGCCCAAAAGCCGTATTCTGCGGGCTGAATCTCTTCCCAGAACGTCTTGGGCCGCGTGTCCGTGAAGGTGAAGCGGACGATCGATTTGATCGACTTGAAGCCATATTTCCAGGGTACTGCAAGGCGAAGCGGCGCGCCGTTCTGGCGGGGGATCGGCTTGCCGTAGAGGCCGGTCGCGATAAAGGCGAGATCGACCGTGGCTTCCTCGATCGTCAGCGCTTCGACATAGGGCCAGGGATACCAGCCAGCCGATTGACCAGGCGCCATCTCCGGGTCCTTGAAGGTTTCCATGACCACATATTTGGCGCTGGCGAGAGGTTTCGCCTGCTCCACCAGCGCCTTCAGGGGAAACCCGCTCCAGGGCACCGCCATCGACCATGCCTCGACGCAGCGGTGGCGATAAAGGCGTTCCTCCAGCGGCATAGCCTTCAAGAGCTCGTCGATATCGATGGTCTGTTCCTTTTCGACCATGCCGTCGAGCCTGACCTGCCAGGGGCGGATGCGCAGGGCCTGGGCGGCTGCCGAGATCGATTTGTGCGAGCCGAATTCATAAAAGTTGTTGTAGGTCAGGACATCGTCTTCGGCGCTGAGAGGCCGATCCAGGGTATAAGCGGGGTTCTGTTCGACCGGATAGAGATTGGCAGACGGATCGGGGGCGGGGGGCGCGATCGGTTCACGCGCTGGCATCAGGCCACTCATGGTGCGAAAGGCGAGGGGAGCCGCCAGGATGGCGCCGCCGATGCCGAATGCCGTCAGAATGCGCCGGCGGTTCAGGTAGACGTCCTCGTCGGTCGCGTTCTTATCGGCGATCGACCAGTCCTTCTTTTTGTGAATAGGCAAGGGCTTACCCCTCTTTTCTCGTCCGTGGGCGGAACAGGATGGCGAGCAGGGCTCCGGGCGCACCGAGGATCGACCAGGCCGGCCACTGCAGCAAGTTGACGATGACCGGATCCCAGAGACTGGGAAGGAGGTAGCGCTGCGTGATCGCCTGAGTGAGGTTAAGGCTGTAGGGGTGCAGGCTGAACCAGAGCTGGCCTGCGGCGATCGGTCGATAGCCGCCGGCGCCTGCAGCGGTGGTCATCTCGTAGATAAGTGCCAGCAAGGCGAGAACGAGGAGCAGGATGCCAAGCCCGAACAGCCAGCGTCCAGCGCCTTTTCGCCCTGCCGGTGCCGCCGTGGTTTCCATCACAGTCTCCATTCAATTCTCTCCAAACCAGTATCGTTCCAAGCAGTCGGACGCCTGCTCGATAGCAGGCCTCGGTCCCCGTTCATAGTTGGAAAATTATAGCCGATCTTAAAGCCCACGGGCCCTCACAAGCTTGCGAATGCAAAGCCCCTGTTGCGTGAGCTTTTCGTGATCGGGTTATCAGGGTCTCTCGGCCGAGAGTGGGATTACCTTGCAGCGCTTCTCAGGATATGGGCCTGGGTGTCGACATAGCCCGGCCTGACCTCCTCGATATGTCGGCCGAGATGTTGATGCAAATCGGGAAGCATATGGAACGGAATGGCCGGCATGGCGTGGTGCTCTGCGTGATGCGCGTTGTTCCAGTTCAGCCAGCGAAGCGGGGGCAGAGTAACGACCGTGCGCGTGTTTCTCAGCATGTCCGGCACGAGCGGGCAGGCGCCGTGTTCGGACATGCGGATGATGCGCATGACGGGCTCGCCGATGACGCGCGGGAGAAGCCATAACGTGACGGCGGCCCAGCTCTGAAGGACGAGAGAAAGCAGGGCTACTCCCAGATATACTGACCAGATGATCCAGGCTTCGCGCTGCACCTTTGCCCGGCTGTTCGGCGGGATGAAGGTGAGCTCCATCTCAGTGAAAGATCCGCGCGCATGGTTATAGAGATTCGCAAGGGCGCCGCGGAAATAGGGGATGGCGGTCGCAAACCAGAGATAGCCCTTGATGCTGTAGGCCTCGGGAATGCGTTCGGGGTCGCGCACCGGGTCCTGGGTGTATTTGTGGTGGGCTGCGTGTTCCAGCGTGAAATGCGTGGGCGGCAGCTGTAGAGCGAGGCCCGTGAACCAGGCAACCGCGCGGTTCAGCCAGCGGGTGCGAAAGGCGGTGCCATGGGTCGTCTCGTGGAAGGGCGCGAACAGATGAACGATCGCGACGCCATGAACGAACATTGTGGGTAGCATCCAGGCGCTGCTTAGGGCTTCAGCCACCAGCCAGCCGGTGATCAGCAGTGTTAGGACGTGACCTACCAGAAAGGTGAGCCCTGGAACATCGCTCCGCTGACGAAGCTGTTTCAATTCGTCCTTGGGGACGAGTTTTTGGATGTCGGCGGCGGTGCGATGCTGGTCTGCCATATCGTTCTCCACTCATCCTCCATCGAAAGCTTCGCTCCGGCATTCCAGCCATGCTATATCGCCAAGCTTCAACATGATCACTGAAGCAGCTTCCGGCAATGTCGGAGGATGTTTCGGGCGACGGCAAGAGGGGGCTTCAAGGGCATGCGCGCGCCAAATCCAACTGGTCACAATCAATGGTATCCCTTCCAGAATCGGCCGTTGCCGCCCTCGGACCAACCGGTGAACCCTTCGGTTGTGCCGCTTTTCGACGTCGATCGCTTGCCGGCGACCGGTAGATTCGTCGTGGTTGGAGCGGGGGTGCATGGGATGTCGACGGCCTGGCATCTGGCGATGGCGCTGGAGCGTTCGGGCAAGGGAAGGGGCAGCGATGTCGTCCTGATCGACAAACAAGGTCCCGGCGCCGGTGCTACAGGCCTTGCCTGCGGCTGTGTGCGCAATCTCTACATGACCGGACCGCTGCACGCGATTTTGCGGGAAAGCGTTGCGGTCTGGGAGAGCGATCCCGTCAATTTCGGCTTCCAGCAGGTGGGCTACGTCTCAGTCGGCGAGGCTAATCAGGAAGAGGATTACATCAAACTGCACAGGAGCCAGAACGATCAGGGCTATCCCTCCGATCTCTATATCGGGAAGGACGCACATCGTTTTCTGACGTCGATCTGGCCGGATTTCAAAACTGATCGATGTGACGTCGTTCTGCACGAGAAACCGAGCGGCTATGCAGGCACCCACATGGCCTGCTGGGGTCTCGATCAGAAGTGCCGGCAATGGGGGGTGCAGCGGGCCTATGGCGTCGAGGTGACGGGTTACGAAAAAGTCGGGGGAACGGTTGCCGCCGTCGAAACCGATCGCGGACGGATCCGCGTCGATGAGGCGATCGTCATTGCAGCGGGGGCCTGGATGCCGAAGCATTGGTCTTGGCTTGGGGAGGAAGCCACGCGAAAAGTCACGTTTCCTGACGGTCATGTCGAGGCTGCCATGGACATGTGGACCTTTTGGCGGTTGCTCGAAGGCGAGGTCTATCTGCCCGACAGCATCGATTTTCGAACGGCTGACGGCAATGACAGCCCGGTCTTTCATGTCGAGCTGATGGATACGCCGGTCGTTGGCGACGACGGGCGCGAACTCAAGGATCATGTCTATTTCTATACGCGCTATGCTGCCGAGCGCACCGGTCTTCCAGGCCTCCAGGGCGGCACCATTCCCATCAAGCTTGGGCCAGATGCCGTGCTCGAACCTTACGGCCATCTGAATGATCACTATCAGGCCGACGATTGGTTTGCGGATTATTACTGCGCAACAGCAGCGCAGCTCTTCGGTCGATTTGAAGGTATTCGACCCTATTTCAAGGAGCGGCGAAACGGGGGCATCGGCGCCTTCACCCCCGACAATGTACCGGTTTTCGACTGGATCGCCGACAACGCCTTCATGACCGCGGACAGCAATCACGGCTTCAAGATGATCGGTGTCGGCAAGCTGGTTGCCCGCCTCCTGGCAACGGGCGACATGCCATCGGAACTCGCACCCTTCGCTCTTCGCCGCTACAGCGAAGGCTGGACCTATGGCGACCGCAACTCCAACTGTCCCTGGGTCTAGCCGGACGGACCGGGCGCCGGTCAGCGGTAGCTTGTTCGTGCTGGACTCATGTCGCTTTCTTTGACCCCAATGATGGCATCCATATTTTCTGATTGACAAATAGGAAATAATTCTTATTATTTGACCCTGTACTGCACGTCGAACTGCCGCCATGTTCTACAACTTATGATGGTTGTCATCAAGCTTGTATGATCCCGAATAAGTTGATGTCACCATCATTGTGACAAGCCAGCATCTCGCCAATCCAGCGATCAGTAAGCCGCGCCGCCGGCTGGCGGCCCGCTCGTTTTCATTTGAGGAGTAAGCAGCATGGTCAGCGCCATCGACGCCACCAAGCCCGCCGACGGTATTCCCGCGGTAAAGGCCGATCTTCGCAACAATCTCGCGACCGCCAAAACCGAGATCGAAACGCTGCAGACGGATCTCGGCGGCATCTTTCGCCTTTCGGTCAGCGTCGAGACCGCGGCGACGGTCGTGATCGAGGATGCCGATGAGCGCAACTACCTGGTCTTGACCAGCGGTGTCGCCAATCTGGAGGTTCCGGACAGCCTGGCTCTCGGCGTCGTCCTGAATGGCGTCAATGAGAGTGGCGGCGATGTCACCTTCGTGAATGAAGGCGGCGGCTCCACGGTGTTCGCGGGCTCGGTGACGATCCCGAATGACAAACCTTTTTCCGCCATCAAGACGGCGCCGCTCAAGGTTCGTTTGATCGTCGGAGGCTGACCATGGT
>JBPCVQ010000574.1:0-8197 GCA_051010395.1 Geminicoccaceae bacterium | reverse complement strand
GACGTCGGGGATCTGTCTCACTGCGGTCGAAAAAGACGACAACTGTTTCTCGGCCATCGCCTCGGGCATGCCGGATGAAGCCCTGCTCGCTCATCAACAAGCAGGTGTCGAGATCATCCGCATCGGCCATGATCCAGAAGACGAAAAACTCGATCTCGCCCTGGCGCTTACCGCCCTCGCCGAGCGCGGCATCACCCGGCTCCTGGTCGAGGGCGGCTCGGCCCTCAATGCCTCGATGTTCGAGGCAAAGCTCGTGGATCGGCTGGCAACCTTCCAGGCGCCGATGGTGCTCGGCGGTGACGGCCTGCCCGCGGTGGCGGCGCTCGGTCTCGATCGCCTCGCCGATGCGCCAACATTTGAGCGAAAGGCCACGGAAGTGCTGGCGTCCGACCTCGCCGCCACGTATATCACCAGGGAACCTTAGGATACGCTCATGTTTACCGGTATCATCACCGATGTCGGCCGCATCGTGTCGATCGACGATCGACACGGCCGGCAGATGACGATCGAAACGGCATTGCCGCTCGAAGGCATCGCGATCGGCGGCTCGATCGCGACGTCGGGGATCTGTCTCACTGCGGTCGAAAAAGACGACAACTGTTTCTCGGCCATCGCCTCGGGCGCGACCTTGGATGTCACCACGGCGGGACGGTGGCGGGTCGGCGACCGGGTCAATCTCGAACGCTCCCTTCGGATCGGCGACGAGCTCGGCGGCCATATCGTCTTCGGCCATGTGGATGCGGTCGGCACGGTGACGGCGCTGGACACCATCGCCGAATCCCATCGCCTGGAGATCGACGTTCCAGAAGAACTCACTCCTCTAATCGCCGTCAAAGGCTCGATCACCGTCGATGGCATATCCCTAACAGTCAACGAGGCGGGCCGTGCCCGCTTCGCCGTGAATATCATTCCCCACACCTTTACCGAGACCAATCTTGCGGACAGGCGTCCAGGCGATGCCGTGAACATCGAAATCGACATGCTCGCCCGCTACGTCGCGCGCCAGATGGCTTTTCGCTCGGAGCATCAGCCTTGACCGACAGCAAACGAGCCGAGAGGCCGGCCGGTCTTCGACCCCATATCCTGATCGTCGAGGCGCGCTACTACCAGGAGATCGGCGAGATGCTGCTCACCGGCGCCGAGCGCGCCCTTCGAGATGCCGGCGCCACCTTCGATCGGATCAACGTTCCAGGCGCTCTCGAAATCCCAGCCGCCATCAAGATCGCGCTGGAGGCCGGTCGTTACGATGCCTATGTGGCGCTCGGCTGCGTGATCGAAGGCGAGACCTGGCACGATCGGATCGTCGGCGGCGAGAGTGCGCGCGGGCTGATGGACCTTGCCCTTTATCAGGGCGCCCTGATCGGCAACGGCATTCTCACCGTGCATAACGAAGCTCAGGCGAGAAAACGCGCCGATCCCGAAGGCAAAGCGAAGGGCGGTGACGCCGCGCGAGCCGCTCTCTCCCTCCTCGAGATCAAATCCAGGCTGACCCGATGACTCCCGGATCAAATCGATGAACCGAAGGCGCGCCGCCAGGTTCGGGGCCGTTCAGGCCCTCTATCAGGCCGAGCTGTCCGGTCAGGACATCGAGCTGGTCACGGCCGAATTCCAGGCCGTTCGCCTGGCCGACCTGCTTGAGCCGCTCGAACTCGATGATCCAGCACCCGCGGTCGATCGCGACTGGTTCCAGAACGTCGCCAAAGGGGCCTTCGATGCCATTGACGATCTGGATCACCGCATCGAACAGACGCTCACCTCGGGCTGGTCACTCAACCGGCTTGGCTATCTCCTGCGCGCCTTCCTGCGCGCGGGCGCGTTCGAGCTTTTCCATTGCCCTGATGTGCCGGCCAAGGTGGTGATTAACGAATATCTCGAGCTCGCCCACGCCTTCCTGGAAAAAGATGACACCGGCTTCTTAAACGCCGTGCTCGACCGGCTGGCCGCGGATGCAAAAAGAGAGCTGATCGCCGCCCTCTCCCAGAAATCGGCTGGCAGCGATGCCTGATCCAGACCTCGCCGCCGGCGACGGAGAATTCGGCTTCATCGCGCGACACCTGCGTCCGCTGGCAGCCGGACATCCGGGTGCTCTTGGGCTCGCCGACGATGCCGCCCTCCTGGAACCAACCGCAGGTGCACAGCTGGTGCTCGCCAAGGACGCGCTGGTCGAAGGTGTGCATTTCCTTCCCCATGACGCCGCCGATAACATCGCGCAGAAGGCGCTCCGCGTGAACCTCTCGGACATGGCGGCCATGGGGGCGACACCGCGCGGCTATCTCCTGGCCCTCATGCGCCCCGAGCGCCTGCCGCCGGAATGGCTCGGCCGATTCAGCCATGGTCTCGGCCTCGATCAGGCAACCTTCGGCGTCACCCTGCTCGGCGGCGACACCGTGGTCACGCCGGGCCCGCTCTCCTTGTCGCTCACCATGCTGGGCGAAGCGCCCCGCGGCCAGGCTCTCCGCCGCAGCGGTGCTCGCGCCGGCGACGACATCTACGTCTCCGGGACGCTCGGCGGCGCTGCGCTCGGCCTCCAGGTGCTACAAGGTCGCCTGTCACCGCCGATGACAGCTTCCGATTTCCTGATCCGTCGCTACCGATTACCCGAACCGAGGATCAGCCTCGGCGAGGCGCTGCGCGGTGTCGCCCATGCTGCCATCGACATCTCAGACGGCCTGCTCGCCGATCTCGGCCATGTGCTGGAGGTCTCGGGCAAAGGCGCTGAAGTCCATACCGATCGAATTCCGATCTCACAGGCCGCAGCCCCCCACCGAGGCGCTCTCGAAGCCGCCCTAAACGGCGGCGACGACTATGAGATCCTGTTCACCGCTCACCCCGAACAACGTCCCGCCATCCAGGCGATCGGCCAGCAGCTTTCCCTCTCGCTGACGGTGATCGGCCAGATCACCGAGAGCCATGATCTCGAGGTTCTCGACGCCAAGGGTCGACCGCTCGCTATCGAAAGGACGGGGTGGCGGCATTTTTGAGCGTTCTGGCGGCGATTCAAAGCGTTTTCGGAAGAGAATTTTCATTGTGGGTATGTTACACACAGAGCATGGCCATTAGGTCACGGTTGCAGAAACAACGTCGGAACTCCCGGGTCTTACCGTTGTAACATCAACCTTTTTTGCTATACCGCACGCTCAAGCTGACAAGAAAAACACCTTGTCCATCGACACTTGAAGCGAATGGAATATTCGCCTTGCATACGCCTCTTTCGGCCGTTATGGCAGCTGCCACTCTGGCTCTCACCAGCTGCAGCTTCGACCAGAGTTCGGAGGTGGATATCGCCGCCGAGCGGAAGCTCACGAGACATATCGAGATCGAGGTCGGCGACCTCAAGCGGGGCCTGCCCTGCAGCGTGATCGACCGACGAGCACCTGATGTCCGCAACGTCCTGTGGCATGCCGAGTTCGAAGAGGGCTTTTGCCGCCAGAAAGCGGAAGAAACCCGCCAGATCCTGCAGGCGCGAGGCTGGGCCTGCCGGCCGGAGAGCGCTGATGAGAGGCGGAAACCGACAGGGCGCCCAGCCAGCTCTCCTTTTGTGGTCGCCGCCTGGCGCTGCCTTGAAGGCTTGAAACCTATCCAGCGACTGAGCGCTCATCGTCCACCGGTGCCAGCGGCTCGACCCATTCCGCATCGGAACCCGGCTTTGTCCTGGGGCAGCGAGGCGCTGCGCGCGGCGGTCGCGCAGGATCTCTCCACGATCGGCCAGGACGAAATCGGCGTCGAGACGATCATGGGCGCAGCACTCGGCGATCTAGACAGTGACGGCATCGAGGACGCCATCGTGCTCCTCACCCGCGAAGCCAGAAGCGGCCCGCCTCACCACATGCTCATGGCCTATCTGCAGAACGGCGAGGCCTACAATCTGGTCGACGTCTGGATCCTGAAGACGTCCGACAATCGAGAAGGCGACAAACTCGACCTCACGATCAAGGATGGCGCCGTGCATCTCGGCAATTGCTGCCAGGATGAGACGGGCCCGATCGTCCTGGTGCTTGATAATCGCCAGCTCGCCCATGCCAATGACGGCTGAGGACGGTAAGCGCGCAAGCGAGAAAGCGTTCTGGCGGGAGAAGGCGCTGGACGAGATGACGGCGAAGGAATGGGAAAGCCTTTGCGACGGCTGCGGTCTCTGTTGCCAGATCCGCCTCGAAGACGAGGACACCGGCGAAATCGCGCTCTCCGACGTCGCCTGTCGCTTCCTCGATCTCTGCAGCCATCGCTGCAAGGACTACGCGAACCGGCAAAAGAACGTGCCGGACTGCGTCAAGGTCACGCCCATGAACGTGCATGAGCTCACCTGGCTGCCCCATAGCTGCGGTTACCGGCTTGTGGCCGCCGGGCACGATCTCCCGGACTGGCACCCGCTGGTCTCCGGCGACACCGAGGCGGTGCACCAGGATGGCCCTTCAATGCTCGGCGATCTGGTCAGCGAAGATGAGGTCGATTGGCGGGACTATGGATCGGCGTAGCTGCCGATCACAGGTCATGGCCATGTACATGACAGCTTTCACTTCCCTCGGGGCAATACTATTGTTGGTGGCTGGCTGACCGCGAAGCGGCGGATCGACTATCGGGGAGCGCCAACGTGGCCTTGCAGCAGGTTGAACTCGACGACAAATACACCAAGGCCGACGGCCGTATCTATCTGACCGGCATCCAGGCCCTGGTCCGCCTGCCGATGATGCAGCGCGCACGCGATCTGGCGGCGGGCCACAACACGGCCGGCTATATCTCCGGCTACCGCGGCTCTCCGCTCGGCAATCTCGACCAGCAGATGGCCGCCGCCAAGCGCTACCTCGACGCCCAACACATCGTCGCCCAGCCCGGCGTCAACGAGGACATGGCGGCCACGGCCCTTTGGGGAACGCAGCAGGTCAATCTCCATGGCGACGGCGCTTATGACGGCGTCTTCGGCATGTGGTACGGCAAGGGCCCGGGCGTAGATCGCACCGGCGACGTCTTCCGCCATTCGAACCTCGCCGGCACGGCACCGCTAGGCGGTGTGCTGGTCCTCATGGGGGACGACCACACCTGCGAGAGCTCGACCACCGCGCATCAAAGCGAATACGGCCTGGTCGACGCCATGATCCCGATCCTCAACCCCGCCGGGGTTGGGGAGATTTTGCAGTTCGGCCTGATCGGCTTTGCACTGTCCCGGTTCAGCGGATGCTGGGTCGGCGTCAAGTGCGTGCATGACACGGTCAACACGGCAGCGTCCATCGACCTGGCACGGATAGCACCGGACATCATTTTGCCGGACCGCTCGATCCTGCCGCCCGATGGCTTGAACATCCGCTGGCCGGATACGCCGCTTGCGCAAGAAGCACGTTTACACCTGCTAAAACACGACGCCGTCAGAGCGTTCGTGCTTGCGAACCAACTGGATCGGCTGATCCATCCTGCCCCCAAGGCCAAGCTCGGCGTCATCTCGACCGGCAAGTCCTATCTCGATCTCATGCAGGCCCTCGACGATCTGGGCATCGATGAAGCCGCCGCGAAAAAACTGGGCCTGCGCGTCCTCAAGCTCGGCCTGACCTATCCGATTGCATCGGAAACCGTCACCAGCTTCGCCAAGGGCCTGAAGCAGATCGTCGTGGTGGAGGAAAAACGCGGCCTGATCGAAACCCAGGTCAAAGAAATCCTCTACGGGGCGCGAGGCGCGCCGGCCGTCATTGGAAAGAAAGACGAGGAGGGCAACTGGCTGTTCCCCTCCAACGGCGCCCTTTCCAGCAACCAGATCGCCGAGGCGGTTGGGGCTCGCCTTCTGGCGCTCTCGAAAAACGACGACCTGAAGTCAGCGCTCGGCGCGCTCGCCGTCCGAAAAAAGGCGGAGGCGGCGATTACCAGCCCGGTGCTGCGCACGCCCTATTTCTGCTCGGGCTGCCCGCACAACACGTCGACCCGCGTGCCGGATGGCAGCGTTGCTCGCGCGGGCATTGGCTGTCACTACATGGCGCAATGGATGGACCGGGAGAATATCGGCTACACCCAGATGGGCGGCGAAGGGGCGAGCTGGATCGGCGAGGCGCCGTTCTCCAAGAGAAAGCATGTCTTCCAGAACATCGGGGATGGCACCTACTACCATTCGGGCCTGATGGCGATCAGGGCCGCCATCGCCGCCAAGATCAACATTACTTACAAAATCCTCTACAATGACGCCGTCGCCATGACCGGCGGCCAGGCCGTCGATGGCCAGCTTTCCGTGCCGCAGATCAGCCGACAGGTCACCGCGGAGGGGGCGGTCGCCGTGGTGGTGGTCACCGACGAGCCGGAAAAATACCCGCTGTCCGCAGGCTTCGCCCCCGGCGTCACGGTGCGTCACCGGGACGAACTTGACCAAGTACAGCGCGAAATGCGCCTGATCGAAGGCACCTCCGTCCTGATCTACGATCAGACCTGCGCCGCCGAAAAGCGAAGGCGCCGCAAGCGCGGCCAGATGATCGATCCGCCGAAGCGCGTGGTGATCAACGAAGCGGTCTGCGAAGGCTGCGGCGATTGCGGCATCGCCTCCAACTGCGTTTCCATCCTGCCGCTGGAGACTGAATTCGGCCGCAAGCGCCAGATCGACCAATCCAGCTGCAACAAGGACTTTTCCTGCCTCAAAGGCTTCTGCCCAAGCTTCGTCACCATCTCAGGGGGCAGCGACCCGCTGCTGGGTAAACTTGAACCGGTATCGCTGAACGCGCCCATGCTTCCGGCCCCTGAAATTCCTGCCGTCGACGACGGCTTTGGCATCGTCGTCGCTGGAGTAGGCGGGACAGGCGTGGTGACCATTGGCGCCCTTCTGGGCATGGCGGCGCATCTTGAGGGCAAAGGGACAGCCGTGCTCGACATGACCGGGCTTGCGCAAAAAGGCGGTCCCGTCATGAGCCATCTGCGCATTGCATCCTGCCCGGAGGACATCCAGACCACACGTATCGCATCCGGGGGAGCACGCCTGCTTCTGGGCTGCGACCTGATGGTGGCCGGCGGCAAATCGGCGCTGTCGACGCTCGATCCGGGACGCGGCCATGCGGTCGTGAACGACAACCCGTCGATTACCGGCGAATTCACGCGCAATTCCGACCTCACCATGCCTGAGCGCGATCTTCGTGCAGCGGTAAAAGAGGCCGCCGGCGACCGTGTCGCCTTTGTCGAGGCGAACAAGCTTGCCACGTCGCTGCTCGGCGATGCGATCGGCACCAATCTGTTCATGGTGGGCTACGCTTTTCAAAAGGGACTTTTGCCGCTCTCATCAGAAGCGATCGAACGCGCAATCGAGCTGAACCGGGTGGCCGTTGAGATGAATCGGAAGGCCTTCCGATTGGGTCGCGAAGCCGCCCACGATCTCGAAGCGGTCACGGCCAAAGCGGCGGCGCTCGGCGCACAATCAGAACAGAGACCGGCGTCCGGCCTTGAGGAGATTGTCGAGCGGCGCGTCGCCTTTCTCACCGACTATCAAGATGCCACCTACGCTGAACGTTACCGCGATCTGGTGATGCGAGTCCAAAAGACTGAAGTGGACCTGACGCCGGGCCGTCGCGGCCTCGCGGAAGCCGTGGCGCGCTATTACTTCAAGCTGCTCGCCTATAAGGACGAGTATGAAGTCGCCCGTCTCTACAGCGACGGCGCCTTCAAGGAAAAGATCAGGCGGCAGTTCGAAGACGGCGGCAAGATCAGCGTCCATCTGGCCCCGCCGCTCTTCGCCGAGCGCGATCCGGTGAGCGGCCACCTCAAGAAAAAAGCCTATGGCCCCTGGATCTTCACCGCGTTTAAATATCTGGCCAGGCTAAAAGGCCTGCGCGGCACCGCCTTCGATCCCTTCGGCTACTTGAACGAGCGCAGGACCGAGCGCCGGCTGATCACCCACTATGAGGCCCTGATCGTCGAAATCCTGACCCGCCTCGACCACGACAAACACGCGCTTGCCGTCGAAATCGCCTCACTACCGGAGCAGATCCGCGGCTTCGGTCACGTTAAGGAGAAACATCTCGCCGACGTCGAAAGGCGGGAAACCGCCCTCCTGGAAGCATTCCGCCAGCCTGCAGCAACGCTGACGGCAGCCGAGTAGCCCCACCGCGCCAAGCCAAACGCCGCGACAGCGTCCGAAAAAAGCGTCCGAAAAACTATCGGCGGGAGGTGGCGTTGCCGATCTGGAACATGCCGAGGAAGCGCTGCCAGCGCGGGCGTCTGTTGGCGCGCCTGGCGATGGCTT
>JBPCVQ010000573.1:0-3911 GCA_051010395.1 Geminicoccaceae bacterium | reverse complement strand
CCAGGCGCCAACATCACCACAACCGTCTTGCCGGGAAAAAACGGCGGAAAACCTGGCACGAGCGCGCCCGGCTGTGTGCCACGACAGGGGTTACACAGACGGGCGCGCGAACGAAGTGGATGCTGTGGACGTCGCGAGCACAAGCGAGCCAACCAAAAATTGCAAATGTCAGCGCTGCGCGCTGGCTTCTTTCGGCGGGCTTGAGCAAGTCGATGGTTAGGAGGAAGACGCTCGCAAGGAATGAAATGGACGGTCAGATTCTTCTTTCTAAGTCTATGATATAATTCGATGTATTTTTATATAAAAAATATCACTTGATATAAAATATGAGTCGTTTATATTTTTATATACAATTTGATATCGCCACATAATGAAAAGAAAGGTCAGGAAATGCGGTTAGTCGGTTTGGACGTCGGCCACCGAAACGTGAACGCTTTCGATGGCAATCAGGATATTGTGTTTTCGGCGTTGGCATTGCCGGTCGGAAGCGCGCCTAGCCATCTGAGCGGGGCGGTCGCTGGTCAGATCATCACAGTTGATGGTGAGCAATTTGTGGCGGGTCTGGATCCAGACAGCGTGCCGAACTGGTCGCCGATGTACGGTGACAAGTTCATCCAGTCGAAAGCGTGGAAGGCGTTGGCGCTCCGCGCGATCAGCCAATTCACGCATGAAAGAATGGCGCTGGCTGTCGGCTTGCCAAGCGATCTCTACGAGAATGACGAGCTTGTTGCCTTGGTCAAACGTCTGCTGACCGACAAGCACAAGGTTGGCGGCCGAACGATCGAGGTGTCCTTGGTCGTGGTCATCGAGCAGCCTTGTGGATCGGCGCGGGCCTTCCTGGAAACGGAAGATGGAAAGCGTTTGGCCGGTTCGATCTTGTGTGTCGCGGACGCTGGCGGTGGCACCTTCGATGCTCGTCTGGTCATGAATGATCAGGCGTTTCCAGACGTTGGGGGCAGCACGCGACCGTGCATGAATGCGCTCTGTGAAAGCCTTGTGGGACGCGTGGCGGCTAGGATCGGGGCCAATTCAGTGGGAGCGGGCCGCATCGAGGCGGCGATGCGCAGCAAGGGGATGCTGTCGCACTTCGGAAAAGAGGTCGATATCTCCGATATCATCAAGGAAGGAGCCCAGGAAACAGCCGATCGGCTCGCCGTCTGGCTGGATGGGCTTTTGCAAGGATCTGAGGCCGAGGGCGTGCTGTTGACAGGCGGTGGCGCTGATGTGCTTTTTGAGCCTTTAAAGAACCGGATCGACAATATTGTGAAGATGGTGGATCCGATGAAAGCCAATGCACGCGGCTTTCAAAAAATCCTGTCCGATATCGTCGCGTCTCAAGCACCGACATCGCCGAAAGTGGTTCCCATGGATGAGGCCAAGAGGTCTGGCTAATGGCCGATGATGATTTCTCGATACTGCTTCGTATCAGCGATCGAACAGCACCGAACGCGAAAAAATGGTTGCTGTCGCTGCCGCCTGGGTCGAGGCAAGCCGAGATAAGGCGTGTTCTGGAGTTGTTTATTGCCAGTGAGGCTGATGCGGGCTGGCCAGGTCGAAGCGCTCCCACGGAAACGGCCCCTGAGCGCAAAGGATGGCAGGGCCTGAAGGACGATGCGGACAAGCCGACCATGGCGAAGCCGGTGTCGAGAGTGAAATAGGTTTCCAAGGGGAGATATAATTTTTACACTCACGCATGCGTGAGTGTAATGTTAAACTAATATAGGGTCAAGCGCCGGTTGACCGCCCGTGCGGCGGCGCTAGAATCAATGATAGCGAGGCGGCCAGGTTCTTGGAAAACCTGACCGCCTCTGACCACAACCGAGAGCACGCTCGGCCATGGCTGTCTGTAGATCACACAACATGATGTGTTTGATCAAGGAATCGCCTGCCGGGGGAAAGGTAGGCGATGTTTCTGCACGCGCGCTTTACCGAGCGGGTGAACCCGCTCAAGCCGTCACGGCCGCTCTACAGGCTGCACGCAAAATTCGATCAGGGCGCTGATCTCTCGTTCTTCGACAAGCTGAGAACGGTTGGTGGCCAGCGGCTCGGCCAGTTGTGCAAGGGCGTCAAGCTCTCCTCCCATGACCTGGCCGAGCTGGTCGAAAAACGTCACGCGATCGACAAGGAGCTGGATCAGATCCGCCCTCGTCTGCCGCTTGATCTCCATCCGAGCCTTTTTCAGGAGCACGGCCACATCATGGCCGGCATCGGTCACGGCAAAAGCCTGCTGATCCAAAAGCTGGTGGCGGGCTGGCTGCCCCCATGTCGAGGCTGGCGATCTGTCGATCGTGGTGATCGACAGCCAACGCGACTTGATCCGCGATCTTGTCGGGATCAAGGCCGTGACCAACGGGCCTCTGGGTGCGCGCACCCTTCTCCTGGACGGCAGCGCCCTGCCTGCGCCGTCGATCTCTCCCTTCAGCCGCCCGGCGCGCTGGTCCTCCTATGGCGGCCAGGAAGCCGAGCGGATCGCCACCGCCAGCACGGACGCGCTGATCTATGCAATTAGCGCGCTGTTCGGTGACGGCGCGATGACCGCCATCCAGACAACCCTCTTGAGCTGGGCGCTCCGGGCCTTGGCCAAAAGGCCAAACCCGACCTTGCGCGGGCTGATGGGCCTCCTCGAGGTCGAGGCGCTGGGCAAGGAAGCCAAGGAAACGGGCACGGTCACGCCCAGGACCGATATCAGCGATCCCGAGACGCGGGCCTATTTCGAGGCCTTGCCGCTCAACAGCCGCGCCGCGACCACGGCAAGCGAGCTGAAGACCAGGCTCTACGGCGTGATGGCCAGGCCGGCGATCGCGCGGCTGTTCGATGTTGGTGGTGCCAAGGTCGACCTGTTTGACGCCATGACGTCGGGGTCCTTCGTGCTCGTCGATACCGCCAAGGATGCACTGGGTTCGGTTGGGGCCTCGCTCTATGGCCGTCTGGTGATCGCCATGCTGAGCAATGCCATCAACGAGCGCCTGGCATTGCCCAAGGACCAGCGCAAACCGGCGATCATCATCATCGACGAATGCGCCGACTATTTGGCCGGCAATGACCAGCTGCTGATCGAACTGCTGACCCAAGCCCGAAAGGCCAATGTCGGGATCATCCTGGCGCATCAGCATCTTGGCCAGCTGTCGTCTGAGGTGGCTGGAGCTGTCCTGGGCAATGTCGGCTGCAAGATTTACGGCGCGTTGTCTCATGCCGACCGGGGCCGCATTGGACCGGAAATCAAGTGGACGCCAGACCAGCTGTCGCTTCTGCGCAAAGCCGAGACGATGACGCTGTTTGCGCTCTGGTCCAAGGCGCATGGACAACGCGCGATCAAATGCGGGGTGCCGCTCGTCGGGATCAGCTCGATCCTGCCGCAATCAAGCCGCGATGACCTGAGAGCATGGCGGACAACCAATCGCGAGCGAGTTGCGGCCTAAGCCGCAGTGGCGCGCCCGCGCCCTTGGTTTGCACGCCGATCGGCGCGGGCGGGCCTCCTTAACGAGGAGGAGACATGACCCAGGATACCCCCGAAGACAAGGCCGTCGATCTGATCCCGATGGATCAGCAGGCCTTGGAGAAGCTGGCTCAGGACCAAGGCTATGACCTGATCCCCTCCGGCCAAGCGCCGCCTAGCCAGTCCTTGCCATCACGCAGCGGCAATGCCTGGTCGTTGATGGGCGAGATCGCCTCGCCGGACCAGGCCATGAGGAAGGAGCAACGGCATTTCCGGTATGCGCTGATCGGTGCCGGTGTCCTCACGGCGCTGGGCCTGGGCTGCACGATGATCATCGCCGGGACTGTGCAGGACATGTTCACCGCAAGCCTGGAGGTTACCAACCGCGCGATGGGTGTCATTGAGCACCAGGCCACGGTCGCCGGCGAGGTCACCAAGCATCGTGAAGAGATCGACGCCAGCAAGAGCACGGGAT
>JBPCVQ010000572.1:0-2710 GCA_051010395.1 Geminicoccaceae bacterium | reverse complement strand
AAAAACTCGATACCTTGCTCGTCGTCGTCACGCTCAGCATGACCTGGACCTATGCCTGTGCCACAGCTGTCAAAGGCAAGGCCGCGATCAAAACCAAAACCCATGGCTACCGCGCGCAGTCATGGTTCCGTCTCGGACTTGATCAGCTCAGAAAGTGGATCCTCCATCAACAAGATCAAGCGGCCAACGTCTGGAAAAGGATCTGGCCAAGCCGACGATCAACCCTCAAATTCAATCCTGTCGTGTAGTGTGGGGACTTCGCGTTCCTTTATGCCGACGAACCCCATAGCTCGCCAAGCATTGCTCTTTCTCGCTGACCGTCTAGACTGCGCACCTCTGATCAACCGTACGTTCGACAGAGTTTTGCTAGCCTTGCCTAGCCCAGCTTGTTTCGTACGGGCGAGCAGCCCATGAAACCGAGGAGATAGGCGTGGCGACCGGTACAGTAAAATGGTTCAACCCCACCAAGGGTTTTGGCTTTATCCAGCCGCAGGATGGCTCCAATGATGTCTTTGTCCATATTTCAGCTGTCGAGCGGGCAGGCCTGCAGAGCCTGAGTGAAGGGCAGGCCATTGGATACGAGCTTGTGCCTGGTCGTAATGGCAAATCATCAGCCGAGAATCTCCAGGTCCAAGGCTGATCCTCGATCGCCGTTGCTTGATGAAGGAGGCAGCTCGGTTCGGGCTGCCAGGACCTGCATTGTAGCGGTCCTGATTGAGCTTAGCTTTGCTCATATTAACGAAGCCCTTAGTCAGCATCACAAAGTCGGTGGGCGGAGGAAACCTGAGCAGCCTCGGCTTGGCATTGGGTCAGTTACGCAGCCTGATTGCAGAGTGCTACTGAGCTATGTTGTGGACGGCGGCATCGGCTTCCTCGCCTTCGATCAACCTTCTGATGGTGTCCGAAAACACGACTTCATCATTGTTCTCGTCAATGCCGAATGCCGCCCTGACCTCCAGTTCACCAGCGTCGTTGGCTTCCATATCAACACGTGAGAATCGCACCCCTTTCTGGCTGCTGACAAAAGCTTTCCAGTCAGCGATTTGATCGGCTGTTTGGGAGCTAATGCTTACCTCCTTAGAGGCTTTGGAGAACCGGGCCATTTTTATCCTTCGATCAGATGTTGTTTGTTCTTGTTTTGCTCTATACTGGCTTACAGCGGTTGTCACCCTATTTGGAGCAACCGGCTGACGGAATGACCCAACGATCCAGAAAGCCGTCTATCGGGCTGTTTGCGAGACCCGCTTACTCAGATTGGACATAAGACAGCTTACCGAACTTTGATGATGAAATGTGTTGGCGCAAAGCGATTCGATCGTCATCTCCACCACTTCACGAAACCATCTGGCGTCAGCTTAATTCCAGGCGGCAGGGCCTTCGGTTTTCGATCATCCGTCTTTTTCTTGGATGCCGTCCCGGACTTGAGGCCGTTGGGGGCCGAAATGTGCTCGTCCAGTCCATCAGAACTTGCCGCCTTGGTTGTCTTCCTGGCATCGTGAGGTTTGGATGCCCGTTTTCCTGGTCGTGTGTTCGAACCCCCGGACAGTTTTTTGGTGCCGGTCTTCGCTTCTTGATCCGTGGCTCCTGGGCAGGGAGTGACGATCGTCTTGTGCCTCACCACGTTTTTGTCGGGACGCTTGCGCTTGGTTCGGACCACAGGTTTGGATTCACTTGGCGTGGCGCCGTTAGACGCAACGGCTGCTCCTGCCTCCATGTCCAGGCCGAATAGGGAAGAAATATCATCGGTCTCCAGGACATTTCCGACATCGAGCGGCTGCTTCGAGAAAGGCAGAGCATCGTCGATATCGGTCACCAGATCATTCTCGTCTACTGCGCGTAGTCGGAACAGATGCTCCGGTGTTCCGTCAAGCCGGGCGCCAACGCCGTACAGCACCGCAGCGACATGTTTGCACATCGACGCTCCATCCGGGCAGCTGCAGGCGAAGCGAATTTCCGAGGGTTTGGGGAACAGCCCCCGATCTTGGCGGCAAAGGCGCTCCATGACACCTTTGGAAAAGCGACCTTGCAACAGTTCGACCAACGAATCGATTCCACCGGTGCAATCCTCGCAGATCGACCGCCAAATCGCCGGCGCCAAGGCCTTGATGGTGACAGTCACCTCGTAGATCGACGACCCGCTGACCATCGCCTTGATCTCAAGCGCCGATATCTGAAGATCGATGACCGAACCATGGCGGACATAGCTGCGTCCGCGAGACAAACGATTCTCGTAATCGCGATAGCTCTCCAGGTTGTCGCACCAAGCCTTGCCCCAGAAGGTCTTGGCAATGGCGCGCGCCTCGATCATCACGGGGTCGACACTACGCCCCTTCTTGCGCAGTTTCCTCACCTCGCGCGCGGCCTTTTCTCGGCGCTCCGCGACGGAAACGTAGCGTGGCCATCCCCCATCATAGCTGAAAGCCATTCACCTCACCCTTCCATGGCCGTTTTTACATCAAGGGCCATCATCCGCATGAGATCCTCATCTTTCATCTCAGTCAGATTGATCTCGCCACTATTGGCCAGCACATCTTCGGAGAGATCTTTCTTCGCCTCGATCATCGTGTCGATCTGCTCCTCCACCGTGCCCTGACAAACGAATTTGTGGACCAGCACATTTTTCTTTTGACCGATCCGAAACGCACGGTCGGTCGCCTGATTTTCCACCGCCGGGTTCCACCACCGATCGAAGTGGACAACGTGGGACGCT
>JBPCVQ010000571.1:0-10511 GCA_051010395.1 Geminicoccaceae bacterium | reverse complement strand
ACGGGAGGGCCCGGCCGCGTTTGTACCGCGCTTACATGAGGTCATCAGATGGCCAAGAAGATAGCGGGCTACGTCAAGCTCCAAGTGCCGGCCGGCAAGGCCAATCCTTCTCCCCCCATCGGCCCCGCACTCGGTCAGCGTGGCCTGAACATCATGGAATTCTGCAAAGCGTTCAACGCCGCGACCCAGGGCATGGAGCCCGGGATGCCGATCCCTGTGGTGATCACCGCCTATCAGGACCGGACTTTCACCTTCACCACCAAGACGCCGCCGGCGAGCTACTTCCTGAAGAAGGCGGCGAAGCTCGGTAAGGGCGGCAAGACTCCTGGCCGTGATACCGCCGGCAAGGTGACCATGGCGCAAGTTCGCGAAATCGCTGAGCAGAAGATGGTGGACCTGAACGCCAACGATATCGACGCTGCGGCCGAGATGATCAGAGGTTCCGCCCGATCGATGGGCCTTGAGGTGGTGGACTGAGGATATGGCAAAGCAAGGCAAGCGGCAAAAGGCGATCACCGAAAGCATCGATCGCGAAAAGCTCTACGGGCTTGACGAGGCTGTGAAGCTGATCAAGCAGAACGCCAAGGCCAAGTTCGACGAGACCATCGAGGTGGCGCTTAATCTTGGCGTCGACCCGCGCCATGCGGATCAGATGGTGCGCGGCACGGTCAATCTGCCCCACGGTACCGGCAAGTCACTGCGCGTTGCAGTGTTTGCCAAGGGTGACAAGGCTGAAGAAGCCAAGAAGGCTGGCGCCGATGTGGTCGGTGCCGACGATCTCGCCGAGGCGGTTCAGGGCGGCAACATCGACTTCGATCGCTGCATCGCGACACCTGACATGATGCCGGTGGTGGGACGTCTCGGACGCGTCTTGGGTCCGCGTGGCATGATGCCCAACCCGAAGCTTGGCACCGTGACGCCGAATGTCGCAGAGGCGGTCGAGGCCGCCAAAGGCGGGCAGGTGCAGTTCCGCGTGGAGAAGGCGGGTATCATCCATGGTGGCGTCGGCAAGGCCAGTTTTGATGAAGCTAAGCTTGCCGAGAACATCAAGGCGTTCGTCGATGCGGTCGCCAAGGCCAAGCCGTCGGGGGCCAAGGGCACCTACATGAAGCGTGTTGCAGTCAGTTCGACCATGGGCGCTGGTCTGCATCTTGATGTCGGAGCCTTCGGGGCATGACCTGTCTGTTGCAACGAAAGCGCAATTCCAGAAAAAAGGGGGTTGCGCTCGACAAAACCCGGCTTATGTTGATTGGTATTGGCAAGTATGCGGTCAAATGCCAACAACGAGTTGCTGGAACAAGAGTCCTACAGATGTAGCGGCGTGGGTATGTCCATGCGCCGCCGTCGCTGTTTGGTGCTTTTGCGATGCTGGTCGGGATGTTCGTCTGGTGTGTAATCCCGGTTAAGGCCGGCGCGTCACGACAGGACGTTGAGACGACAGGAAATACGTGGTGCGCCGGCTCACAGCCGGTGAGCCGGATAAAGTTGCTAGCTTACTGGAGCTCTAAGTGCTTCGAGCAGAAAAATTTGAAATTGTCGACAGCCTGCGCGGCGTGTTTGCCGATGCGGGTGTCGTGGTGGTGACCCACTTCCAGGGGTTGAACGTGGCCGAGGTGACTGAACTTCGGAACGGTATGCGTGATGCCGGCGCGAAATTCCGAGTGACCAAGAACCGTCTTGCCAAGATTGCTCTGGCGGAGACGTCGTTCGATCCCCTGGCTGAGCTGTTCACGGGGCCGACGGCAATCGCTTATTCGGAAGATCCGGTGGCGGCGCCCAAAGCTGTGATGAACTTTGCCAAGAAGAACGACAAGCTGGTCGTGATCGGTGGTGGTCTCGATGGCAATCTTCTGACGGCTGACGAAGTCAAGGCATTGGCGTCACTGCCGTCGCTTGACGAGCTGCGCGCCAAGATCATCGGCATGATCAGTACGCCTGCACAGCGGATCGCCAGTGTGCTGCAGGCACCTGCCGGCCAGGTCGCAAGGGTGCTGAGCGCGCACGCTGAGCAAGGCTGAACCTAAACAACAAAATGTAAATCTGCGGCGCCGCGGCGGGCGGCGGCCGGACGAGATCGAAGGAGAAAGATGTCATGGCAGCGAATTTGGAACAAATGGTCGACAGCCTCTCGGCCCTGACCGTTATGGAAGCCGCAGAGCTTTCGAAGATGCTTGAAGAGAAGTGGGGCGTTTCCGCTGCTGCTCCGGTTGCCGTCGCTGCGGCCGGTGCCGCACCGGCCGAGGCCGCTGAAGAGCAGACCGAGTTCGACGTGATCCTGGCCGCTGCCGGCGAAAAGAAGATCAACGTCATTAAGGAGGTGCGCGCGATCACCGGTCTTGGCCTCAAAGAAGCCAAGGACCTGGTTGAGGGTGCGCCCAAGGCGGTCAAGGAAGGCGTCGACAAGGACGAGGCCGCCAAGCTCAAGGAGCAGCTTGAGGGCGCAGGCGCTTCCGTCGAGGTCAAATAATCGGCGTCCCGGTCGGCGCACCCGTCGCGCTGCAGCCGCTCCAAGGCGGCTGTCGGCGCGATTGGCGTTTTCGATCGGGATACCGTTGCTGTGTGTGTTCGGGCCTGTTTCGTTTTCGCCCTTCGGGCGGAAATGGAGCATGTGGAGGCCTGAACGCTTTTCGTCGAAGGACACCGCCCGTCTGATCCCATGCGCGTCGTTATCGGACCAGTGAAGTGAAGACGTCACCATCATTCGCACCGTCGGTATACAGCGACGACGCTGGATTTGATTTGTTTCTTCAAAGGTTCGCTTGCTCGATGACGCCAGGAAAGTTTTGGGATCGCCAGCCGTCGAAACGGGATTCGCAATGACACATTCGTTCACGGGTCGCAAACGGATAAGGAAAAGCTTCGGGCGCATTCCCGAAGTTACCACCATGCCGAACCTCATCGAGGTGCAGAGGAGCTCGTATGAGAGCTTCCTGCAAATGCTCGTGCGCCCGGAAGACCGGGTAAAATCGGTGATGGGCCTGCAGGAGGTATTCACCTCCGTCTTTCCGATTCGCGATTTTGCCGAGCGGGCAGCTCTTGACTTCGTTAAATACGAGCTTGAGGAGCCAAAATACGACGTTGAGGAGTGCCATCAGCGCGGCATGACCTATGCGGCGCCGCTGCGTGTGACGCTTCGGCTGATCGTCTGGGACGTCGACGACGATACGGGCGCCAAGAGCGTGCGCGACATCAAGGAGCAGGACGTCTATATGGGCGATCTGCCGTTGATGACCGACAACGGCACCTTCGTGATCAACGGCACCGAGCGCGTGATCGTCTCGCAGATGCATCGCTCACCCGGCGTTTTCTACGATCATGACAAGGGTAAAACGCATAGTTCAGGCAAATTCCTGTTCTCCGCGCGCATCATTCCCTATCGCGGCTCCTGGCTGGACTTCGAGTTCGATGCGAAGGACCTGGTTTACGTTCGCATCGACAGGCGCAGGAAGCTGCCGGCGACGGCGCTGCTGCTGGCACTTGGCCTGACCCAGGAAGAGATCCTGGCGTTCTTCTATGACCAGGTCACGCTTGCCCGTTCCGGTCAGGGATGGCGGCAGCCTTTCCGTACGGAGCGGTTGCGCGGTCAAAAGCTGACCAGCGATCTCGTGGACGCCAAAAGCGGCGACGTGCTTGCCGAGGCTGGCACCAAGATGACACCGCGTCTTTTAAAGAAGCTGGAAGAGCAGGGGCTGACAGAACTCTATGTCGCGCCTGAGGAACTGGTGGGCCGTGCGGTTGCAATCGACCTGATTGATGAAAAGACCGGCCTGGTGCATGCCGATGCTGGCGAAGAGCTGACGCCGGAGCTTCTGGCGAAGCTTCAGGAGGCTCAGCTCGACGAGCTGCCTATCCTCGACATTGATCATCTCACGGCCGGACCCTATGTCCGCAACACACTTGCTGCCGAGCGCTGCACCAATCGCGAAGAAGCGCTCCTGGACATCTACCGTGTGCTTCGCCCGGGCGAGCCGCCCAATCTCGATACGGCGGAGAACCTGTTCCACGGCCTGTTCTTCGACAGCGAGCGTTACGACCTCTCGCCGGTTGGCCGGGTGAAGATGAATTCGCGTCTCCAGCTGGAGACTGATGATTCGATCCGTGTGCTGCGCCGGGAAGACATTCTCGCCGTTCTGAAGCACCTGATCGAGATCAAGGACGGTCGCGGCGAGGTCGACGACATCGACCATCTCGGCAACCGGCGTGTCCGTTCGGTCGGTGAGCTGATGGAGAACCAGTTCCGGGTCGGCTTGCTTCGTATGGAGCGCGCCGTTCGCGAACGTATGAGTTCGGTCGAAATCGATGCGGCGATGCCGCACGACCTGATCAACGCGAAGCCCGTTGCAGCTGCAGTCCGGGAATTCTTCGGCAGCTCGCAGCTTTCGCAGTTCATGGATCAGACCAACCCGCTCTCCGAGATCACCCACAAGCGGCGCCTGTCCGCGCTTGGCCCGGGCGGTCTGACGCGCGAGCGTGCCGGCTTCGAAGTGCGTGACGTGCATCCGACCCACTATGGCCGGATCTGTCCGATTGAGACGCCTGAAGGGCCGAATATCGGCCTGATCAACTCACTTGCCACCTATGCCCGCATTAACAAATACGGATTCATCGAGAGCCCCTACAGTCCGGTGATCGATGGCCAGGTGCAAAGTGAGGTGGTCTATCTCTCGGCGATGGAGGAGGGACGTTACACCATCTCCCAGGCCAATGCCGAGCTGGATGATGACAAGAAGTTCGCCAACGACCTGGTGAGCTGCCGGCAGGCCGGCGAGTACATCATGGCCACACCGGACCAGATCAACTATATCGACGTCTCGCCAAAGCAGCTGGTGTCGGTCGCCGCAGCGCTCATTCCGTTCCTCGAGAACGATGACGCCAACCGCGCCCTGATGGGCTCGAACATGCAGCGCCAGGCTGTCCCGCTGGTGAAGTCGGAAGCGCCGCTGGTCGGCACCGGCATGGAAGCGGTCGTCGCCCGCGACAGTGGTGCTGCTGTGGTCGCACGCCGCGGCGGCGTCGTTGATCAGGTGGATGCGTCCCGTATCGTGCTCCGGATCACCGGTGAGGATGATCAGGCGGCCTCCGTGGTCGACATCTACAACCTCCGGAAGTTCCAGCGTTCGAACCAGAACACCTGCATCAACCAGCGCCCGGTCGTGAAGATGGGCGATACGGTCAAGTCCGGCGATATCATCGCTGACGGCCCGTCGACCAATCTTGGTGAGCTGGCGCTCGGCCGCAACGTGCTGGTCGCGTTCATGCCCTGGAACGGCTACAACTTCGAGGACAGCATCCTGATCTCCGAGCGCATCGTCCGTGATGATGTGTTCACCTCGATCCACATCGAGGAATTCGAGATCATGGCCCGCGACACCAAGCTCGGGCCGGAGGCGATCACGCGCGACATTCCGAATGTCGGCGAGGAGAGCCTGCGTAACCTGGATGAAGCGGGTATCGTCTATATCGGTGCCGAGGTGCATGCCGGTGACATCCTGGTCGGCAAGGTGACGCCCAAGGGCGAAACCCCGATGACGCCTGAAGAGAAGCTTCTTCGCGCGATCTTCGGTGAGAAGGCTGCCGATGTCCGGGACACTTCCTTGAAGGTGCCGCCCGGCGTCACCGGCACGGTGGTCGAGGTGCGCGTCTTCCAGCGGCGTGGCATCAACAAGGACGAGCGCGCCATGGCGATCGAGCGCTCGGAAATCGAGCACCTCGCCAAGGACCGTGACGATGAGCGCGAGATCCTGGAGCGCAATATCTACGGCCGCCTCGGCGAGTTGCTGCAAGGCAGGACAGTCACCAACGGGCCCAAGGAACTCTCCAAGGGCAACATGGTGACGAAGGAAGCACTTCAGCCGCTGGCCAAGCGCCAGTGGTGGGAAATCGGTGTCGACGATGCCGGTATCATGGTGCAGATCGAGCAGGTCAAGCGTCAGCTCGATGACGGCCTGAAGCATCTTGAAGAGCGTTTCGACAACAAGGTCGAAAAGCTGCAGCGCGGTGACGAACTGCCGCCTGGCGTCTTGAAGATGGTCAAGGTGTTCGTCGCGGTGAAGCGCAAGCTGCAACCCGGCGATAAGATGGCCGGCCGTCACGGTAACAAGGGCGTCATCTCCAAGATCGCGCCGATCGAGGACATGCCGCATCTCGAAGACGGCACCCATGTGGACATCGTGCTCAATCCGTTGGGTGTGCCGTCACGCATGAATGTCGGTCAGATCCTGGAAACCCATCTGGGCTGGGCCTGCAGCAATCTTGGCCGTCAGGTCAATCAGATGCTGCGCCAGTATCAGCAGGATCAGGACCTCAATCCGGTTCGTAAGGAGCTGGAGCGATTTTACGCTGATGGTAATGGCGGCGGCGATCTCAGTGACTTCAATGACGAGGATCTGCAGGAACTTGCTGGCAATCTGGTGAATGGTGTGCCGATTGCGACACCTGTGTTCGACGGTGCTCGCGAGCAGGATATCGTCGAGCATCTGGAGATGGGTGGCTGCGAGATCTCCGGTCAGGTCTCGCTCTATGACGGGCGCACCGGCGACGAGTTCGACCGTAAGGTCACCGTTGGCTACATCTACATGCTGAAGCTCGGCCATCTCGTGGATGACAAGATCCACGCCCGGTCAGTCGGCCCCTACAGCCTGGTTACCCAGCAGCCATTGGGTGGCAAGGCGCAGTTCGGCGGGCAGCGCTTCGGTGAAATGGAGTGCTGGGCGCTGCAGGCCTACGGTGCGGCCTACACGCTGCAGGAGATGCTGACGGTGAAGTCGGATGACGTGTCCGGCCGAACCAAGATCTACGAGGCGATCGTACGTGGCGAGGACACCTTCGAGGCGGGCATTCCGGAGAGCTTCAACGTGTTGGTGAAGGAACTCCAGGCGCTCAGTCTCAATGTCGAGCTGCAGCAGGATATGAAAGAAGCGGGCGACGATTGATCCGAGGCGAGGGCAGCCGGCGAAAAAGCGGCGCCCGTCCTCTAGTGGTCAATTGGAAAGGAGCGGCACATGAATGAGTTGATGTATTTCTTCGGTCAGCCCAGCGGCACGTTGAAGTTCGATCAAATTCAGATCGCAATTGCGAGCCCCGAGCAGATACGGGCCTGGTCCTATGGCGAGGTCAAGAAGCCGGAGACCATCAACTACCGGACTTTCAAGCCGGAGCGGGACGGCCTGTTCTGTGCGCGGATCTTCGGGCCGATCAAGGACTATGAGTGTCTTTGCGGCAAATATAAGCGCATGAAATATCGCGGCATTGTCTGCGAGAAATGCGGCGTCGAGGTTATCCAGTCCAAGGTCCGGCGTGAACGCATGGGCCATATCGAGCTGGCAGCGCCAGTTGCCCACATTTGGTTCATGAAGTCGGTGCCGACGCGCATCGGCATCCTCCTGGACATGACGCTTCGCGACTTGGAGCGGGTGCTCTATTTCGAGCAGTTCGTCGTGGTCGAGCCTGGCCTCACCGAGCTCAAAAAGGGCGAGCTACTTACCGAAGATCAGGTCTTTAAGCACAAGGAAGACCTTGGCGAGGATAGCTTCACCGTCGGCATTGGCGCCGAAGCGGTGCGCGAGCTGCTTGCTCAGATCGACCTCAAGACCGAGCGTGAGACGCTCAGGGTCGAGCTTGCCGACACCAATTCCGAGGCGAAGCGCAAGAAGATCGTGAAGCGCTTGAAGCTGATCGAGGTCTTCCTCGAGAGCAACAACCGCCCGGAATGGATGATCCTGACGATCGTCCCGGTGATCCCGCCGGAACTTCGCCCGCTGGTACCACTGGATGGTGGCCGTTTTGCGACGTCCGATCTGAACGACCTCTACCGCCGCGTCATCAACCGCAATAACCGCCTGAAGCGGCTGATCGAACTCCGTGCCCCTGATATCATCGTGCGCAATGAAAAGCGCATGCTGCAGGAATCGGTCGACGCCCTTTTCGACAATGGGCGGCGTGGCCGCGTCATCACCGGTGCCAACAAGCGCCCGTTGAAGTCGCTTTCCGACATGCTCAAGGGCAAGCAGGGCCGGTTCAGGCAAAACTTGCTCGGTAAACGCGTCGACTATTCCGGTCGTTCGGTCATCGTGGTTGGTCCGGAGCTGATGCTGCATCAGTGCGGCCTGCCGAAGAAAATGGCGCTCGAGCTCTTCAAGCCGTTCGTCTATTCCAAGCTCGAACTCTACGGCATGGCGCAGACCATCAAGGCGGCGAAGCGCATGGTGGAAAAGGAGCGTCCTGAAGTCTGGGACATCCTGGAGCAGGTGATTCGCGAGCATCCGGTCATGCTGAACCGGGCGCCTACCCTTCACCGCCTCGGCATTCAGGCCTTTGAGCCGGTGCTGATCGAAGGTAAGGCGATCCAGTTGCATCCTCTCGTCTGCACAGCGTTCAACGCCGACTTCGACGGTGACCAGATGGCGGTACACGTGCCGCTCTCGCTGGAAAGCCAGCTCGAAGCGCGTGTGCTGATGATGTCCACGAATAACATCTTGAGCCCCGCCAACGGCAAGCCGATCATCGTGCCCACCCAGGACATCGTGCTCGGCATCTATTACCTGTCGCTCCTGCTCGACGGCGAACCTGGCGAAGGCATGACCTTCGGCAGTGTCGATGAGGTCGTTCAGGCACTGGACGCCGAGGTGGTCACCCTGCACAGCAAAATCCATTGTCGCGTACCCGATGGTGTGGAAGAGAGCGCCAATGGGGCGGGCGGGCCGCTTCAGAAATTCCGGCGCGTCGAGACGACGCCCGGGCGCATGCTGCTCTATCAAATCCTGCCGGATCATCCGAACCTGCCGTTCAATCGGGTGTTGAACAGGCTGTTGACCAAGCGTGAGATCACCAATGTGGTCGATGAGGTCTATCGCCATTGCGGTCAGAAAGAGACGGTCATCTTCGCCGACCGCCTTATGCTGCTCGGCTTCGGTCATGCGGCTAAGGCCGGCATCTCCTTCGGCAAGGACGACATGGTCATCCCGGCCACCAAGGATAAGCTGGTCGATCGGACCAAGGAACTGGTCAAGCAGTATGAACAGCAATACTCGGACGGCCTGATCACCAAGGGTGAGAAGTACAACAAGGTGGTCGATGCCTGGGCGACCTGCACCGACGAGGTCGCCGACGAAATGATGAAGGGGATCCGTGCGACTGCGGATCTAACCGATGAGGCCACCGGTCGCCGTCGTCAGCCGAACTCCATCTACATGATGGCTGATAGTGGTGCCCGTGGCTCGGCAGCGCAGATCAAGCAGCTGGCTGGTATGCGCGGCCTGATGGCCAAGCCGTCAGGCGAGATCATCGAGACGCCGATCATTTCCAACTTCAAGGAAGGCCTCTCCGTCCTCGAATACTTCAACTCCACCCATGGCGCACGAAAGGGTCTCGCGGATACAGCTCTCAAGACCGCGAATTCGGGGTATCTGACCAGACGTCTGGTCGATGTTGCCCAGGACTGCATCATCGTCGAGAACGACTGTGGCACCGAGGAGTACATCACCCTTACTCCGGTTGTTCAGGGCGGCGAGGTGCTGGAGGAGCTGGCGGAGCGCATTCTCGGACGGACGACGGCAGAGGATGTTCTGCATCCTCAGACGAGCGAGGTGCTGGCACCGCAGAACACACTCCTCGACGAGGAGCTGGTGCGCGTCATCGACGAGGCTGTCGTCGACAGCATGCGGGTGCGCTCTGTCTTGACCTGTAAGAGCATGGGCGGTGTCTGTGGCAAGTGCTACGGCCGTGATCTCGCACGCGGTACGCCGGTCAATCCAGGTGAGGCGATCGGTGTGATCGCCGCGCAGTCGATCGGTGAGCCCGGCACGCAGCTGACCATGCGCACCTTCCATATCGGTGGTGCCGCCCAGCAGCAGGCTGAGCGTTCCATGATCGAGAGCACGATCGACGGCACCATGGATCTCATCAACGCTAATCTGGTGGTGGACAGCAAGAAGCGCACGGTCACGCTTTCGCGGAATACCGAGCTGGTGCTGCACGACGAGAACGGTCGCGAAAAGGCGCGTCACAAGGTGCCCTATGGCGCTCAGATCCTGGTGAAGGACAAGGGCAAGGTCGAGAAGGGCCAGAAACTGGTCGAGTGGGATCCGCATACGCTGCCGATCATCTCGGAAGTGACGGGTAAGGCGGTCTTCCTCGACATGGTCGAAGGCGTCACCTTCAGTGAGGTGGTCGACGAGGCGACCGGCCGGGCCAGCAAGGAGCTGGTCGACTGGCGCCAGCAGGCGCGCGGCACCCAGCTTCGCCCCTCGATTGTCATCCAGGACGAAAATGCTCAGCCGCTGATGCTCGCATCAGGTGCTGAAGCCCGTTACTACCTGCCGGTCGGCGCTATCCTCAACATCGATAGCGGTATCGACGTTCATGCCGGCGACGTGCTGGTGCGCCTGCCGCGTGAAGCCTCCAAGACCAGGGACATCACCGGCGGTCTGCCGCGGGTGGCGGAGCTGTTCGAAGCGCGGCGTCCGAAGGATCCGGCGATCATCGCCGAAGCGGATGGCCGGGTCGAATATGGC
>JBPCVQ010000570.1:0-3550 GCA_051010395.1 Geminicoccaceae bacterium | reverse complement strand
GCACATGGAGGGGATTATTGGTGATGTCGGTTCCTTCTGGCGTTCGTTATGTGGTGATAGGTGGTGGTATTCATGGATTGAGTACGGCTTATCATCTGGCGCTGGGTTTGAGGCAGGCGGGCAAGGGTTCTGGCGCTGACATTCTTGTTGTGGACAAGGGGGGGATTGCTTCCGGGGCTTCGGGGATTGCGTGCGGTGTGGTGCGCAATAATTATTATCAGCCGGCCATGCGCGAATTGATGGCGCATTCGGTCGATGTCTGGGAGCGTGATCCCGAGGCTTACAGCTATCATCCCGTGGGCTATATGCAGATCAGCCCGGAGAGCATGCGCGACCAGGTCGGCGAGATCTTTTCGCAGCAGCAGGCGATCGGTTATTCTTCGACTTTTATTGAAGGCGAGGCTGCGTCGACCGCTTACATGAAGGAGATGTTTTCGGACTGGCAGGCGGAAGGCATCACCTCGGTTCTGCATGAGAAGCGCGGCGGCTACGCCAACAACACCAAGAGCATCTACGCGCTCGCCAAAAAGGCCGAGGCCGAAGGCGTGCGCATCATCACCGGGCTCGAAGTCACCGGCTTCGAGCGGGCGGCAAGTGGGGCGAGCGGGGCGAGTGGCTCGCCGGCCGTGACAGGGGTGGTGACCGAGCGGGGCACCATCAAATGCGACGAGGTGATCGTCGGCGCCGGCCCCTGGGTGAAGCAGATCTGGTCGATGCTCGACCTGCCGAAGACCGTCTCGATCAAGGGACAGGACGGCCGGATGACCGATGATGTGCCGATGTGGGTCTACTGGTCGCTGCAGGAGGGGACGCTGGGCGTCGACCCTGGCTTGCAGAAGATGAACGACGGCGGCATGCCGCCGGTGATCCATGTGGACAGCGACGCGCCGCTTCATTCGGACGTCGACGGCTCGCTGATCACGGATCAGATGTGGGGCATCTATTACAAGCCGGACTTCAATTTCGGCGGTGTCCAGGGCGGTGCGGTCCCGCACCTGGTGAAGACCCCTGCCGATGAGGTCGCGGTCGACCCCTACGGCCCGGACAGCCCGGAATTCGTCGTCGACGACCACTTCGCCCACATGTGGTGCTCGGCGCTTGCCCACTGTCAAAAGCGCTTCGAGGGTCAGATCCCGAAATACAAAAAGGAACCGTCGGGCGGCATCGGCTGCTTCACGCCGGACAGCTTTCCGGTGTTCGACCGCTTTTGCGAGAACGTCTATGTGATCGCGGATAGCAATCACGGCTACAAGATGCTCGGCGTCGGCGAGCTCGTGGCGGAGGAGCTCTTGGACAGCCCGTCCAGGCTGCTGGACCCGTTCCGTTTCAGCCGCTACGCCGAGGGCAAGCTGCACCCGGTCTCCAACAGCCCGTACCCCTGGTCCTAGCGGCGATGCGCCGCTGCATTGACTTCGCTCATGGTATGCTCAGTACGAAAGGTTCCCGAGGCTATCCCGACAAGGGGGCGCATACCTCTGGAATTCCCGGCGCTTTCTTCGAAGGCGGTGGAAACCGAATGACGTGGTCATACCACAAGGGTATGCCGGCAGGCTGATCGAAGACTGGATTGCTGGACAGAACAAAGAGGGAGAAGAAGGAATGGCGACGACCGACCTCGAGGCTCATGTGGGTGCGGCAGGCCGTGACAAGCTTGTGCAAGACGTACGAAAAAAGATCGACGAGCTGGGCATTACCTATATTTATTATCAGTTCATCTCGGTGACCGGGCGGATCGTCGGCAAGGGGATACCGGCGGATCATTGGGAGCGGACGGCGGAGAAAGGCTTTCAGCTGGTCTACGGCTCGACCGCCAATCTGTTTATCGACCGCCATGGGGACTATATCGGCTACGGGCCGGAGGCGTCCGAGCTGGTGGGCATTCCCGATCCGGAAACCTTCGTGCAGCTGCCTTGGGACAAGCGGGTGGCGCGCGTGTTCTGCACCTGTTTTCGGAACCGGGAGGAGGACGACAATCCGGGCGGTCATCTGACCTCCGACTGCCGCGGCAATCTCAAGATCCATCACGACGAATTCAAGGCCAAGCACGACATGCATCTGCGCGCCGGCACCGAGCCGGAGATGATGTGGCTGACCAAGGATGAGGCCGGCAAGGTCACCGGCGGCTTCTCCAAGCCCTATTGCTATCACATCGATCAGTTCGAGAGCCTGCGCCCTGTTTTCATGAAGGTGATCGAATATTCACGCGCCATGGGCCTCGACATCATCCAGGGCGACCACGAGGACGCGCCGGGCCAGCTCGAGCTGAATTTTTCCTTCGACGACGTGCTAAGAAACGCCGACCGGCTCGCCACCTACCGCCAGATCTGCGCCCAGGTCGCGCGTGAACACGACCTGATCGCCTGCTTCATGTCCAAGCCTTACATGGGCGTGTCGGCGTCCGGCTGTCACCACAACATCTCCCTTTGGTCCGGCGGCGAGGAGAAGATCAACGAGCTCGGCAACGATGTATTGCCCGGTGCCGCCGGCACCTTCACCTATCTACATGGCGGCGAGAACCACTTCATGCCGGATGCCGCGCACCATCCGAAGAAGCCGGGCCCGGTGGGGCTGAACTGCATCGGCGGCATCATCGATCATCTGCCGGCGCTGACCGCGATCGGCTGCTCGACCGTGAATTCCTATCGCCGCCTCTGGGACCAGGGCTTCTGGGCGCCGGTCTATGCCGACTGGGGCTATCAGAACCGCACCTGCGGCCTGCGCGTCTCCGCACCCGGACGCTTCGAATACCGCGCGGTCGACAGCATGGTGAACCCCTACATCATGGGCTCCGCCATCTTGAAGTCGTTCGACGACGGCCTCGATCGCAAGGTCGATCCGGGCGAGCCGGAAAGCCGCAACATCTATGAGGCGATGCAGGCCGGCAAGGAGGTCGTCAAGCTGCCGCTGACCCTTGGCGAAGCCCTCGACCGCCTCGCCCATGACGAGGTGATCAAGTCGGCCATGCCGGATGAGATGTACAAGGTGTTCAACGACTACAAGGCCGACGAGTGGGCGAAGTTCAACGCCACCGTCACCGAGTGGGACGTCGAGATGTACATGGATTGTTTGCCTTAACGGGCAAACAAACCCGTTAAGGCATTTTAGGTTAAGGCGGCGCCAGCCCGCTCCCCCTCCCGCCGATAGGATCGGTTGCCTTGACTTTGCGGCAGAGGAAGCGGGGTGGGCTGGTGCCGCCTTAACCTAAAAGCCCACTACGGCAGGCAGTCCATGTACATCTCGACGTCCCACTCGGTGACGGTCGCGTTGAACTTCGCCCACTCGTCGGCCTTGTAGTCGTTGAACACCTTGTACATCTCATCCGGCATGGCGGATTTGATCACCTCGTCATCGGCCAGCCGGTCCAGCGCTTCGCCCAACGACATGGGTAGTTTCTTGACCTGCTTGCCGGCTTCCATCGCCTGATAGATATTGCGCTCCTCGGGTTCGCCGGGATCGATATTTCTGGTGATGCCGTCGTCAAACGCCTTGAGCAGGGCCGCACCCATCAGATACGGATTGACCATGGAGTCCACCGAGCGGTACTCGAAAC
>JBPCVQ010000569.1:0-2758 GCA_051010395.1 Geminicoccaceae bacterium | reverse complement strand
GTGGACTTCATCCGCAGGCGCCAGGGTCGACGGTTTGCGGCCAGGTTTTTGATCATGTCGGATCATTCGATGATGTCGGCTCAAACGCACCACTAAGGCCACCTGTCATGTTTGATGGTGTAGAGGCATTTCAGGAATTCGGAGATGCCCTGGAGGATGAGGAAGAGGGCGCCGAGCGGCATGGCGGTTCTCGCTGGTGCGACGGGCGCCATCCAGGCGGTGTCCATCGAGCGTTCCCAGTTCGCCCATGCCGAGAAGGTGTAGTCGGCGGCGATGTAGAAGAAGAAGAGCATGCCCGGGAAGAAGAGGACGATGTAGAGGATGGCGTCGACCTTCGCCTGGCTGGCGGGCTTCCACAAGCGATACAAGAAGTCGGCGCGGATGTGGACACCGCGCATGAGGGCGTAGCCGGCGCCGAGCATGAAGAGGGCGCCCGAGAGCATGCGCGAAGTGTCGTAGGCCCAGAAGGTGGGGGCGATGAACAGCTTTCTGGCGACGACCTCGTAGATCATGGCGAACATGAGGGGCACCAGGAGGACACAGGCGATACGCCCGACCCAGAGGCTGAGCGTATCCAACCAGGTGATCGTCGTCCGCATCCAGGGGCGCATGTTCCAGGGCAAATCCCCGGGCTCGCCACCGCGGCGCTCGGCGATCAGCTCGTCGGATATATCGAGATTCTCGGGCGGTTCAGCCATCGGGCCTCACATATCAAGTGCCGCCTTTGGGGCGGATGTCACGAACGACACCCACCCCTCAGGCAAGTCAACCCTGCAGCTGGCAGCTGCTATTTGAGGCCGTCGGCGAAGGCTTTGCCGAGAGCAGCGTTGGAGGCTTGAGCACCGGCCCAGAACGGCACGGCGATCTCAGCGAATTCCTTCTGGGAATTCCAGACCTCGGCGAAGAACTCGTTCTCCTCTGCATTCTTCTCGAGCGAGGCGCGCGCGGCGTTCATATATTCCGAGAAGTAGTCGGCGGGCGTATCGTGAAGCTGGACGCCATGGTTCTCGACCAGGTCCTTAAGCGCCTTGCCGTTCTCGATGATGCGGTAGCTCATCGCCTTGGACAACGAGGCGTTGGCCGCGACTTCGAGGGCCTTTTTCTGGTGATCACTGAGGCCGTCATAGACGTCGCCATTGATGTACATGTCGGCGTTCACGACCACTTGGTGCAGACCCTGGAGGTAGTAGTGCTTCAGGACCTTCTGGAAGCCGAAGACGCTGTCCGGCTTCGGGCAGCACCACTCGGCGGCGTCGATGGTGCCTTTTTCCAGCGCCGGCAGGATGTCGCCGCCACCCATGGCGACCGCGGCGACGCCGATGTCGTTATAGGTCTGGCCGGGAATGCCGGGAGGCGTGCGGAAACGATATTTGCGGAAGTCCTCCATGGACGCGATCGGCTCCTTGAACCAGCCGAGCGCCTCCGGGCCGACCGGCTGCAGCATGAAGCCCTTCACATTGACGCCCATCTCGTCCCAGAGCTGATCATAGAGCTCCCTGCCGCCGCCATACTGGAACCAGGAAAGGAAGGCGATGTTGTCGATGCCTACGCCGGCGCCGGCGACTGGCGAGCCGAACAGCATGGCTGCAGGGTGCTTGCCAGACCAGTAATGGGTCCAGGCGAAGCCGCCTTCGATCAGGCCCTTGTCGACTGCATCAAGGGTTTCCTGCACACCGACCACGGCGCCGGCGGGCAGAACCTCGATCTTGAGCTCGCCATTGGTAAGATCGCTGACGTCCTTCGCGAATTCTTCGAGCATGTGGACTTCGTCGGCCTTGGCCGGGATTACCGACTGCACACGGATCGTAACTTCCTGCGCGAGCGCAGAACTTGCCATCAATGCACCGACGGCCAAGCCAGCCGCCAGCGAACCTAGAGTTTTAGCCATTATATTGGACTCCCTGAGAGGACATTGAAAAGCGCCGCACCATACGCGGTCAGCCTTGGCGACACGTTGTCATCAATCTCGACGCTGATCAAGAGGAAGCGCCGAGGGCGCTAAGGCGTGGCGATCGGGAGGACCTGATCGATGACGTGCAGGACGCCATTGTCAGCTTGAAGGTCGACCTCGACCATGCCCGCGCCGCCCACGCTTATCGCCCCTGTCGCATCGATCGACACGATTTCTCCGGCAAGGGACTTGTACTCTCGGGCACCACCTCGGAAATCGTCGACGCTCATCCGCCCGGGCAGAATATGATGCCCCAGCAGCGTCAGCAGGCGCTCGTGGCCTGCAGGCTCCAGAAGACCGTCGACCTCGCCCGCAGCGAGCTTGGCAAATGCCTCGTCGTGCGGTGCGAAAATCGTGTAGGCCTCGCCTGGCTTCAACAGCTCCTTTAGGCCGACGACCTCGGCAGCAAGGGCGAACTGGCTGAGCCCATCGACGGAGCTCACCTTGGCCAGGACGGAGTCTGTGTCCAGATCGGCCAAAGGCGCTCCTACCCCATCGTCGAGATAGGTGAGCATTTCAGCGATCGGATCTTCGGGTGCCGGCAAGGGCAGGACCGCGTCGAGCGTCGACACCGCGTCGAGCGTCGACACCGTGTCGAGGGGCAGCACCATGCCGAGCGTCGATACCGTGTCGAGGGGCAGCACCATGTCGAGCGTCGGCACCGTGTCGAAGGGCGGCACTGTGTCGAAGGGCGGCACCGTGTCGAGGGACGGCACCGCGTCGAGGGACGGCACCGTGTCGAGGGGCGGCACCGCGTCGAGGATCGACACCGTGTCGAGGGGCGGCACCGCGTCGAGGATCGACACC
>JBPCVQ010000568.1:0-12057 GCA_051010395.1 Geminicoccaceae bacterium | reverse complement strand
GCACCAGATCTAGTGGAAAGCCGGATCGTTCCTGCTATCAGAAAACGTTGCGATCCTGCGACATCCGGCCGGCGAAGGGTGGTGCTCTTGCGTTCGAGTTGATGGAGAACATCGCTTATTGGCGCCGAGGATGCTAGAGACTGCCTGTACGCCTCGCCGAGATTTTCGGTTGATCGGCCTCGATAGACTTTTCACTTTTCTGGCCTCGCCTTGCTGACTGTTCTGCAAATCGCCGCTCGAACGCTGGTCTGGTGCCTGATTGGGCTCGGGCTTGCGCTCGTCCTGGTGCTTGTGCGTCTCGACTCGGGGCCTTTGGCGCTGGATTGGTTGAAACCTCGTATCGAGCGGGCCCTGACGCCTGATAGCGGAGCGGCTTCGGTGACGGCCGGAGGCATCGAGCTTCGCCTGAACAAGGATGAGCGCACCTTTGATCTGGTGGGTGTCGATGTTCGCTACCGAGCGGATGGCAATGACGGCGCATCTCCTCTGCCTTTCCTGGTTTTTCCCGAAGTCGAGGTGGCGCTGAGCGTCGAGGCCCTGCTGAAGCGCGGCATGATCGCCGCCTCGGAGGTGAAGGCTCTGGCGCCGTCCCTGATCATCACGCGTAGCGAAGATGGCTCCATCGGGCTCCATTCTGAGGCGGGTTTCGACGATCAAAACGATGACGTCGATTTCGGCAGCTTTCTCCGGCATTTTGCTTCAGCCTCCGAAACGGACGACCGCCTCTCGTTTCTGAAGACGCTGCAGATCGGCGGCGGGCGCGTCTCTTTTTACGATCGCACCCGTGCCTCCGCTCTGACCGCGAAGAACGCGGATTTGGTGCTAAGCAGGCGCGACGGCGGTATCGATGGCTGGCTGCGGGCGGACATCCAGCAAAAGTCGGCTGACCCAGCCTCGGTTCAGTTCACTGGGCGGCTCGAGAATGGCGCCGAGCAAATCGCCTTCGAGGCTGACATCGCCGATCTGATGCCTGCCGATCTTCCAGCACTCTGGCCACTCGAAGAGCCGAAGATTCCCGTTGCCGCGCAAGGTTTGCGCCTGCCGGTCCGGGTCTCGTTGGAAGGCGCAATCGGCCAGGATTGGGCGATGTCGGCCCTGACCGTCGATGTTCAGGCTGGAGCAGGTGTCGTCGACCTTCCGGCCCATCTCGCCGAGCCGCTGGAAATCGACGGTATCGAGCTCAAGGGTCTCATCAGCGATGATTTCGGCGGGTTCGAGATTGATCAAGCCCGGGTCTCGAGCCGTGGTGCCGTACTCGAAGGGACAGGCATGATCGTCTGGCGCGACGAAGACCGTGCTGTCGCTGTCGATCTTTCCGCCCGCGATGTCCGCGCCGAGGATCTGCCGGCATTCTGGCCGGAACATCTGGGCGTCGATGCGCGAACATGGGTTCTGGAAAACATCAAGGCGGGCCGGGTCAGTGAAGCCGGGGTCAGGCTCGACCTCAGGGCTGATGATTTCGGTCCTGCGCCGTTGCGCGATGAGGCCGTCGACGGCATGTTCGCCTTCGAGGGGGTCTCTGTCCGTTATGTCGACGAGATGCCCGCGCTTGAGAATGGCGCCGGCAAAGCGGTGTTCGATGCCGATCGCATGGACTTCGAGGTCGAGGGCGCAAGCAATGCAGGGCTGGCCGTAACGGGCGGTGCCGTGACCATCACCGGCATGGGCAAGCCTGGCAAGTTGGCTACCCAGCTTCATGTTATTGCCGAAGCTGAGGGATCGATCGGTCAGGCACTGACCATTCTCGACCATCCGCCGCTGGAGATCGGCAAGGAGCTATCGTTCCCGCCCTCGAAGACGTCAGGCAGCGTCAATGTCAGCCTCGATGTGCGCATGCCGCTGCATGATGATGTCACCGAGGAGGAAGCTGTTGTCCTGGCCAAGGCCGACCTGATCGATCTTACGATCGGTGAATTGCCGAAAATCGGCGATAATGTCCGTCTGGATCAGGGCACTTTCCGCCTGGTTCTCGATGAGGCGGCGGTACGTCTGGAGGGCACGGCTGAGATCAATACGGTGCCGCTGACGATCGGCATTTTCGAGCCACTCGAGGATGAAACATCGAAACGGCGTATCGAGCTTCAGGGCAATGTGAGCCGAGAACAGCTCGAAGGTCTAGGCATGTCGATCGACGCGCTGGACGGTGCCTTTGGATTCAAGGCGACGGTCACGGAGACCGACAATCATTTCTGGATCGATCTTGAGGCCGATCTCGAACCACTCGCCATCATGCCGCCCGGGCTGGTCTGGCGAAAATCTGCCGGGCAGGCAGGCATATTGCGCGCCTCGATCGTGAAGCCGATCGACGGCCCGATCGACGTCAAGCAGTTCGATCTCGAGGCCGGCGATCTCAAGGCATCGGGATCGCTTGCTCTGTCGGCCGCGGATGAGGGGCTGGACGTCCTGACATTCGATGCGTTTCATCTTGGCGACACCAATGCCGCTATCCGGCTGTCACCTGACGGTCATGGCGGTTTCGAGGTGGTGGTCGAAGCGAAACGGCTTAATCTCGATGTGCTCTTCGGTGACGATCGAGAGATCGGTGATGCCTTCCAACACTTCCACGCCGTCCTGCGCTCCGACCAGCTGAGAGTACGCGGCGTCGAGCTGATCGATGTCGAGGCGGATGCCGCCCATCAGCCTGACGGCTGGCGTTCGGCGAGCATCATCGGCGCGTTATCGAGCGGCGGAAAACTCGCCCTGGAACTCACGCCTGAGGGCGATGACCGCCGTCTCGAGCTGCGCTCCGAAGATGCCGGCGCTCTGATTGAGGCGTTTGATCTCGGGCAGAGGGTCGATGGCGGCAGCATGCTGCTCACTGCTAGGATTCGTGCGCAGAATCCGATGGTTGCGGAGGGCCGCTTCGAAATCAGCACCTTCGTCCTGGAAGATGCGCCGCTGCTTGCGCGTATGTTGACGCTCGCCTCGCTCACCGGCATCGGTAATCTACTGGGTGGCGAGGGCATTCAGATGGATCATCTGATCCTGCCGTTCACCCTCGATGATCAAAGACTGACCTTCAGCGATGGCCTGCTGCGCGGCTCACAGCTCGGCCTCACCTTGAAGGGTGATGTCGATCTCGAGATTGAAACACTCGATCTCGCCGGGACGATCATCCCCGTCTATTCGCTGAACCGTTTGATCGGGCAGGTACCGATCATCGGCCGCATCCTGACCGGCGTCGACGGACGAGGCGCGTTCGCCGCGACCTTTTCAATCGAAGGCTCGCATAAAAATCCTACAGTCTACGTCAACCCGCTGGCCATTCTGACGCCTGGCCTGATCCGCGACTTTTTCGGCGGCCTGTTCAATGGCACCCTCGAACCACCGGACATCCGCGGAACCGACGACTAGTGGCGTGGCCACATCGTTGGGGTTGGACCGCCATCGCTGAAAGTGCTGGAAACCTCGGCGGCTATGCGGGCTTCTACTGGAGACGTGCGGGCGCGATGCCGACCATCCGACGACTAGCCGATTTTCCTGGCGTGCATTGCGAGGAGCGTGGCGTAGAAAGCTCAGGCGGCTTTGCGCTCGGTCTGCGCAGCGGGCTCAGTCTGATCCAGCCTGACCTTTCTGCGCTTTTCGATCGTGATCGGCTTGATATCGATATTGCGGATGCGGCCTGCACGCAGGAAAGTGCGGCTGGTGCGACGTCGAAAGCGAGCACCGAGTGCCAGTGGCAGGGCCATGACGATCGCTTGGGCCCTATCGATCCAGCCGAATTGGGCATGGCCCGCCGTCGTTACCGATACGGCACGCTGCCGCCGGCCGACGAGCCAGGCTGTTAGCATGGAGAAGCCGATTGTGGCCAAGAGCCAAAGCCCGTCTGCGTCGGCTTCCGGCCGGATGGCTGACCAGAACGAGAGCAGAGCCGCCGCCGTGAGCATGGCGACAACAGCAAGAAGGCCAAGCTCGAACATGCGCCCCACCGCCAGCCTAGGCGCGCTGAAGGCGGATAGACGGCTGGCCGAGAGGTGTTTCACCATCTGTTTCGAGGGCTGACGAAGCGCCTCGATCACTGCGGTGAAGCGCCAGGCGTCGCTCTGCTGGGGAGAGCCTTCCGCCCAGGCCTGGCCACGCTGCCAATGCCTTTGAAAGGCGCGTTTTGCGATCAGATAACCGTCGGCCATGACGCTCAGAGCCTCGATCTCGCTCGGTGCATCGAGATCCGTGCGCATGCCGGCGATCAGCTTTTGCGTCCGGCGCTCGATCCCGTAGCTGGTGACCTCCTTGTCGGTGCGATCCTTGACGACGTGGCCGCTGCCGCCCTTGCTGATCGGCTTGATCTCCGGGGTTTCGATCTCACTCAGCATATGGATCAGAACGGCACTGCCCGGCCGCCTGGCCTCCAGACTTTCGAGCTGAATTCTGCGTCTACGGTCATGGGAGGCATCGAAGCCGCTGGCGTCGCCGATGATCAGGCGGGCGCAGCCGCGCGCTCTTAGCGCTTCCGTGCCGAGCACATCGGCATAGCGTCCGTCCTGAAGGCGGAGATCGAGAAATTTTCCCTTACGCCCGGGTTCGGGATAGAGGCGGTGGAAGTGAAGCGGCTCAAGGAGGCCTGGTATCGCCATCGACGCGGCGACCGCCTGGCCGAGGGATAGGCTGGCAAAGGCCTCGGGCAGGCGATGATAGGGGGTGCGTACCAAACGAGGGGCTGCTGATAGGCTGCGTGACGCCGGCCCCGTCGTCGGTTCGCCCATGCAGCGAGCATCGAAGCGCCACCCTTGGCCGGTGGCGAGATTGGCGGCGTTGATGATGAGTTCAGGCGCTTTGCAATATCGTCTCGGGTTCTCGATGATCGGATTGAAATCGAGGTCGCCGCGCGGATGGATCAGAAGATCGCGCATTTCGATCGGCTCGTTCGGACCCCCGGTCCAGATCGGGCGAAAGAAATGACGTTCGAGCAGATCAGCGAAACGGGCAGCGCTGGAACGCTGCGGGGAGGTCCGCTTCAGGTTGGCCAGCGGATTTTCGAAGAGTTTCGCGCGCAGATCGATTGCTGCGACCTTCAAGAAATCGCTTTCAAGCGCCGCCACCATGCGGATCAGGCGATCGGTGTCGATATCGCCGTCGGCATCGAGTGCTCGCTTCAGGCGAAGATGATAGAGGGCTGCAATGAGGGCGCCGCCTGATGTTCCGGAGATGACGTCGATCCGGCGCAGAAGGTCGAGTTCGGCCAGCCTCGCCAGGACGCCGATATGGAAGAGGGAAGCCTTGAGCCCGCCGCCGGTGAGAGCGAGACCGATCGGCCCGCCGTCATCCGCGATCTCTTCGCCGCCTGGTGTTCTGAATTCGACCATAACGAGAGTATCAGCATGTTTGGTTTCAATTTTCTATCCTTTAAATGTATTTAATTTTGAAAAAAATCACCCCAAGGTCGATTTTTCGAATGAACATGGTCTGAGAATGGAATCGGCCCGCCCAGCACAAAGCTGAGACGGGCCGACCGCGCCGCGAAGGGGTACGACGCTAAGCGTTGGCGCAACCTATGCCGGGGCCGAACTCCGGATAGGCTTCCATGCCGAGTTCCACCTGATCGATGCCGACGGTTTCGTCCTCGTCCGTCAGACGAATGCCAACGATCGCCTTTAAGAGGCTCCAGAGGATCAGGCTGGCGATGAAGGTGAAAGCGCCATAAGCGGCTACACCGATGAACTGGGTGACGAAGCTGGCGTCCCCGTTGGAAAACGGCACCGCCAGCGTTCCCCAGATGCCCGCGACCAGATGGACGGGGATCGCGCCGACCACGTCATCGAGCTTCATCTTGTCCAGCAGTGGCACGGCGAAGACCACCAGAGCGCCGCCGACGGCGCCGATGGCGATCGAGATGCCGGGCGTGGGCGCGAGGGGCTCCGCGGTGATCGAGACCAGGCCGGCGAGCGCACCGTTCAGCACCATGGTAAGATCGATCTTCTTGTACAGGATCTCGGAGAGGGCCATGGCGGTGAGTACGCCCCCGCAGGCCGCCATATTGGTGTTGATGTAAATGTTGGCGATCGCGACGACATCGGCAGCCGATCCCATGGCGAGCTGCGAGCCGCCATTGAAGCCGAACCAGCCGAGCCAGAGAATGAAGGTTCCGATGGTCGCAAGCGGCAGGCTTGACCCGAGCATGGGGTTAACCCGGCCATTGGGACCGTATTTGTCTTTTCTGGCGCCGAGCACGATGATGCCGGCAAGAGCGGCCCAGCCGCCGACCGAATGCACGATGGTGGAGCCGGCAAAGTCCGAAAAGCCCATCTCGGCGAGCCAGCCGCCGCCCCACTGCCAGGAACCGCTGATTGGGTAGAGAATGCCGGTCAGGACGGCGGCGAAGGTGAGGAAGGGCCAGACGCGCACGCGTTCGGCCATGGCGCCGGAGACGATGGACGCCGTGGCGGCGACGAAGACCATCTGGAAGAACCAGTCGGAGCTCGCCGCATAGCCGCTGCTGAAATCGGCTCCGGTTTCGGCGAGTGCGGCGCTGTCATCGGCGCCCCAGAGAGCGAAGCTGCCGAGATAACCGCCATCCACGCCCATATACATGAGGTTGTAGCCGACCAGATAGAACATGATGCCGGCAAGTGAATAGAGGGCGACGTTCTTCAAGAGCTGGGTGGCGACGCTGCGTTTTCGCACCAGCCCTGCCTCCAGCAAGCAAAAGCCTGCAGCCATGAACATGACCAGAAAGCCGTGCATGAGAAAGGAAAGCGAATTGAAGATATAGGCAGTCTCGGCGGCGGGGGCCGCATCTTCTGCCTTGGCCGTGCCGGTGAAAGTCAGGCCGGCGGAAGTCAGGGTGATAACCGTCAGCATGGCCGCACGTCCCGATAGCACCCGCCGCGACCGATCGGCGCTCCTTATCGTTTCAAGCATCTCGTTCCCCTCAGTGCCTTGCGGCTTGCGAGCTCAACATCCGCGCCGGACGCTCAGCGGCGTCGGGCCATGTTTTTCACTTTGCAAACGATGTGCCAGTGTTTCCGAGGAGGGATGACGGGGCGAAATCAGCGTCGATCTGATAAATTTGCCTAAAAAAACATCAGATGAAATTCTAATGGTTAAAAAATCACCAATCCTAATCTCCGGCTGATCCAATCGCCAAAATGGGCAATGTCAGGGCTGCCCGTCCTACGGGCCGTGCGACGCCTTGACACAGATCGACGGAGGCGGCTGCGGGCCACATTGGACTCATGAGTTCTTCCGTATGCCATGTTGATATGGCGGTGGTGGGCGGCGGCATGACCGGCCTCGCCTTTGCTGTCGCCGCTGCCGGCGCCGGCGCCGAGGTCGTCGTCATCGACCCGGTGCCGCTGCCCATGTCGGCGAAGGCGCCGTTCGACGGGCGGGTCACGGCGGTTGCGCGCGCATCGCGCTACCTGCTGGAAGGCATCGGCGTCTGGCCAGCCCTCGAGGCGTCTGCCCAGCCAATCGCCGACATCGAGGTGAGCGAGCACGCGTCGCCGTTTCGCGTTTTCTACGATCATCGTGAGGTCGGCAGAGAGCCGCTTGGCCATATCGTCGAGAACCGCACCATCCGCGCCGGCCTGGTGGAGCGCGTAAAGGCGCTGTCCGGCGAGACGCTCGTCTTCGCCATGCCTGACAAGGTCAGGCATTTCACCCATCGACCGGATGGAACGTCCCTGGCGTTGGAGAGCGGGCGGCGGATCGATGCGCGCCTGGTGGTCGGGGCCGATGGTCAGAACTCACTTTGCCGCAAGGAGGCGGCCATCGATGTGCTGCGCTTCGACTACGCGCAGACCGCTATTGTCGCCACCATCGCCCACGAAAACCCTCATAACGGTATCGCGGTCGAGCGTTTTTTTCCCGACGGCCCGCTGGCGATCCTGCCGATGCCGAATGACCGTTCCTCGATCGTCTGGGCCGTCGAGAACGATCTTGCCTCGGCGCTGATCGACCTTGACGACGATGCGTTTCTGGGTGAGCTCGAAGAACGGTTCGACGCAAGGCTGGGTGCGCTCGACATGGCTGGCCCACGTTTTCACTACCCGCTCTCGATGGCCCAGGCGCATCGCTACACCGACGATCGTCTCGCCCTGATCGGGGACGCTGCCAGAAAAATTCACCCGATTGCAGGACAGGGATGGAATCTGGCGCTTCGCGACGTTGCCGCTCTTGTTGAACTCACGGTAGATGCCCTTCGGCTGGGTCTGGATCCAGGCGGTGTCTCGGTGCTCCAGCGTTACGAACGCTGGCGGCGCTTCGACAGTCTTGCCCTGATCGCGATCACCGACGGCCTCAATCGCCTCTTCGCTAACAACTTCCCACCACTCAAGCTCGCCCGAGAATGGGGCCTTGGCCTGGTCGATCGCACACCGCCGCTGAAACGTTTCTTCATGCAGCACGCAATGGGCCTGGTCGGCGATCTCCCGAGACTGATGCGCGGCCACCAACTCTAGGTGGCGTGGCCACGTCATTTGGTTGCGGACGTCGTCGACGAACGTGCCAGGACATTCGATGGTATGCGGGCTCCCTATTCGTCCAAGGGAAACAGTCGCGCCGGGCGGGTAGTTGTGCAAAAGGGGTGGTAACGACCATGGTTTCCGGCAAGGATCGACCATGACCAAGAATACACGCAAGCGCATTATCGAGCTGACCCGGCGGCATGAGAGCACGGCGGTCAATACGTTCACGATGTCTGATGATCCGCCGCTGTTTGTGCACGGCGAGGGGCCGTTCTTATTCACAGAGACGGGCGAGCGTTATGTCGATCTGATCGCAGGCTCGGCGGTCACCAATCTAGGCCATGGTCTGCCCGCGCACCGAAATGCGATCGAGCGCGCCTTGGAACAGGGCATCTACCATACCGGTACGCGCCTATTGAATGTCGAGCGCGCCGAACTTTATGCTGAGCTTTTCGAGGTTCTGCCGGAAAGCCTGCCGCGCGTCCATTTCGTGAGCGTGGGCACGGAAGCTGTCGAGACCGCGATCAAAGCGGCGCAATATCATACCAAGCGGCGACGGATCTTCGCCTTTGAGGGGGGCTATCACGGCCGCACGGTCGGCTCGCTCTCGATCACCCACGCCGAAGCGCTGCACAAGACCTTCATGACGCTGACAGACGTCGTGACCTTCATTCCCTTCCCCTATAAATTCCGAAGCGAGACGCCCGCATCCGATGACGGCGAGCTGATGGCCTTTTGCCTGGAGACCCTCGAAGGCCGGCTCCGCGAGGCTCGAGCCGCTGATGATCTACCATCTTCAATCATCCTCGAGGCGATCCAGGGCACCAGCGGGGTGGTGCGACCACCCGCGGGGTTTCTGAAAGCAGTGCGTGATCTCGCGACGGCCTATGACGTTCTCCTTATCGTCGACGAGATCTGGACCGGCTTCGGCCGGACCGGCGCCTGGTTCGGCTTCGAGCATGATGCTGTCGTCCCGGATCTGGTCTGCCTCTCCAAAGGCCTGACCGCCGGCCTGCCGCTCGCAGGCGTGGCAGGACGCGAGGACATTCTCGGCGCCTGGCCGACCGGCATTCACACCAGTACCTTTCAAGGCACGCCGGTGGCCTGCGCGATGGCCCGCGCGACCCTTCAGGAAATGAAAACCAACCGTTGGGTCGAATACGCCGCCGGACCAATCGAGAGAGCTTTTGCCAGGAAGTTGGAACCGCTAAAACAGCGTTCAGCCGTTCGTGACGTTCGCGTCGTCGGCGCCGCCGCTGCGATCGAATTTGCCCTTCCTGACGGAGGCCCCGATCCCGAGATGAGGAAAGCCGTACAGACCGCCTGTCTCGATCGACGGGTCCTGGTCTATGGCGGTGGGCGTCAGGGCAACACGATCACACTCATGCCGCCGATCAATATCGACGTCGACGTTCTCCGCGATGCGTTGGACAGCATCATCGCCGCGGTCGCTTAATCTTGTAAAGCCTCCGGCCGCTGGCCGGTTAGCGGGGGGCCGGTGGTGAGGGGGAAGGGACGACGCTGATCAAGGCGAGGTCGATCGCGACCTCGCGCAGCTTGGCATCGGCGAGCGCCTTGTTGAGCTGCTGCACCTTCGAACGGGTCGAGGCGAGCTGCTGCGCGAGCTTGGCGGAGTTGTCCGGCCTGGCCGTCTCGCCATTGTCGGCTGCGGCCTTGTCGGCGAGCCGCTGCTTTGCGGCCTTGACGTCGGCCTTGAGTTTGATGATGTCGGCCCTCGCCGTGAGCAGTTCGGAGCGAAGGCGTTCGTCGCTTGTGGCGTCTGCGACGGTGTTGGCCGGTGTTGGCGCAGGAGCAGGTTCGACATCCGCCTTCAGGCCGCTGAGGACAAGGCGTTCGACCTCGCTTTCGGCAAGGGTCACGCGCTGTCGGAGAGCGGCAACCTCGTCATCGTGCCGACGTGCGGCACTTTCCGCGTTGTCCGTGGTAGTCGATGCCAGTTCGGCACGCAGGCCATCAATCGTCGCCAGAAGGTCAGCCTCCGCAAGACCGGCCGCGATCAATTGAGCATGCACCGCGACATCGGCCGATGTCTTGGCGTCCGCATCAAGAGACCTGTCGACCTCGGAGGTCTCCAAGCTCGCCGTCCGGGCTTCTTCCAGCTTGGCGCTGAGGTCGGAAACCTCGTCCTGGAGACCGTGCCGGTCAAGGGTAATCTCGCCGATCTGCTCTTCGAGCTTCGTGATCTTGGCCTGGTATTCGCTGGCAGCCTCGTCAGCCTCCGAGCCGGCAAGGGCGATCGCTTCTTGAAACCGCTCGATCTCGGCCGTCGCCGCTTTCAGGAGGGCCGTGTTGCGCTCGGCAGCCTCGTCCTTGGCGCTGTTCTCTTCGTTCAAAGCCGCAAGTTTCGCTGTCGCCTCATCCCGCTCCTGCCCAAGGGATGCGATCTCTTCGTAGGCATTTTCCAGCTGTGCTTGCAGGCTTACAGCCTCCTCAGCCGTCTTTTCGCTCTGATCCGAGGTCGCCAATATTTCGGCTTCGAACCGAGCCTGAAGAGCAGCCTTGTCGGCTTCCGTTTCAGAAAGGCGAAGGCGCAAATCCTCCAGATGTTTCCCGGTCTGCTCAAGCTCGGCTCGAAGCGCTGGAGCTTTATCCGCCGCCCCATTGGCCTCGGCTATGGTTGTCTTCGCCTCTGCAAGTTCGGCTTCGAGGTCGGCAAGTCTGGTGGCATCATTAAGAGCTGCGTCGCGCTCACGTTCGACCTTGCCGAGTACCCGTTCGGTATCGTTCAATTGGGCGAGAAGGGCCACCCGCTTGTCTTCACCGAAAAAGTTGCTGGCCGCACCATAGGAAGCACCGATCAGCCAGAGAGCGAGTGCGGCAAAACCGAGGGCGACGCTGACCTGCAGGAGCGGCGACAGCTCGACATACTGGCTGTCCTGGCCAGTTCGAAGATAGATTTGTCGGCGTGCGAACCATTGGCGTTTGCGGCCAGTTGATCCTTTAAGCGAGCTATCGGCCATGAAGGCCTCCCCAGATCCCGGCAATGTCCACCGTCAAACCAAGCGCCCACTTGGACACTGGCCGCCAATAACCTAGCAAATCCGATCGAACTCGCAATCATGTTCCGCGCGCGGACAAGGAGAGGCTCAATCCTAAAGCAAGCTGAGCATACTCTTTGGCCACTCGCTGTCGGCTTCTGAAGCCGATGCCAGCCCCTTGTCTTACCATCGGCAAGACGCCTGTACCGACGATCACGACTTCGACATCGTTCATGGCATCCTATGCATGAAAGTGAATCACCATGATTCACACCGCTGTTTCATGCTGTTATGGCTCTTCTTTCGACCAAGAAATGCGTACAAAAACGGAACTTTTTGGGGTTTTCCACAGTGCCAGCAGATCCCGGAAAACTTTATCGCAGTTTTATGAAAAAAAGACTTGATCCAAAGGGGCTAGGGTCATAGAAACCACTCGCTGCCTGACGAAACGGCGACGCAAGCGACACTCCAGCAAGCGATCAACGGTTCGGCGAAAGCGAGCTTTCGCAAGGTAGCGCTCGTTCTTTGTTCTTTGAAAATTGTATATATGGAAGGGATGTACAGGCGGCGGTTTGGCTGCTTGGACATCAGTGACGGGGAGAATATTTGGGTGGCTTTCGGGTCATTTGGATATCATCTCTGTCAACGCCTTT
>JBPCVQ010000567.1:0-13161 GCA_051010395.1 Geminicoccaceae bacterium | reverse complement strand
CTGCAAGGCTTCCAAAATGAGCGCACCCAAGCCCTCTGCGCCGATCAAAGAGGCAATCACCACCATGGAGAGGCTCATCAGAATGGTCTGATTGATGCCGGTCATGATCGAGGGCATGGCGAGCGGGATCTCGACATTGCTCAGGAGCTGCCATTTGGTGCAGCCAAAGGCGATCGCTGCTTCCTTGGTGCCCTCCGGCACATGGCGCATGCCGAGTGCGGTCAGGCGGATGACCGGCGGCATGGCGAAGATGATGGTGGCGAGAACGCCAGGGGGCTTGCCTGTGCCGAAGAACGCGATGATCGGGATCAGATAGACGAAGGCGGGCATGGTCTGCATGAAGTCGAGCACCGGCAACGCGAATGCGTAGGCGCGTGAGCTCTTACCGAACCAGATGCCGAGCGGGATGCCGATGACCAGACAGAGGAAAGCGGCGGCACCCAGGAGGGCGACCGTCACCATCGAGACTTCCCAAAGGCCGAAGGTGGCGAGATAGGCGAGTGCTGCTGCGGTGAACACCGCGATGCGCGGGCCGGCGAGGCGCCAGGCCATCACCACGATCACCAGCATCACCACGGGCCAGGGTGTTTGGACGAGGATGATTTCGAGGCCGTCCAGCACCGCCTTGATCGCGGCGGTCACGCCTTTGAAAACGTCGCCGAATTCGATCGCCAGCCAGTCGAACCAGCCTTCCATCCAATTGGCGACCGGTGTGAACCACTCCTTGTTCATCGGGAACTTGGTGATGATCTCAGCGGGTTTGGCGAAGGTGAAGCGGTAGATGGTGAGCGGCCAGATGCCGAGCAGCAGGAAGGCGCCGAAGGCGACGTTCGGCCAGCTTATGCCCGAGGGCGTCTCGGGCCGGGCGCGCCAGCGGAGATACTGCTTCTCGTAGGCGACATTGCCGTAAAAGCCCTCGATGATCTTGACTGCCAGGAGCAGAGTCAATCCGGCAAACAGAATGGTGAACGCTTCGGCCGATGCGGCTTCTGCCGCAGCCTGCGCCTTGTCCGCAGCCTTCTGGAGGTTGCCTGCGACCTTGAGCGCTGCATCAGCGGCGGCCTGATCGCCGCCCGCGACCAGGTCTTCGGCCTGCTGTTTGCGTTTTTCGATATTGGCGGTGAGCTTTTCGAAGCGCGCCATCTGATCGGCGCCAAGGTCACCCCAGAGCCCGCGGCCCAGCTGGACAAGCGCGAACAGCTCCAGCACCAGGAAGGTCCAGAAAAAGCCCCAAAGGCCGCGGAATGCACCCCAAAGCGGACCGAAGGCGGCGGCTGCCCAGTTCCAGGACCAGGCGAAGCCCGTCTTGCCCTGAATTTTGGCGAAGGCGTCGTTGTAGTAGGTTTCCTTGTCCGCGACGAAATCGCCGACGGAGCTTGCGAGCGACTTGGGGCCGAGTTCAAGGCCGGTGTCGGTGCTCATGCCTTGCCTCCCTGAATGCCCTTCAAGAGCGTCGTTTTGTCGATCACGCCGACGTCCTTCCCGTCATCATCCTGGATGACGATCGGGATACCGGTGGTGGTGGTGATGTCGATGAGCTGATCGAGATCGGTGCCATGGTGCGCCCGCTCGGCGGCGGCGAGATCGAAGGGCTTCGAGGCCTGATACTCGTCGAGCGGAATCATGATCGAGTGGGCGAAGACCAGCTTCAGTTTTGATATGCCCTCGACGAAGTCCCGGACGTAATCATCGGCGGGCTTGGTTACGATGTCTTCAGGCGTACCGATCTGGACGATGCGACCATCCTTCATGATGGCGATGCGATTGCCGATGCGGATCGCCTCGTCGAGATCGTGGGTGATGAAGACCGTGGTTTTGTTGAGATCCGCCGACAGCGCCATGAACTGGTCCTGCAGCTGACGTCGGATCAGGGGGTCGAGGGCCGAGAACGGTTCGTCCATCAGGAGAACTTCGGGATCGGAGGCGAGCGCTCTCGCCAAGCCGACACGCTGCTGCATGCCGCCCGAAAGCTCCCTTGGAAACCGGTCTTCGTAACCGTCGAGATTGACCAGCTCCAGGCAGTGCTGCGAGACCTCCCAGCGCTTCGATTTGGGCTCACCCCGGACCTGCAGCGGAAAGCCGACATTGTCGCGCACGGTGCGGTGGGGAAGCAGCGCCATATGCTGGAACACCATGCCGAGATGCACGGCGCGCATTGTCCGAAGTTCTTCGCCGCTAAGTGAAAGCATGTCCTGGCCCAGGACCGAAATCCGGCCGGCGGTCGGCTCGATCAAGCGGTTGAGATGGCGCACCATGGTGGATTTGCCGGAGCCGGAAAGTCCCATGACGCAGAAGATTTCGCCGCGCGGAACCTCGAAAGAGCAGTCGGCGATTCCGACCACGCAGCCGAATTTTTCCAGCACTTCAGGCTTGCCCAGCCCTTCGCTCTTGACGGCCTGCATCGCTTCGTCGGCGCGCTCGCCGAAGATCTTCCAGACACCTTCGAGTTCGATGACGTTGGCTTCAGGATCAGGGGTCGTGGCGGACATGGGCACGCCTTTCCATCAAGGTGCCGTCGGGCACCCCGTTTACTGGCGGGTTATCGTTATTGGCGAGGGCACGAAAAAAAGACATCGGGGACCGGCAGCATTCCATTGCCGCCAGTCCCCGGTCTTGGATGACTACTGAAGCCAGCCGTCCACCTGGTCGCTGTTCTCGGCGACCCATTTGGCGGCGAACTCGGCCGCGTCCATTTTATCGACAACCAGCGCATAGGTCATGGCGGAGACGGTGTCCGTGTCGAGATCGACATTGGCGAGCATGGCCGCCGCTTCCGGCTGGGCCTCTTCCAGTGCGGTCGCATAGTGGATCACCAGATGTGCCGTGTTCCAAGCCACCGGCGCATTAGACTTTTCCAGCCATTCCGGATCATCGGTCGGCTGAATGACGTTCCACTGTGCCTCGTCATAGGCCGGCTCTTTGAGTTGCACCAGCTCGTTCAGCGAGAACATGTGGTGCGGCGTGTAGCAGAAGAAAACGATGTTGCCATCCTGGGCGACCGCATTGTCGACCTCAGCGAGCGCCAGGGTCTCATCCATTTCCTTCAAGGTCATGGTCGCGTCATAGCCATAGGACTTGGCACGGATTTTCTCGACGTTGGTCGATGCCCAGCCGGCAGCGCCGATCCAGATCTCGCCCATGCCGTCACCGTCGGTGTCGAAGTTGGCGGCCATGTCCGGGTCGGTGAGATCGGCAAGGTTTTCGATCCCTGTGCGCTCGGCGGTTCCCTTGGTCACGCACATGCCCTGATCGCCGGCAACATAGTTCGGGTTGCGCTTCACCGTGCCTTTCTCTTCGACATAGGTCTGGAAAAGGTTGGCTTGGTTCGGCAGCCAGACTTCCGGATGCACATGCATGGCGCCGCTGTCCATCGCCTCGAACACGACGGGGTTGGTGCCGTTCTGCAGCTCGACCTCAAGGCCAAGATTTTCTTCCATTGCGACTTTGAGGACGTGGGCAGTCGCCAGCACCGAGGGCCAGTTCGGCACGCCGATGACCACATCCGCCGCCATAGCGGGCATGGCGATCGCACTGGCCATAGCGGCCAAGGTCAAGCGTTTGACAGCTGCATTCATGGATAGCCTCCTGGATTTCATTGAATTGATTGTCGTTTACACTCAGTAAACCTGAGCATGACGGTAGCGCCAAGCTGACCTCACGTCCAGCGCGAGAAAAAAAAGGAATGCCTGCGCTTCAAAGGGCGTATTTTCTCCTGATCAGGCCGTTGACGCCGCCCGCATCCTATTCTCTTCGAGCCTGATATCGAAGCGATCACGGATGCGCGCGTCGGTAGCGGCATCGAGATAGGTTGGAAAATGTGTGCTGAGCGTATTTTTTGCGCGTCCGCCCGCCCGTTCCCAAAGGGATAAGGCGCCGTTCTCGGCCCAGCTCAACGGATCATCGCGATCGGCAAGAGAAGGGTAAAAGTAATCGCGCTGCATGGCCGCCATCGTGTGATCGGCGCCCAAAAAATGGCCTTCGCCGGTGACTGCACCCAAGATAGCGTCGAAACCCAGCGTTTCCTCGGTGACCTCGATGCCGCGGATCGCGCGGTAGACATGGCTCAGCATTTCATCGTCGGCGACGAAGGCTTCGAAGGAGGCGCCGAGCAGGCTCGCCATCATGCCCGAAGACTCATAGATCATATTCCCGCCGGCAAGGCCGGTCGCAAGCGCGGTCAGGGCTTTTTCCGCCCCCATCTGTGCATCGACGGCCTTGGCGTCCGCCATCGAGGAGGCAACGCCTCCAGGCAGCCCCAGAAAACGTGCGATCTGGGCGACGGCTGCATTCATGACCGCCATCTCGCCGCCGGAGCCGGCGAACGCGCCGGTGCGCAGATCGACGACGAACGGCCAGTTCGAAAAAATCATTGGATAGCCCGGCGAAAAGACATGCACCATCGCAAGCGCCGCCAACGCCTCCGCCGTCGTCTGAGCCAGCATTGCAGCTGGCGCCGCCGGTCCGGTGGCACCCGCCTGTCCGGCGATGATAGCGTTGATCGGCATCCCTCTGTCGATGCAGCGAAGCGCCACCTCGAACGCGTCCTCGCCGTAGCGAAGCGGCGATATGACCGGGCTGATATGAGCCTTGCAGAACGGTTTTTCGCGGAACTTTCCCTCGCCACCTGCAGCCATGTCGAACATGTCGACGATCGGATCGACATGCTCGCCGATAGTGATGCTGGTGCCGATCGGCTTAGTGGTGCCGGCGAGCAGGGCGTAGACGGTGTTGATGTCGAGATCGAGGATATCCTCGAGATCGGTCGCCACGCAGCAGCGGGTGAACCAGCTGATATTCGTCAGCGTATCCGCAAGCCGGGTGAAATCGTAGAGGTCGATAAGCGTCGACGGGCGATACAAGCCGGTTTCGAGGTCGAGCGTCTGCACTGCCGCCCCACCGGTGCCGAAATAGACGCGATCGCCACCGATCTCGATGTCATGCTTTTGATCACGGCCATGGAGGACGAAGGATTTTCGCGCGCCATCGATCATCCCTTCGACCATTGAACGCGGAAAGCAAAGGCGGCCAAGCGCGTTCTGCTCAGCGCCTTTCTCCAGGGCCTGCGTCATCAGCGCATCTGGCACCTCACCCATGCCGATCTCGGCAAGAATGCGAAGGGCCGTGCCGTAGATTGCGGCGAGGTCCGGATCACTTAGGGGCTTGTAAGCGCCGCCATTCTGGCCCGGTGGGCAGGGATTGACCTCGACCTCATTGGTCGTGCGCCTGGCAACTCGGGCGGCGCGGCCACCAGCGCGTCTCGGCTTTCTACTCACATCCGTCATCGCCATCGTCCTACGCTACCGCCTGAACCTGTCAGGCATTCCCTGTCGATCCCATGACGCTATGATGCGGGAACGTCGAGAACAAGTCCGACGATAGGCCCATCATACCAGGGGACCGGGCAGCGGTCTGGAGAGGCTTTCTTGAAAACACATGCGCGTGTCGTTGTCATCGGCGGTGGGGTCGCCGGCTGTTCGACGCTCTATCATCTGACCCGCGAGGGTGAAACCGACGTCGTCCTGCTGGAGCGGGACGAGTTGACGTCAGGCACCACCTGGCACTCGGCGGCCCAGGTCACCCAGTTCGGCGCCATCCAAGTCATGGTCGGCCTGAAACGCCACTCGGTCCGCCTCTATCGGGAACTCGCCGCCGACCCCGATTTTCCGATCGACTACCACATCACCGGCGGCATTCGCCTCGCCCACAACCAAGGCCACATGGACGGCTATCACCACTTCACCGGCATGGCCAAAACCATGGGCGTCGACTACGAGGTCCTCGATGCCGAGGAGGCGGGACGACGCCATCCGTTGATCACCACGGACGGCCTGGCCGGCGCCCTCTGGGACCCGCTGGATGGCGATATCGATCCCAGCCAGCTCACCCAGGCCTTCGCACGCCGCGCGCGCCAGGCGGGCGCCGAGGTTCAGCGCTTCAATCCAGTCGAAGCGATCGAGCGAAAGGCTAATGGCGAGTGGCTGATCCATACGAAGAACGGCGACATTACTTGTGAAAAATTCGTCAATGCCGGCGGCTACCGGGTCAACGAGATCGCCGCCATGTACGGCATGGAACACCCGGTGATGTCCATGGAGCACCAGTATTTCATCACTGACAGCATCCCGCAGCTCACCGAGATGCTTCAAAACGAGGGGCGGCGTGTGCCCATCATCCGCGACCCCGGGGATGACTTCTATTCGCGCCAGGAACGGGATGCGCTCCTGGTCGGCATCTACGAGCAGGGCTGCAAGACCTGGGGGATGCAGGGCATCGACCCCGACTTCACCATGGCGCTCTGCCCCAACGACATGGATCGCCTACTCGACAATATGGAGGCCGTGTTCGAGCGCCTGCCTGCGCTCGCCGAGGTCGGCATCAAACGCCAGATCAACGGCCCCATCACCTACTCGCCGGATGGTCTGCCCTTGGTCGGCCGCATTCCCGGTCTCGACAACGCCTACTGCTGCATCGGCCTTCGCGCCGGCGTCGGCGAGGGTGGTGGCCACGGCATGCTGCTCGCGCAGATCATCGCCCACGGTGAGGCCGAATGGGACACCTGGGCCCTCGATCCTCGCCGTTTCACCGCCCACGCCACCGTCGACTACACCGCCGCCAAGGCCATCGAGGAATACCAAAACGAATTCCGCTTCCACTACCCCCACGAACACCGGGCCGCAGGGCGGCCTGTCCGAACAAATGCTCTGTACCCGATCCTGAAAGCCAGGGGTGCTGAGTTCGCGCCGGTCAATGGGTGGGAGCGTGCGCAGTATTTCAGGCCTGATGATCCGGCGTTCGAACATCGACCGAGCTTTCGCCATACCACCTGGTTCGAGCCGGTGGCCGCCGAATGCAAGGCCGTCATGGACAATGTCGGCCTCATGGATATCTCCGGCTTCACCCGCTTCGAAGTCCGCGGGCCGGCCGCCGCCGGCTGGGTTGACAAGCTAATCACGGGACGCCTTCCCAAGACCGGAAAAATCGGGCTTGGCTATTTTTGCAACGAGCAGGGCGGCATTGTCGGCGAGGCGACGATCTCGAGGCTTGCCGAGGACCGCTTCTGGCTGCTGTCGGCGGCGCCGGCCGAGTGGCATGACCGGGACTGGCTGTATCAACACGCCCCCAAAGACGGGGTCGAGATCATCAACCTCACCGCCTCGCACCAGAGCTTCGCCCTTGCCGGTCCAATGTCGCGCGAGGTCCTGGCGGCGCTGATGCGGGATGACATCTCCAACGAAGCGTTCCCCTGGCTCTCCTGCAGGATGCTTGGGCTCGGACAGATCGACGCCGTCGTGCTCCGGGTCGGTTTCACCGGCGAGCTCAGCTACGAGCTGCATCTACCAGCCGAAAACCTGCTGCTGGCCTATGAACAAGTCAACGCAGTTGGCGCCCCGATCGTCCAGGCCGGTGGTCCGACCACCTTTGGGGCGTTGGCGAATGAGGCGATGCGGATCGAGAAGGGGTATTTGCATTGGCGCGCGGATTTGATTACCGAGCGTACGCCTTTGGAGGCCGGGCTGGAGCGTTTCGTTCGGTTCGACAAAGGCGATTTTATCGGACGTGAGGCGCTTCTCAGGCAACGCGATGGTGGTGTGCCGACGAGGCTGATCCAGATGGCCGTCGACTGCGACATCGCGACAGCGCATCCGGGCGATCCCGTTTTTTCCGGTGACACAATCTTGGGCGCCGTCACCTCGGCAGCGTATGGCCATCGCGTCCAGAAAAACTTGGTGATGGCGTATCTTCCGATCGACCAGGCACGGCCTGGAGCGATGGTCGAGATCTCGATCCTCGGAACGCGCTATCCAGCCGAAGTGCTCGCAGCACCCGCCTACGACCCCACCAACCTCCGCCCGCGCATGTGAGGTCCCGAGATGTCCAACGCAAGTCAAGCCCGAACCGGCCACGGTTCCGCCCCCCGGCGGTTCGAAAAATCATTTACACAGCAGGAGGCGATTTCCGAGGCGGCGATTGCTCGTGCGGTGGAGATCATGCGGGGTGGGCGGCTGCACCGGTACAATGTCGCCGATGGCGAGCTTTCCGAAGCGGCCCTGCTTGAGCAGGAGTTTGCCGCCTGGCAGGGCAGCCATTATTGCCTCGCCTGCACGTCCGGCGGCTATGCCCTGCATGTGGCGCTGCGATCGGCCGGGCTCAAACCGGGCGAGAATGTGCTAGCCAATGCCTACACGCTGGCCCCGGTGCCGGGTGCCATTCACAATGCGGGCGGGGTTCCGGTGTTCGTCGAGATCGACCGCAACTACCACATCGACCTCGCCGACCTCGCCGCCAAGGCCGCTGCGAGCGGGGCGCGTTTTCTCATGCTTTCGCATATGCGCGGCCACATCGCCGACATGAAAGCGATCGTCGAGATCTGCCGTCGCCATGGCATCACGATGATCGAGGACTGCGCCCATACGATGGGCGCTCGTTATGACGGCGTACGCTCCGGCCAGTTCGGCAAGGTCGCCTGTTTCAGCACCCAGACCTACAAGCACATCAACTCCGGCGAAGGCGGTCTGCTGACCACCGACGACCCGGAGATCGCCGCACGTGCCATCGTGCATTCCGGCTCTTACATGTTGTACGAGCGGCATGGCGCCGCTCCCGGACAAGAGGTGTTCGACAGGGTCAGGCTGGAGACGCCGAACTGTAGCGGCCGCATGGATAATCTGCGCGCGGCGCTGATCCGAGACGGTCTCGAAAACCTTGATCAGCAAGTCGAGCGCTGGAACCGCCGCTATCGCGTTCTCGAAGAGGGTTTTCGCGCGATCGACGGCGTCGACCTCCCGGAACGCAGCGGCCGGGAGCATTTCGTCGGCAGCTCGATCCAGTTCCGGGTCGAGACACTCGACACCGTTGACATTCCGGGCTTCGTGGCTCGCTGCGCCGCGCACGGCGTGGAGCTCAAATGGTTTGGGGCTGCCGAGCCCAAGGGGTTCACCAGCCGGTATGACAGCTGGCGCTATCTGGGTGAGCAGCAGGCACTACCGGCGACGCTCGATGCGCTTGCCAAGACATTGGACATGCGCGTGCCACTCACCTTCACCGAAAACGACTGCCGCCTGATCACCGAGGTGGTCGGCGAGGTGCTGGGAGAATTCGCGCCCGGCTGATTGTGACATTTTTCACTGACGGCATTGTCGATCGCGTCAATAGTTGCGGCTTCCTGAGAAGGAGACCTTGATGGTCGCGTCACCAGATCCTGACGATGCGTTTTCGGTCGATGCCCTTTGGAGCGCAGCGTCGAAAGCCATCGACTATCGACGTTCCGTCGATAGCAGACCGCTCCGTCCGGATGTCGGCTACCGGGAGATGGTCGAGGCGGTCGATTGTCCGCTGCCGGAGCAGGGGATGGCGCCTTCGGCTGTGATCGATGAGCTGGCGGCGACCGCCGAACCCGGCTTGAATGGCATGGTCGGCACGCGGTTCTTCGGCTGGGTCGTCGGTGGATCGCACCCTCTTGGCGTCGCCGCCGATTGGCTGACCAGCGCTTGGGGGCAGAACTGCGGCAACCATCACGCAGTACCTTCAGCCGCCGCCTTCGAGGAGATCGCCGGTAACTGGCTTCTCGATATCCTGGATCTGCCGCGCGAAAGCTCGGTCGGCTTCGTCACCGGCGCGACCAGCGCGAATTTCGTCTGTCTGGCCGCCGCCCGCCACGCCTTGCTGACTGAACAAGGCTGGGACGTCGAGGCCAAGGGATTGTTTGGTGCACCACCCATCAACGTTCTCGTTGGCGACAACGCTCACGCGACGGTTTTCAAGGCGCTGGCTTTTCTGGGCTTGGGCTCCGAGCGCGTCATTCGCCTCGCCACCGATGACGCCGGACGCATATCGATCCCGTCCTTTCAAGAAGTGCTTGAAGCCTGTACCGGACCGACGATCGTCATCGCTCAAGCCGGGCAGATCAATACCGGCGCCTCTGATCCTTTCCAGGACATGGCGGCGGCCTGCAGGCATCGCGAGGCGACCTGGCTGCATGTCGATGGTGCTTTTGGCCTTTGGGCTCGGGCCAGCAGCGAACAGGCGGATCTGATCGAGGGCGTCGATGGCGCCGACAGCTGGGCCACCGATGGCCATAAATGGCTGCAGGTTCCCTATGACAGCGGCTACGCGATCGTCCGAGACAGTGGCGCGCATCGTGCGGCGATGGGGATGTCCGCAAGCTACCTGCCGACAAGCACTGACCAGGAACGTGACCCGACGGCCCTCGTGCCCGAGCTTTCAAGACGTGCCCGGGGCTTTTCGACTTGGGCGATGATCCGCCATCTGGGCCGAAGCGGCATCGCGAAAATGGTTGCCCGCCATTGCCGGCTTGCCCATCAGATGGCTCGGCAACTCGCTGCCGAGCCGGGTATCCATATCCTGAACGACGTCGAGCTCAATCAGGTGATCGTCCGGTTTTGGACGAGCGATGTGAGCGAAAGTGGCGATGAGGCCACTCGCGCCGTGATCGACCAGATCCAGAAAGACGGCATCTGCTTTGCCGGCGGCGCCAGGTGGCGGGGCCGGTGGGTTATGCGGTTGTCCTGCATTTCATACGCCACAATGGACAAGGACACCGACCGTTCCGCCCAGGCGATCATCGATGCCTGGCGCTCGATCAGCTCGCACACAGGCTGAGATCGGCTTCTTTAGCTTACCAGGGCTAAGCCGCCACAAGATTTGCTTCGGCTCAGTGCCATAGGAGCCACCAGTGATGTGTCCTTGACGCAAGCATCCTGCTTCTGTTCTTCACAAGCTAAAATCGATAGCGCAGCTTGGCCTCTGCGCCGTGCAGTAAAATCTCATTTTCGGTGCCCAGATTCTCGATAGAAGGCAGGTAGGTGAGCCGGTAGCCGGCGTCGACGAACCAGCGCGGCGAAAGACGTATGCCGATCCCGGCATTGGCCTCGGCGATCAGGCCTTCGTCGGTGTCACCACCTTTGAAGTCGACGACGATGCCGCCGACCCCGAATCCCGCATAAGGGAGCGTTTCCGGCAGATCATAGGGCAGCAACGTGGCCAGATCATAGGGAATGTCGATAAAGCTGTTGGCGCTGAACTTGAGCAGAGTGACGTCCTGCTTTTGGTTGAGATCATCGATCTCTATATCGGCTTGACCGACGGACACCTCAAGTTCGGCGCGCAGGATATCGACCTGGTATCCGGCCGCACCACCGGCTCGGACGAGGAAACCATCGAAATCAGCATTGATATTGGCAAGGGCGATATCGGTCTCGCCAGCGACATAGCCCAGCGAGAGAATTGGCGAGAGATAAAAGCCGGGCGTCACATCGATCAGCTCCCTTTTCAACGCCTCCAGCTCGAGATCGCGGTCCTGCGCATCTGTCGATTCCGGCGACTGAGCCAGCGCCTGACCAGCAAAAAAAACGGTCAGAAAGAAAGATAGAACGAAACTGTGGCGATGCATGAGGGGGCTCCTTTTCTTCATTGCTTGTCTTCAGTTGAGGCGACTTCAGGCTGGCGGAACCCTGAGCAGGGGGCTGGATTCAATCGATATTGGTGTTGCCAAGTTGAACTCGGCAGGCCGTCACCTCGGCCTCCAAGCGTTCGATTTGCCGAATTGTCTGAGAGGTTATCCCAGTTTTCCCCGATCGCGCCTGCAAGCAGGATTGCGCGATCCCGTAGGCCTCCTGATAGCGCGCTTCGGCCTCTTTAGCCTTCTCGCTCATTGCATCAGCGGCTTGGTTGGCGTCGAACACCTCCCGAAACTCGATGCTGTCCAACTGCTTCTTGGCAAGCCTCAGCTTTTCTTCAGTCTTTTCATGGTCTGCCAATGCCGTTTCCAGCTGTCGATCCTTTTCGGAGAGTGTTCGGGCGGATTGCACCAGCCCCTTTTTCAGATCAGCCAGCTGCCCGCGCATCTGTTCCCGGCGCTGGAGAGCCTCCTCGAGTTTGTCGGTTGTTGCCTGCTGTTGGGCGCGGGCAAGTTTCGCCTCGTTAAACAGCGTGTCACGTTCGAGCTTGATTAGGGCGAGATAGGGGGGCGGATCGCCAATCGTCGGGAGGAGCTCTACCTTATCCTCGCCATTGCCCGACGCCGTCTTCGGAGCGGCGGTGATCGCTGCTCCTCCTTGTTCTTGGCTGGCTTCCTCATGATAACGAGCAGCACCGGGATGGACCGGGAAAGGACCATCATTCGGCCCGCCATAGGGCTCGATACCATGCGCAAAGTCATGTAGCCGAGCCAATGTATCGAGATTGTCGAAGATTACTCTGGTGACTTCTAGAGCATGTCGCTCGGCAATGTCCGCGTGCGTCACCAGCAGAAGCGTCTGATTCTTCGGCCGGCGCACGATCGCCAAGCCGTGGATGCCGTTCGTTGCATCTCGGTCGTCACGAGCTTCTGCAGATGCTTGATCGATGAGCGCGAAATTGCTGATCTGATCTTGCACCAGCCTAAGTTCATCGTCGCTGTCATCAGTTGGCAGTGTATTGAGGAAGAGTGTCCTATCTTCCGATTTGAGGGTCACTAGCGAAGAAATTGCAAGGCCGAACCGATAGGATTCACTATCTCTCTCGCCGACTGCCAAGAGATCTGCTGCAACACTTGTCGGCAGAATGGCCTGCAAGAAAAGCAACGTCAATACAGTGCCCCAGAGCCTAATTCGTCCCGCAAATAAGTTCTGCGGCATATCCACCTCGGATAAAATTTGAAAAAATTTCGCTACATAAATGGCTTTACGTTGCTTGTGCGCGTCAAGTATTTTTTTAATTGGACTCATTGAGTTGTGATATAGAAACAACTTTTGATTTTGTTATATGTCTATATATCTCCTTAAAATTTTTTTGTTGGACTCCACCTGCTTAGTGGTCGGCATGTATGGAGGCAAGGCATGGAAGCCTATGGCTCCAACGTTGGGGCCAAGTCTAAGGCGTGTATTGGCTATGCTTCGCTTGTGTCTCACATTGCGACCACAGCGGCTGTCAAGCGATAGGTGGATAGACCCGATCTAAGTACGAGAGAACTCGGTGCGGAATGTCCCCAGAACTCCGGCTTGTCGGGGGCTACTCTAACCGTCTCGATTGCCTATTGCGCCATCGCTGCATGCGCGCCTTGTCCACAGCCTCCCACCACCACAGCGTCGGGGGGGGGGGGGTGGTTGGCCGGCCAGACCCAAAACAAGGAAAAACCCCCCCCCACGGGGGGGGGGGGGGGGG
>JBPCVQ010000566.1:0-9748 GCA_051010395.1 Geminicoccaceae bacterium | reverse complement strand
GCCTTGGAGATCGCTGAGCCGATCGTCTGGTTGCTCTCGGGCGCTGCATCCTTCGTTACCGGCTGCATCGTGGATGCCTCAGGCGGCGGTTTCGTGATCGGTGCGGGCACGGGCTAGTGGTGCGATCACAACGGAAGATTCGCTTAGCTGGAAATCTAACGCATCGATTCTAAGCCTAATGGCCAAACGCCTCTTAGATCTGGTGATGTGATCATAACATCAACTCGGAGGCGCACCGATCAATCATGATCGGCCACCTCCGACGTCGAACGGGTTCTATCTCTCAACGGACGGGTCGCTCCGGCGGGCTGAGCTCGGCGAGCTGAAACACATACTGGACGTCTTTCTCCTTATCGAGCTCGATCTCAACCATCTGACTCACGAGATTGACACCATCACTATGGATCGCCTGGATGAGATACCGGCCTTTGGGGAGGTCCAATGTCGGTGCCGCAATGAACGACTGAGCCACCGTGGGCACGAAATTTTCATCCTCATTCAGATAGACGACATAGCGAACGTCTTTGTTTATTGCTTTGTCGCCATCCTTGACCAAGAGCGACAATGAGGCGGTCGGAGCTTCGTCCTTGATGATGGTTGACATGGTGTGATCCATGGTCTCGGTAAAGCTCGATATGTCGGCGCGGACGAGATGCCCGTTAGCGTTGGTTGAGATGCATTCGAGAGCGCCCATCTGATGGTTGTTCATGTCGAAGCCGATAACGTCGATCGACAACTCTTCTGCTTTTGCGGCCAGCTCGGCTGCCGCTTGGCAAGGGTCCTGACCGCAGTTCTCGATACCGTCGCTTACCAGCAGAATCTTGGCGGGCTTGTCTTCATAGTCCAACGCGTCTGCGGCTTGGCGCAAGGCTGCCGCCAGCGGCGTCTTCCCTCGTGGCACGATGTTCTCGACAACATCGATGACTTTTTCGGCATCAACTTCGGCGACCGGCAGTACCGTTTCAATGTCCTGACAATTGGCTTCCTCGCGATGTCCATAGGTCGTGATGCCGAATGCCGTTTTGGCCTCCCACTCACCCACCAATTCAGCGATGGTTCCCCGCGCAACCTCAATCTTCGACACATCATCATCCAGACGAGCCCACATCGATGACGACCCGTCCAGAACAAGCATGATCTGTGGCTGCGGCTTCTCCTGGGCTTGGCCAGCGGTTGCAGCCAGCAGGACCGACAGTGAAGCGGCGAAGGTAAAGGTTCGGTGTGCTGTCATAGGCATGTTTCCCCTTCCATTTGGACGAGAGGCTTGTAGCAGAAGATAACAGTTGAGCACAATTTGCCGCTGAGTAAAAAAGTGCACATTTCAGTGAAATCGCGATGAGATGAAAGCATGTGAGAAACGTTTTAAGTGAATATCAAGACATGAGTTTGTTTCTAAAATTTTCTTACTTGCTGCACATCGATTAAGAAGTGGTGTGGATTTGTCGGAACAATCGAAAACCTAACAGTCTCCAGGCGGCCTGGACGGCTTCGATCCCAATGCCGTGGCTGCGCCGGACAAACATTCTTTGGAAATTAAGACAAATGCATTAGAATTCCGTGCCCTGGATAGCGGCAGAGATTGGATGTCCGTGTCGAGACTGTCGTTAACGGATGATATTGAGAGAAGGTCGGTTTTCTATCCCGGTATGATCTCCTGTTGTGAATGCGGACGCGTCGACGAAAAGAGGGATTTCGAGCCATGATATTTCAACGTCTTTTGATGATCGCTGTTTTTCTGCTCGGCAGCGCTGGTGGTGCGCTTGCGGAAGATGACGATCGGCGCGTGGCCCTGGTGCTCGGCTATTCCGACTATCAGCAGCTTCCGCCACTCGAAAACCCCGTTAACGACGCCAGCGCCATCGCGGCCCTTTTGCGCGGCCTCGATTTCCAGGTGATTGAAGGCTTGAATCAGACCCGCGAGGAAGCGCTCGCCACCCTTCGCGAATTCGCCGATGTCGTCGAGGGGGCTGAGATCGGCCTGATCTATTATGCCGGCCATGGCATTCAGGTGAGCGGGCGGAACTATCTGGTGCCGGTGGACGCCGCACCGCGTGTCGCCGCCGACCTTGCCTTCGACAGTATCGCCATGGACGACCTGATGCGCCAGGTGCAGGCACGCACACAGACGGTTCTGTTCTTCCTCGACGCCTGCCGCGACAATCCGCTGCCGACCCATGTGGCCTCGGTTCAGGGGCTTTCGAGGTCGCTGGACAGCGCACAAGGTCTGGCGCCGATCAGCGTCGATGTCGGCAGCTTCACCTCCTATGCCACCGGGCCGAACCGGGTCGCCTATGACGGCGATGGCGAGAACAGCCCCTACACCACGGCGCTGCTCGAGCATCTGGCGACGCCCGGTCTCGAGATCCGCGAGGCCATGGATATGGTGCGACGGAGCGTCATCTCCGCGACCAACGGCCTGCAGGTGCCCTGGGACCACTCGGCCCTCATGGGCCCAGTGCATTTGGCAGAGAATGACGGTGAAGTGATCAAGGGAGGTCTGCCCAAGATCGCCGATGCCGATGGTATTTTCTGGAATACGCTGCAGCGGATTGCCGTGCCGGATCTTCGCGAGGCGGCGCTCATGATCTATCAGCGCGCCTTTCCCTCCGGACGCTTTACCCAGGTCGCCGAACTGCAGCTCGCGACATTCGAGGAGACGACGGCGACTGATGCAGTGCCGGCGCCGGAACTCATTCCCGCGGTCGCCGCCACCAATGATCTTTCCGATCTTCTCTACTGGCGGGAGGTCAATCAGGAAGAACTGGCGGCCGATGAGGCGAAATCCTATCTCGATCGCTTCCCCAACGGCCTGTTTGCGGCGGAGGCGCGATCCAACTTGGTTGGCCAGGGTATCGAGGTCGCGGCCCTCGATCAGCAGCAGCAGAGAAGTCTGCAGTCGATCGAACTGATCAACAGCGGCGGTCTCCAGCTCCTAAGCCTGCCGCTGCCGTCGGTGGCAGAGACGGCTGACGCCACCATTATTGGTATTCCGGAGGGTGAGCTTCTTCATCCCGATCTCGGCATCCTGAAGTCCGGCCAGACGCTGCCGATCGCCGACCTCGATGATCTCCGTTTCGAGCCCGTAGGCGAGAGCCAAGACGAATATGGCGAATTTGTGTTTCGCGCCGAAATCGCGGGGGGCGAGCCTTTGGAGTGGGCGACGCCGGTTGCCGTCAAGACCCATGATTGTGATCTGATCGCGAGCGATGCGCTCGATCCGAACCGGGTTACCGGCGGCACCTTCTTTTTCGACCGGCGCTTCAGCGAGGAAGATCGGGACATGTGGGCGCATGCCGCTGTCATCGCTTGCCTGCAGGGCGCCTCCGACTATCCCGACGTCGAGCGCTTCAGGGCCAATCTGGGCCGCGCCTATATGGGCATTGATAACTATGACGAGGCCCTGGTCTGGCTGGAGCCCCTGGTCGAGCGGGACAATCCGCTTGCCCAGAACATGATGGGCATGATGTACAAGAAGGGCTGGGGTGTGGAGCAGAGCTATGAGGCGGCGGCCCCTCTGTTCCTGGCGGCGGCCGAGACCGGCCATGCCGGTGCGCAGCACGATATCGCCTGGGCCTTTGGCGAGGGGCGGGGCGTTCAGAAGGATGATGCCAAGATGGCCGCCTGGATGGCAAGGTCGGCCGCGTCCGGCTATCATCAGGCGCAATATAATATGGGCCGCCTCTATCTTTGGGGGCGCGGCGTCGAGCGCGACCTCGATGCCGGAATCGACCTCCTGAAGGCCGCGGCCGCGCAAGGGCAACTTCGCGCCAACTACGATCTCGCCGATCTCTATGAGAGCGGCGAAGGGTTCGAGAAGGACGAGGTCAAGGCGCGTCAGCTCTACGGAAGCGCCGTCAAAGCTTCATATCCGCCGGCCTATGTTCGCTATGCGCTTATGCTGCTGGAAGGTCGCGGCGGTTCGAAGGATGTGACATCAGCCGTCTATCATCTGGCGCTCGCGGCGACCAGCAGCAGTAAGCGATCGGCGGCGAACGCGAAAAAGCATCTGGGCGAGGTGCCGGAGCAGGACATCGTCCGGGTGATCCAGGAGGCGCTCGCCGCCGCCGATCTCGATCCCGGTGCGATCGACGGCGTGATGGGCGGCAACACGAGGCAAGCGCTCGATGCCTATCGGGTGCAGCAAGGGCTCGAGGCAAGCGACGACACTCTCGACCCGGACACCCTGGTCACGCTGCTCGCACCGTCCCGGAAGATCTGAGCCGTCTCTTCGCCGATTGGATGAAATGGCTGTCGTTTCGAGGTTGGTGCATTGCTGGCCTGGGCCTTGATCTACACCCTCGTCCCTACCGTCCTCAGGCCGCAGATGGCTGGCCAACCGAGACTGAATGGTTCTCCATTTGCATCATTGATGAATGCGCCCATAAGGAGAAAACTACAAATATTCCACTGTTATTGAAATAAACCCAAGCGGAAACTGTTAGAAATCTCGTAGGACTGGAGGCTATTCCGTTGAAAAGGCGAAAAAAATGCCTAGCCACGAGGAGAAGACGTTGGGCAACTTGTCGAACGCAGGGCCCTGGTTGATTCGGTGCATAGCTGCTTTGTTGGTGGCGGCTGCGGTTTCAACGAGCGTACGCGCTGACAATCTGGCTTTGGAGCCCAAGAGCGATTCCGAGTGGAAACAAGCGGTCAATGGCGGCACGGTCCAGATTCTGACCAAGGGGTTGGGCTGCACTTGCACGGTAATCGCCTCCGACATGGCTGCCGTTCTCAACGAGACCGGAAGCTTGCGTATCCTGCCGGTGATTGGCCACGGGTCGCTGCAGGGTATCGCGGATATCATGTATCTTCGAGGGATCGACTTGAGCATTCTGCAGGCCGATGTCCTGTCCTATGTCCGGCGCAGAGGTATCCACGAATACATTGATCAGCGTGTTCGCTATGTGACCAAACTCTATAACAGCGAGCTCCACCTGATCGCCGGACCCGGCATCGAAACGATTCAAGATCTCGATGGCAAGGTCGTCAGCTACGACGTCAAGGGGCGCGGTTCCTTCATCACGGCTGAGAATGTCTTCGAAAGCCTCGGCATCGACGTCGACCCCGTCCATCATGAGCGTGATGTCTCCATCGAGAAAATCAGACAAGGCGAGATCGCTGCAGCCTTTGTCGTTACTGGAAAGCCGGCCGACTCGATGCGTAGTGTCAAGCCCGGCGACGGTCTGCACTTCCTCTCCGTGCCGATGACCAGTAACCTCAGTGAAACCTATCTTCCCTCATCGCTCACACATGACGATTATCCCGAGCTCATCGAACCTGGCGAAGACATCAAGACGATTTCGGTTCCGGAAGTCCTCGCCGTCTACAATTGGCCTGAGGATCACGAGCGTTATGCCAAGGTGAGATCCGTCGTCGATGCCTTCTTCGACAACTTCGACAAGTTCAAGGACGAGGTTCGTCATCCGAAATGGCAGGACGTCGATCTCATGGCCGACCTACCGGGGTGGGAGCGCTTCCAACCGGCAAAGGACTGGCTGGACAGGAACGCCAGGCTCGCCAGTGAGGACAACTTCGAGCTCAAGGTTGGTGATCAAGTGATCCGTGTGCGCGGGGACCGGGTCGAAGCTATCGATGATATCGAAAGCGGCGAGACCAATCGGCGTGCGGAAAGCAACATAACCGCTAATCCGACGACTGGGGGCAGTGGCCTTCAAGAGATCGCATCGACGCCGACCTATATCGACGTTGCGCCGGCATCGTCGAGTGAAGGGGAGGGGCGCATGGCGTTCAACTTCGAACTCTCGCAGCCCGCTGACGCTGATGTCCCCATTATCTTCAAAACCATTCAAGGCACAGCGGAAGTCGACGCCGATTTCAAGGAGCAAAACGGCATCATGATCATCGAACCCGGCGTCACGAAAGCCGCGCTCGAGATTGATGTGGTCGACGATCGGGTTGCGGAAGACGAGGAGTTTTTCTTGTTGGTCTTATCCGTTGACCCCACGGTCGCGGTACTGGAAGAGGAGCTGCACACCGCAACGATCAAAGATGATGACTAGTGGTGGTGGTATGACCACATCAATCCAATACCTTCTATGGCGGAGCATGGATCTTTTAGATCCGCGGCATCAACCATCCTGACAAGTGGTCGGTTTTTCGTCTCCTCTATAACCGGTCTATGGCTTCTCATCGCCTGAGTTCAGCCGGTTCCGCCAGGCATGCAGATCATCCGGCTGGGTCTGGTAGGCAGGTGCGCCCGGCGGAAGAATGACCCAGGGCTGCTTGCTTCTCACCCAGATATGGGCGGTGGGGTCCAGGATGCCTGCTCGATCAAACGAGCCGCCTTTGATCGTGACGTAGTCGCTGCCACCTTCGGATTGATGGTAGAGACGCGTCCCGCAGGCCTCGCAGAACCAGCAAGCCGTGACGCCGCCGATATCCGTCGGCCGGCGATAAACCTTCATCGGGCCGGTGATGTCGAAGTGCTTGCTCAGCACCGGCACAGATAGGCCGAAGGCTGAAGCGGATTGCTTTTGGCATTCGAGACAGTGGCAGGCATAGGCGACCAGCTGCTCCATGCGCACCACGTAACGTACGGCGCCGCACTGGCAACCACCTTCAAAACGCCCCACCCGCATTCTCCTGTCGACCGGAGTCCCTGTCACGACATACCACCGACGACAAAACGTCAAACGAAAAACGCTCCTCCGAGCGAGCCTCGAAGGAGCGTTTCAGTCTCAGGCAAGTCAACGAGGTCCGCGTCGGACTATTTGCTGCCCCACTTTGCGAGCTGGGCGTCGACGGAGGCTTCGCAATCGGTGGCGGCACCTGTGAACTTGTCGTGCCACTCCGTGCCGAACTGGTCCGTGTACCATGTGCCCATCGGCTCCTTCACCGCTCGGAAGGTGTCCATCTCCTCGGCAGTCGGCACGTAGACCTCGCCACCGCCTGCGACGAAGGCTGCAGTCTGCTTGCCTTCCGCGCCCTTGTTGAATTCGAGCTGGACGTCGGCCATCTGGCGGATGCCGGCGACGGTCAGAGCCCGGAGGTCATCCGGCATGCTGTCCAGGAAGGACTGGCTGACGGCCATGAAGCCCCAGAGATAGGCATGCTCGTCCAGTGTCGAGAAGCGCAGCACCTCGTCCATCTTGTTGGGGATGATATCGGTGACCGCGTTTTTGGTGCCTTCGACCACGCCGGTTGCGAGCGAGGTGTAGAGCTCGCCCCAGGCAACAGGCGTCGGATTGCCGCCATAGAACTCCATCATGTTGACGGGGAGCTGCGAGTTGATCACCCGCATCTTCACGCCCTTCAGATCGTCGGCCGACTTGACGGGCGCGCTTGCCGTAAAGAAGTTGCGAAAGCGACCGGTATTGCCGACACCGATCAGATTGACATTGCCGGACTTCTCCAAAAAGCCTTTGCGCACGTCTTCGAAGAACGGCCCGTCGATCATGCACTCAGCGACCATGTCATCGCGGATGACGTAAGGCAGTTCGATAACCTGAAGCTCCGGCATGAAGCCGACTAGGCCACCTAGCGCGGTATGGGCGATCTCGAGCGTGCTGGCATTCACCTGCTCGACCATCTCACGAAAGCTGCCGAGCTGCGAGCCGGGAAAGATCTGCACCTCGATCTGGCCGTTCGAGCGGGTTTCCAGGAAACTTTTCAGGAATTCGCCGGCGACATGATCGTCACTGTCATCACCGACCGGGCCGGGATGCCCGTATTTTATGACAAAATCAGCAGCACTGGCAGGGCCAGCAGCCCCTACCGTGGCCAAAGCCAAGGCGGCGACGGCGAGCGCACCATCTTTGAATGGATTCATGGTCATCGAGAAACCTCCCTGTTTTTTAGTTGTCGCCCCGTTCATCACCCAAAGCCCAGAAGGCGCGGGAACGTCATGGTAAGGGCGGGGAAATAGGTGATCAAGAAGATCACCACGACGTGGACCATCAGGAACGGCCACATGTCCTTGGCGATATCGAGGATCGAAAGGCGGGTCAGCGTCGAAGCGACGAACAGCACCAGGCCCATCGGCGGGGTGGCGAGGCCCACGGTGAGGTTGACGCACATGATGATCGCGAAATGGAGCGGTTCGATGCCGAGGGCGTTCATGGTCGGGCCGAGCAGCGGGCCGAGGATCAGGATCGCGGGCCCGGCATCGAAGAACATGCCGACGATGAAGAGAAGGATGTTGACGCAAAAGAGAATGATCAGCGGGTTGTCGCTGATGCCGGTCAAGAACGAATTGATGGTGTTGGGAGCACCCGAAAGCGAGGTCACCCAGCCGAATACGGTGGCGGCGCCGATCACCAGGAGGATGCTGGAGGAGGCGAGGCCTGCCCGATACAGCATGTCGGGGATGCGGCTGATCTCCAGGGTTTTTGTAACAAAAATACTCAGGAGCAAAGCATACGCCACGGCGGCGGCCGCCGCCTCGGTGGGGGTGAACACGCCGGAGACGATGCCGCCCAGGATGATGATCGGGGTGAGCAGGGGGAAGAATGCCGAGCCGAAGGCCGAGCCCATTTTACCCACGCTGGCGCGTCTCTCATTTCTCGGAAAATTTCTTTTCTTGGCGAGGATGGCGTTCACCACCATCAGGCCGATGCCCATCATGGCGCCCGGCACGAAGCCCGCCGCGAACAGGCCGCCGACCGACACCCCCATGATGTAGGCATAGACTACCATGATGATCGAAGGCGGGATGACCGGCCCGATCACCGAGGAGGCGGCCGTGACCGCGGCTGCGAAGCGTCGGGTGTAGCCGTCCTTCTCCATCGCCGGGATCAGGATCGAGCCCAGCGCCGACGTATCGGCCACCGCCGAGCCCGACAGGCCCGCGAACAGCATGGAGGAGACGATGTTGACATGGGCGAGGCCGCCGCGGAGATGGCCGACCAGGGTATTGGCGAACGCCACCAGCCGAAGCGTGATGCCGCCATGGTTCATGATCTCGCCCGCCAGGATGAACATGGGAATGGCGAGCAGCGGGAACTGGTTGATGCCGCCGAACACACGCTGCGGCATCATGCTCATGAACACGGTCTGATCGTTGAGCCAGACGCCGATAATCGGCGCAAAGATCAGCGCGAACACGATCGGCACGCCCAGCGCCATCAAGCCAAGCAGGAAGTAGAAGATCACGAGCGCCATGGCTTAGTCAGCCCGCCCTGGCTCGGGGCCGTCGACGATCGCGGTCATGTTTTCGTCGATACCGTTGGCGGGATCTGCGATGCCCAGGACGGCTTTCAGCGCCAGTTCGATCGCCACCAGCGAGGTGAGCGCCGAGCCGATCGGAATGGCGATATACATCCAGACCATCGAGAAGTTGAAGCTTGATGCGACCTGGCGGGCGCCGAGTTCCGCGAACGCCCAGCCCTTGACCAGCATGACGCCCATGGTCGCTATGATGATCATATTGATCCCGAGGTAAAAGGCCTGGCGACCGCGCGGCGGGAACAGCTTGACCAGGAGATCGATATTGATGTGGGCGGCATGGCGAAGGGCGATCGGAGCGCCCAGGAAGGTGAGCCAGACCATCAGATATTTCGAGCCTTCTTCCGACCAGGAGATCGCGTTGTCGAGGGCGAATCGATAGAAGACGGCGGCTATCAGAATGACCGCGAGCACGGCGACGATCGCGATGATCAGGCCTTTGCAGATGGTGAGCAGGCGATCATTCAGGCGCTCGAACAGTAAACCCAGCCTGGCGACAGAACTCATCGGCAGGCGGACGAATGCTTGCCGGACTTCTTGGATGCCATGGCTCGCCTCCCTTTTC
>JBPCVQ010000565.1:0-7261 GCA_051010395.1 Geminicoccaceae bacterium | reverse complement strand
ATCCCTGCCCGGTGAACAGCCAGCGAGCAACGCGCGTCTGCCGGTCATAGTGGGGCTGGATGCGAAACTCTTGCCCGGCGCGGAGCTCGTCACGGGTCCACTTGTCGACCCACTCGCGACCGATCGGGGTTAGCGAGTTGCCGTCGTAGACGTACCAGCCGGATCCCGACCACCAGATGGTGAGGTGGCCCACCTGCAACACAGAGGCAGGCACGTCGCAGCCAACCTCACGGGACACCACGTCGATCTGGAACGTCTCGGTTGCACCCGGCGTGTAGTTGATCTTGGCGACGCCGCCGCGGAAGAGCGCCGTTCCGAACTCGCCGCCGGTCAACCCTGTCATCTCGCCCACATTGGGGACAAGAGAGGCGTCTGCCCGCGTAGCGATGTCTGACCAGTCGCCGAACGGGTTGCGGAAGGGCGACCACTGAAGCCCGTTGTTGGCAGTGCCCAGCGTCGGGTGCGCAATCAGGTTGCCCAGCACGAGATGCTCGTCACTGATTACGGCGATGTAGCGCGCCGCCAAGGGCAAGCCTGTGGCCCCCACATCGGCGTAGAGCCCGCCAGCCGGCACCGAGACGAACTGCAACGGGTCGGCCCCGTTGGTCGCGAACACGTTCTCGTCGAACTGGGCTTGCCTCCAGCGCTCTTCAGGCTGCGTGGTGTAGCCGCCGCCCTTTGATACGTCCGTCCAGACGAAGGGCGTACCTAGAGCCTCGTAGATCGCTGATTTGGTGCCGGCGTAGGTGCGGTAGATGTTGCTCGATGCCGTGTCGGTCCCGGTGAAGAGCGCATCCACACCAGCGAAGCCCGGGAGGATCTCGTCACTCACCTGGATGAGAGATGGCGCCGGGCCGTAGCCCTGCTCCTTCTTGATGCAGCCGCGGGCGATCTTGAGGAAGCCGGAGGCCATGTCGGCGTTGTCAGGCTTGAAGGCGGTGAGAGGAAGAGTTGGGTTAACCGGGGGCATGAGACATTTCGCGCTTCTTCACCTGGCTAGCCAACTTTCGATACAACTTCGTAAGGGCCTCATCGTTCAGATCGTACGCATTCGGCACGTCTTCCCGGCCAACGGCGTCGACGAAGGCGGTAAATTCAATGTCATCCAGGTCGTAAAAAATCTTTGCGTCTCGCAAGGCGAGGTAGACGCGCTCCCTGAGCTCTTCCTTTGCAAAAGGCGTCTCTGTGGGGTCAATCCCGGCCATTGCCGTTTCCCGCCTTCCCATTGCTCTTGCCATTGCCCTTGAACGTGGCGCGGTGGGCGCCGGTGCGCTCCAAGACCTCGATCGTGCGGTCAAGGGCCTCGTCGACGCCGGCGCCGCTCTCAATGCGGTTGCGCTCGATGATGGAGCGCTTGACCTCCAGGTCGCCGATGCGGCCTAGCATGCGGTCCATGTGGGCCTTGGTGCCGTCGCTGACCTCGCCGTTTGCAGGGTCGCTCATGTGGAGTAGGAGGCGATTGAGTTTTATCCGGCCAATAGCGACCTCATCGCCCAGCGTGGCGTGCTGGGCTGCGTCGTAGAGCTTGGCCTCTTCCTCGGTGAGCACGTCCGAATAGAAGCCATGCTTCTCAGCGTTCTTGTTGCCCTTCGGGGCACCTGCCATTGTTCCGCGAACCCCTTTTTACACACGCAGCGATGTTAACCTGTTGTGGCCGCTAGGGCAAATTAGGGTATCACTGCTATGGCATTCTGGGCATATCACCCGGTCGAGTGGGATAGGACCCCACTCGACCGGAAGAACGGTGCCCCTGTGGTGGAATCGGTAGACTCTGGAAGTTCGAGTAGAGCGCCCCCGGTGCCTAGCTTGGCGATCGCCAAGCAAGCCCGCCCTACGGCGGCGGTTCGGTCACCGGGGACTAGGTAATCTAAGCATATGCCTTATATCTTGACAAAATGTCAACAATATGCCTTCAGACACCTGTTGGTGTTTTGTACGTTAACCGCTTACCGCCAGGCACGATCACCCCATTCATCTCGATCGAGAACTTGCCGTCTTCACCTTTGACCACGGTAAATGTTGGATCGGGCTCAGGCTTCTTGCCGAGGCTGAACTCGGGGCGCTTGGGTGTGTCGGTTTCTACTGACACTGGACCACACCCCCGAGGTTGAAGCACTGGACGGGTCGCACCTGCTGGCGCTGGTTGTAGATTTGCTGCTGCATGTTGAGCATCTGCTGGTACTGCATACGGCCCTGCCATTGATTGGAGACGTTGGCGAGGGCTTGGGCCAGCGCTGGGTTGTACTGATAGCCAGCGCCGTTGCCCATGCAGCCAGAGAGCAGAAGGGCTAGGGCGATGGTGGCTAGGGTTTTCATGATCCGCACTCCCGGAACTGAATGAGCTGGCACAGCTTGGTCAGGGTCTTGTTGGGCTGGCGCCGGCCGCTAAGAAGGTGGCGCACTTGCCCCGGTGTGACACCGAGGGCATCGGCGCAAGCTTTCTGCCCCCCGTGGCGGTGGTAGCCCATGCGGGCGTACCACTCGGGGAAGAAAAAGCATTTGGCTCTCGTAGCAGACGTTGTGTAGTGCCTTGTAAAGGGATTCATAGGTGCAAACCATGATGTTGATTGTTGGAAGGGAGCTTCTGAGTGCCGCCACTCTTTGGACTTACGCGGCAGTGTCGGGATAGAGGGTGACAGGGTCTACTTCTAGCCAGCCCACGAAGTCCGGCGCGTCCTGCAGTGCGTGTCCCTAACTCCCTTCCAACTGAATCTAATATAGATACTTGGTATCGCTATGTCAACAAGTATTTTCACTCCTCCACCCAGCCGCCGACGTCCTGCGCGCCGCTGCCGGCTGTATTGGCTAGGGTCGATGCGCTCGATCTCAGGTTTTCCCAGAGAGTCCTGATCTCCGGCCCGGCGTCGCCTGAGCCAACGGCTAGACCGAGCACGAGCCCGACGACGAACCAGGCGCCCTTGTTGAAGGTGATCATCACTCAGCCTCCGAGAAAGCCTTCACAGTGGCCCCGACCGTGTCGAACACTGCGGCCTCATCGCCGAGGCGGAACACGCCGCACATGACGGTTGGCCCATCGCCGGTGTCCATGATTGGGCAGGAGTAGCCGCCAGGCATGAGCGACCAGCCCACATGGGCATGTGACTGGGTGACTGGCTCAACCGGTGGCGTGCTTGAGCAGCCGGCGAGCAGGAGCAGGGCGAGGAGTGCGGCGCGGGTCATTCGTCTAACGCCCTCTCCACACATCCAACCACCTTCAACCGCTCGACCTCGGCCTTGAGGGCGTCACGCTCTTTCATGAGTCGTGTGATCTGACGCAGAGCAGCAGCAGCGCCGGGCGATGTTTTGATGGCGTCCAGGGTCTCTTGCTGGCGCTCGATCGTGTCGGCGGCTTGCTGGAATATATCTCCCTGATAGGAATAGTACGCGCCACTATCAAGTCGTGTCCGCTGCTGCCGAAGACATTCAACTAATTCAGTGATTTCCATCTCACTTCCCCTCCACCGGGCGCATCTCGGCGCCGCAGTTGCAATAGAGCGCTCGTGCTGTTCTCAGCGAGAAGACCATCTCGCCGCAATCCGAACAGCGATAATCTCTGGCATCGCCACGATCCGCCAGCTTCAGCGGGATGATCGGGAAATCTAGGATTTGCGCGGTCATTTGTTTGGGTCCTCAGCAATGAAAACAACCGCAGGCTTAACCGGCCTCATCTCCCACCCGCAGTTATCGCAGTAGACCTCAGGCAAAACCCAAAGAAGCTGAATTTGTGCTACCTCGCCGCATGTGCCGCATTTGTAAGGATGGGTTCGCTGGGTCATTGGGGTAGCTCCTTGGTGTTGACAAATACAAATGTCCCATATAGGATATCCTTTGTCAACCCAAAAAGGATATGTGATGCGGACGCAACCGAAATGGACCGTCACACCAGGCCACAGAGACTGGCATGTCTACGTGCCTGACGCGTTGGCTATGAAAATCAATGACATCCAATCGCGCATGAGCCCGAAGCCGACACGCAATGCGTTGCTCGTGCATGTCTTGGAGCTATGGGCTAATGGCGAAATGAGGCCGAGGGAGGATTTGGACCATGAATGAGACGCGCCGAGATGCGATAGCCAAGGCTTTGATTGAAGTCATGCAGCGCCACCCACCGTTGACATTCGAGACTGAAAAGGGGCCCGCGCTCATACCAAACCTTGAGATGCTTGATGCGATAATCGAGGCCAACGACGCTTGGCTGGAGGAGAAGGGGTGGAAGGCGGCTCCGCGTGAGCATCCGAATACGGGAAACCCCCTAGGGGGATTACATGCGGCAATAGGGGTAGATCAGGATCTAAGAGTCTGGAAACGGCTTTGGGATTTAGCCCCCACACCAGAGGACACAGACCAATGAAGATCCACCGCCTATCTCCCTGGCTGCGCAGGCATCACACCTGGGCGCCGTTCACGCTGTTTCTGGTCAACTACGTTGTTGAGGCTTTTTGGTTTCCGGCTTTGATCATCGGCCTTCTGCTGTACGCTGGCGATGATCTGAAGGCTTGGCTTTCGTCCATAGCCTAGCGCACGAAATCCTCGATCGGCTGTTTCATGACGCGGCCGCCTTTCCCGGAATTGCATTGTCTACAGGCAGTTACGAAGTTTTTCGCCTCATGCTTCTTGACGATCCGCCACGGTACGAAGTGGTCCAGCCGCTTGGCGTCGAGCTCCACACCGTCGCGGACACGGCGCCCGCAATAGACACACTTGAACTTGTCCCGCTCGAAGATCGTGAACCGCAGCTTGTTCGGCACATGAGGACGCTCACCAGCCGATGGCGCCCGTTTCCATATGGATGTGACCGATCGGACAACGAAGCGCCTCCATAGCCATCCCAGGGCGCCTATGTGGTAGAGCGCCAACAGCACGACCGCCGCGACGATCCCTGAGCTCTCCCAGCTCATTTTCCGCCCGCCATTTGACGGATGTTCCTAATGGAATCCTTATAATTCTGCCTCTTGCCGGCCTCATTGGCGATCCTATCCATCATTTCCTTGTTGGCCTGCCGCTCTTTCATCAGCTGAATTTGAAGGTGCTGAGCGTCTTCACGGGCCATTTGGGTTTGGCGCCTGGATCTCTGCAGAGATGTTTCACGTTTCTGGTCCACCCCAGCATATTTCTTTCCAAGCTCCTTGGTCATTTGATTGTAGCCTTTGGATTTTCCGCCAGAATAGGCACGGCCGACATCTGCAAACGGGTTCGTTTTCTTCCACTCCTTGGCCTCTTTCGCAAAGAAACCCATCAGGCTCGCCCATTCATCGTCTTGTTGATCCACACGGCGCCGATGCGAAAGGCGTCTGCCGGGTGACGCGTGAACTTCTTGGCGACATCGTCGCTCCAGGTCTCGGTCTCCTCGTCGTAATCGACCTGGTAGAGCGCCAAGGCGTCGATCCCCTCCGCACAGCGTGGCTCGTCGAACCTAGAGCGCAGCAATATCTTCTGCGCGATCTCGCAACCGTCTTGCTTGAGGAGCTTAGGCGCGTCGGTCATCTTGATGCCGTAGCCGCGCAAGGTCGCCATGCACTGGTGCCCGTCGTCGTTGTGGTGTCTGGCGTCGTGCGGAAAAACATGGGACCCCCATTTCCATCCCTTACGCTGCATGTCGCTGACCACACGGCCCCAGCGCTTTTGCCGCCACCACCCAAAGTCGATCCAATTCACCGACGGTCCGATCAGCTGGAAAAACCACGCGACCTTGTCGTGCCAGCCCTTGTCCCAGCACGTGTTGACCGGATAATCCGGGTTGTAGGGGCAGAGGTCGATCAGCCCGTGCTTGCGCAGCCTGCCGAGTTCGTCGCCATAGATCGCGCCCTCGACCATGGCGTCCACATCGAGCATGTACTCGCGCTTGAACTCGGCCTCGGTGAGGTCGATCTGGAGCTCGTCGATCTCTTCCTGGTCCAGGATGTCGGTGTCGGTCACCGGGCGGAACACCGCCGCCCAGTTGTTGCGGCTTACCTCTTTTTCGACGCCTGTCTTGGGGTTGCGCTGGATGACGGTCCGGCCTTGCATCCACGCGGTAGCATCTCGATGGGCTCGGTAGAAATGATTACGTCCGGCGGGGGTGGAGAGACGAACTGACCATTGGTTAGGATAACCATTCCGGTCGAATCCCCTACGCCCACGATCTGAGAGCATCGGCCGTATCTTACTTCGCCAATAGCTGGGACTGTCGAACGCTGCTTCATCATTGACCACTCCATCGAGATACTTTCCCCGGACCCGCTCGCCGATGCTGTCGGTGCCCTTGAGCATGATCTGCGCGCGGTGCCCGGCCCTGGTCGGCAACGTGATCGAGAAGTTCCGCTTGTGCGTCGCACCGCCCGGGATCAGGTCCGCCAGCTCCACCAAATACTCCCAAGCGATCTCCACCGCCTGGTCCAAGGCCTGTGCCGTGTAGAGGTATTTCGGAGACGGGAACGGGCATTCGATCGCACGCTCGACCATGTGGTTGATGTAGCAGACGCTCTTGGTCCCGCGCCGGTGCACCATGTGGACCTGAAACCGCGCCTTGAGCTGCAGAAGCTCTTGCTGCAACAGGTTCGGCTGGAACCCTGTCAGCGATCGGATGTTGTCAGGAAGGATGACCTTGGGCTGCGCGCCGGCCAGAAAGCGATCGGTGGCTGTTAGAATCGCGCCTGTCACCCAACCCTCTCGCCTTCGATCAGCTTCAACCCTGGCCCCTCGATCTCGTCCATCTCGTCATCGTCGATGTAGTCCTCGACCAGGCGCCCCGTAAGCTTCTGCTTCGCCCGCGAGATCCGCTGCTCGTATGCCGCGCGATACAGATCCGACGCGACCTTGGCCTGCACCGGTTCCATGCTGCCCGCCTCGACCAACTCCGCCATGTCGCGGATCTTCGTCTCGGTCCAGCGTGCGGAGCCTTTGCGGGGGGTGCCCATATTCACCACCCATTCCTTTCATTCCGACGCTCGATCTCGCGGTACAGCTGCCCCGGCGTCCACACCCAGGGCGCTCGCATCTGCAGCACGAACTTCGCGTAGCTCACCTGACCGCGTATCCGCCAACCGTAGAACGAGCATAGCCACAGGCTCAGCAGCATGCCGTGGTATGCGCCGACTAAGACAACGGTTTCGTGCCCCCAAGCCTCGACCAATCCAGGCATCAGAAGCTCAAACAGCAGCACATTCGTCACGATCACCCCGAATGTCAGCCAAAACTTCTCCCGCCAACACGACTTGATCGGCGCCGCTTTCGTCAGAAGGCACGGGTCATCCTTCTCGTCGAAATGATCCACCGGATTGGT
>JBPCVQ010000564.1:0-2608 GCA_051010395.1 Geminicoccaceae bacterium | reverse complement strand
TGCAACCAATCAGGCGTTCCACAAGAAATTTTTCCGACACTCGGTGAGCGTGCAGATCCTGACCAACCACTCTTTACATTTCGCCGGCTGGGATCGGATCCATCACCATCGGAAATTGGCAGATTCCCTTAGGTTTAGTCGTCCAACTGTTTACAAATCGCGCATTGGACTAAGCCGCTCCGCAGCAGCCGGTGTGTTTGGCGGCTGCTGATTTAAGCTCCGAGAGGTTGTCTTCTCTGAAGATCATCATGATCAAAGGAGACGTCAATGAGCTTACTTCGTCAGCAGATGCTGGAAGATATGATTGCGCGTGGTTTTTCGATTGGCACGCGCCAAGCCTACGTGCATGCCGTGTCAGCGCTTGCGCAGTTTCATGATCGCCAGCCTGATAAATTGTCATCTCGTGAAGTTCAGCAATTTCTGGTTCATCTGGTCGAAGATCGAGATCTGGCCTGGGGCACTTGCAACAGCTACGTTCACGGTCTCCGCTTTTTTTATCAGACTACGCTCGGCCGGAACGAAGCTGATTTTTGTATTCCCCGTGCCAAAGAAGGCGTTCGCCTGCCTACGATCCTGAGCCGAGATGAGGTCCACAGGATCCGTGATGCCGCTGCTAACCGTCGTGACCGGACACTGCTAATGACCGTCTACGGCGCCGGCCTGCGAGCCACCGAGGTCGTCCGTCTCAGAATTAGTGATATCGACCGCCAGCGCATGTGCCTAAGGATCGAAGAGAGCAAGCGCAGGAAGGATCGGTACGCCTTGCTGCCATCAACGCTGCTACCGATGCTAGAAAGCTATTGGCGCCACTATCGTCCTCGGACTTGGCTGTTTCCTAGTCGGAAGGATGAGGAACCGCTCACCCGACAATCGGCGCATAGGATTTTCCATCTCGCCAAAGACAAGGCGGGGATCGACAAGGCAGGCGGCATTCACAGCCTTCGGCATGCCTTTGCCACGCATATGCTCGAAGCAGGCACTGACTTGCACACAATCCAACGCCTGCTTGGACATAGCTGTATCCGATCGACGTTGCGCTACCTCCATCTTACTGAGCGACGCTTGATGAACACAAGATCACCGCTCGATAATCTCGATAGCTGACGGTGTGCATTGCGCCGAGCGCGGCGCGGCAGGTTGAGATCGCCGATATCTTTCGGCGCCATGGCGGAGACTATCGGGAACGGGTCAAGCTTCGTTCCCGCCAAGCGCGGGCGATGACAGCGATCGAACAATGCCGGACGTCGGCCATGGGCGGGCATCTCGAGACGTGCGATCATTGCGACGCGATGGTGGCACGTTATCATTCCTGCCTTATGGGCAAAATTCGTAATGGGGAGCTGGCGAACTTCTTTGCATGTTCTGGCAGGAGTTTTCGCCAACTCCGCTCCCCATTACGAAGCGCCCTTGAGCAGGGCGATCAGCTTGTCTGGCGGCCGGAAGGCGCCTCGCCGTAGTTGTGGTGGAACGACGGTTTCTATCGCTTCGAGTTTCTCGGTCGGATCGCCGCGTGTGTAGACTTCTGTCGTTGCCAGATTGGCGTGTCCGAGCCACAAGGACACTTTGCGAATGTCTTGCGTTGCCTGCAGAACGATCATCGCACAGGTGTGCCTCAACACATGGGGTGAGACGCGTTTTTTCAGCAGACCGGGACACTGCAATGCAGCCGCTGCAACATGCTGCTTGAGCAGATAAGCAAATCCCCAGCGGCTCAACGGTTCACCTCGGGCGCTGATAAACACCTCCGGCGCTACGCCTGTCTCCCGCACCGCCAGCCATGCGCGTAGCGCCGTGGCTGTGATCTTCCATAAAGGGAGCCTTCGCTCCCGTCGTCCCTTACCGAGGATATGAATGCTCATCGACGGCAGGTCGACATCCCTGATCTGCAATCCCGTCAGCTCGGATACGCGCAGACCGGCACAAACAGCCAGATGCAGCATCGCCCGATCCCGGGTCCCATCGCGGGTTGCCGGATCGGGGGCATCGAGCAAAGCCTGCAGCTCTTCCCGGAGAAGATAGGGGACCAGACGGGTATTGGTTTTCTTGAACGGGATCGCCAGGACACGACGGATTTGCTCCAACGCTGCCGGTTGCCGATATTCAAGGAAGCGGAAGAAGGATTTAACCGCAGCCAGCCGAACGTTACGGGTTTCAGGCGCATTTTTGCGCGTGTCTTCCAGATACTCCAGGAAGGCGCTGACCAGCCTCGAATCCAGCTGTTCCAGCGCTAGCGACGATGGTGTGACCTTGAGCCTTTCCGCGGCAAACACGAAGAGCAGCTGGAAGCTATAGGCATAGGAGTCGCATGTGTGCTGGCTGACACCACGGTGACGACAGAGCGTTTCATAAAGGAAGGCCTCAATGAGAGGAGCGATCGGCGTCATGATGGCGCCCCTCCAGACAGGAAGGCTTCCCCGGCAGCGGCGACGTCGCGCATAAGGTCGGCGGTGGCCTCGAGATACCAGTAGGTGGCATAGATGTTGACGTGGCCCATATAGGTCGCGAGGGCGACCATATGTTTGCCGCTATGGCTTCGACCCGACGGGCTGGCCAGCAAGGCGCGTACGGCAAATGTGTGCCGATAATTCCGATATCGGAATTAGAGGCA
>JBPCVQ010000563.1:0-3820 GCA_051010395.1 Geminicoccaceae bacterium | reverse complement strand
TATCAATCCGGCGGCCGTCGGTCTCGAGACCGCCTTCCTGAACTTGCGCGATGCCGGCCTCGACCTGACCGATGCCGCCAAGCTGGTGGGCAGTGAAGCGGCGAGCGCGCTGCTGGCTCTGGCTTCCGGCTCCGAGAAGGTAGCCGAGCTCGGTGAGGAAGCCAGGACGACGACCGACAGTCTCGACGTCATGTCGGCCGCCATGTCCAACACCCTGGACGGCGCGATCAAACGCGCGAGCTCAGCTTTCTCCGGGCTCATTCAGGAGATCGGCGCTCGAGGAACGACCAATTTTCTGACGACCGCTTTCGATTCGATCGCGTCGTCGATCAATTTCGTCACGGACAACCTCGACAGCGTGCTCGTACCGATCAATTTTGTGATCGACGCCTTTGTCGAGCTGGTGAGCACTGCGCGGTTCGTTGCCGATGCTCTAATCGTGGCATTCGGCGCGGATATCGCTCAGCTGTTCAATAGCACAGCCGTAGCGGTTGCCGACCTGACCGACGGTTTCACACTGCTAGAGCCTGCTGTGAACGGCATCGTCGCAGCGTTTGCCGCACTAGCGGCTCTTCGAGTGGCAGCGCTTTTCCTATCGCTGTTAAATCCGGTTGGTCTCGTCGTTGCTGCAGTCGGCGCATTTGTTGGAATTCTGCTTAGCCTGAGCGGCGAAACCCTGCCGAACGTTGTCCGTGCCGTCGCGCGCTTCGTCGACGGCGTGATTGGTTTCTTCATTGGCCTGAAGAACGCCGCAGCCGAAGTCTTCAAGAACCTCGCTGAATTCCTGTCCGAGCCTTTCTCGGCAGCGTTCAAGCAGATTTCTGGGGTGATTGAAGCGTTCACCGGCATTTTCAAGAAGGCGCTTGAGGTGGGCGCGAACCTCGTCAGCCGATTCACCAGATTTGTCGGCGCGTCGTTCGAAAGCGTCTCAGCGACCATCGGCGATGCTACGAATGCTGACAAAATCATCACGCCATCCGCCCGGGCCAAGTTTGCCGATGCCGCTGACGACGTCTCCGAGGCCTTCGTCAGTGGTTTGGATTTCAGCGGCGCGTCCGACGCCGTCGACACTGTCACCGACGCCCTCGAGGAGCTGGGCGATCAGAGCGCGGCCTCGTCTGACAAAGCCAACAAGAGCCTTGTTACCACCGAACGTTCCCTGAAGGACTTGGGCGAAGCTGGTACGGTTGCGACGACCGAGACCACCGAAGGATTGCAGACCACCGAGGACGCCATCCGGAAGGTCGGCGACGCGGCCGTCCGGAACATTCCGAAGGTGACCGAGACCCTGAACGATGCCAGTCGTTCGGCTGATGGTCTTATCGAGCGAGCGAGAGCGACGGTCACGGCATTCCAGGACCGGGTCGGCGCTGTTACAGGCACGATAGGCCAGCTGTTCGCCGAGCTCGGCGTCGACGTCACACAGTTCGTACGCAATGCTGAGATCCTGTCCAATCGTCTCGGAACGAGCTTCGCCGGAGTCTTCTCCGGCCTTACTCAGTCGGTAGCGAGTGCTCTCGGCATCGCGACCAGCCGCCTCGGCGATTTTGGTGGTGCTGTCGGCGTCATCCTGGATGAGATCGGCTTTACCGGCGCCGAGGTGTTCGAGGTCCTCGGCATCGATGCCGATAGCAAGTTCGCCAGGTTCGCCAGTGCGGCGGTCGGTGCCTTCGCTCGCTTCACCGATGGCCAGTTCACCGCCCTGCTCGATGCCGGCAGGAATTTGTTCGGCGGCCTCGGAAACCTCGGCGGCGTGTTCACGAACCTGATCCCATCGGTCACGTCCTTCGGCAGCTCCGCTGTTTCCGCATTCCAGGGCCTGGCGGCGGCGGCTGGCACCGCATCGGCTGCCCTGGCGCCGATCGCGTTGGTGATCGCCGGTATTGCCGCGCTGGTTGTCGGTACCGCCGCCATATTCGGCGCGTTCGGCGATCGGGTGCAAAAGGTGGCCACCGTCCTGGCGGTGGTCTTCGCGCCCTTCATCTTCAGCGTCCAGCTTATCGTCAGGCTGGTTCAGTTCCTCATCGATGTCTTTTCGAACCTGGGCAACGTCGGCTCGACCATCGCAAAGGTGCTCACTGTCGTCTTCGCTCCCGTCGTCATCCCCATTCGGCTCATTGTCGAGGCGGTGAGGTTCCTCATTGATCTCTTCTCCAATTTAGGAAACGTCGGATCCACGGTGTCGAAGGTGCTCACCGTTGTGCTCGCACCGATCATCATTCCGATCCGGCTGATCATCGAAGCTGTGAGATTTCTGATCGACCTGTTCGGAAACCTCGGCGGCGTCGTGCGTGTCTTCGGCGGCATCTTTACGGGGATATTTAACGGCATCCTGGCTGTTGGTCGCGTTGTGTTCTCCGGCATTCAAGCAGCCGGCCAAGCGCTATTCGGCGCATTGTCCGGGATAGGAAAAGGTATCGCGTCCGCGCTTTCATCAGCGTTCAATGTCGTGCGCTCTGTCGCTTCGAGTGTCTTCGGCGGCATCGTCAGCGCCGGGCGGGCGGCGTTCAATGCTTTGGTGAGCGCGGCCAGAGCTGCTGTAGGCGTGATATCGGGTGCGCTTCGTGGTCTTGTCGGCGCAATTGGTGGGGTGATCGGCTCCATCGGGGGGGCCGTTCGAAGTGCGGTCGGCGCCGTCGGCGGGGCCATTCGAAGTGTGACCGGCATTGGCAACGGAACGCCTGGCAATTCTGTACAAAACGTTGTCAGACAAGGAAGCAGGCGGCCTGTTGCCGGGCAAAGTGCAGATCAGTTCGTTGCGGGCCTGCAAGGTATTCGTGGCGAAGGCGCCACGAGAAATCGTGCTTTCCTCGATGGCAACCTGTCCAGGTCTGATTTGCAACAGTTGAACAACTCCATTGTTGGCGGTGGTGGGACCGTCTTATTCAACTCAGGGGGCAGAGCTGTACAGTTGCCTCAGGATGTCCTGAGGGATATCGATCGAAGACGGAGAACGGCTCGAGATAATCGAGACAACTTCAACCCCAATAGCATCATCAATCCCTTCCTCGGATTTCGTCTCGGCGGGCTGATCGAAGGGCGTTCCCTGTTCTCTGCCAACAAAGCCAGGCCCGCAAGGCTGATCGAGGCGGGCGAAGCCGGTGAAGAGTTTGTTATGCCGGCTGCACGAACATCGGGTGGCAAGCTCGGCGTCACAGCCGTAGCACCGCCAAATGCCGGCCGGGAATCCGGTCCTGTCGTCATCAACAAATTCAACATCGATGCGCGCGGCGCCGGCGACGAAGTCGTCAAAGAGCTTCGCGCCATGGTCCGCGAGACCCAAAAGTCGGTACCGGTGATCTCGGCGAAAACCGCCGCCCTCATGATGAAAGGGGTGGTGCGGGTATGATCGTCAACACCGCCCTTGACATGCCCTACGCCAGGTTCGCCTCGATCCAGATCCGCGAGACCAATAGGGCTGCAATCTCGGAGTCGGCGTTCACCGGCAGCGTCCAGATTCAGAAATTCGAAGCCGAATACTGGTCGGGAACCTTTCAGTTTCCAAAGCTCGAGCGTGTCAATGGCGAGATCGTGTCCGCCTTTCTCTCCAAGCTGAGAGGGCCGGAAGGAACTTTTCTGATTCCAGACACGAGCAATCCGCTTCCGCGCGGCACAGCTGCGACCGTGGTGAGCTCACCTGTCCTCGACGGCAGCGGTCAGATCGGAGCCACGATCAGCGTCCGGAACGCGCCTGTCTCGGAGACCGGATGGCTCCTCGAGGGCGACATGATCCAGATCGGCACCGGCAACAGCGCACATTTCCATAAGGTGCTCGACCAGGTCGATTCGGATGGCAGCGGCCTCGCCAGCATCAACATCT
>JBPCVQ010000562.1:0-4805 GCA_051010395.1 Geminicoccaceae bacterium | reverse complement strand
GTCCGAGCCAACGCACCCATCACACCGCCACCACCTCCAAGGCGGCGGGGCCGGCCGCCGAAAAATAGGAGTAATCAGCCTCAAAAACCCTGAGCAACCTCACCACAAAAGTGGGACTTTTTCAGTCGGCACTTTTGGGACTTTTTCGATTGGCATCTACAGTGGCGACCGTATGTGAGCTGATGTGACCTTGGTGTCGCATGATGTGAAGGGGCTCAACCCTATGGATCCAGGGACCAGGAGACCAACCATGCCATAGCGCTAGACGCTCAGATCATCTGTCAATCGACCGGTCCAAAAATACTATCGACGCTTGACGGCAAAAACCTCATGTGAGCGTGGTGTTCGCGGATGCTGTTCATCCCGAATATCAAAGCCGTCCCGCTCATGGCTGGTTTCCCAAGGATGAGAAGGTCGCGATCAAGGCCACGTCCGGGCGAAAAAGGCTCAACATCCACGGCGCCTTCGACTTGGAAACGTCACGCCTGACCTGGGTTGAAAGCGAGCGGATCTCAGCCCAAACGACGTTGAGCCTGCTGCAAAAGCTAGAGGCTGCTTACCCCAAAAAGCGGGTGATCCACGTGTTCCTCGACAAATGCCCGCTATCATCATGCCAAGATGTTGCAACCGTGGTTGCAACGACCGGATTGCCGGATCAGACTGCACTTTCTCCCGCCTTACGCGCCCCATTTGAATCCGATCGAGCGATTATGGGGCATCATGCATGAGCACATCACCCACAACCGCTACTATCCGACCTTCGGTGACTTCGTCGACGCCGTCATCGGTTTCTTTAGGAATACGGCCCCAAAACAGGCACGCCAATGGATCGACGCAATCACCGACAACTTCCGCATCATCAACCAGAAAAATTACCGGCTAATTCAGTAGCCAGGGTATAACCAACCAGAAGCATCCGAAAATACCGGCCTGGTGGCAGTGACTTCCGACCACGCTTCGAAGACGAATAGTAAGGGCAGCAAAGATCCTCGACGAAAACATCAAAGCCAGCGGTCCGCAAAACGCCTTGGAGCTGGTCATAAAAGGGATGCCCGGCCGAACGAGGCAGCTCATCCCAACTCAGCAAAAGGTCAGACTGACGATCCTTTTGACGGCCCAATGACATCACTCAAACCATCACAATGAATGATCGTCCCTTCAAACCAGCTCAACGCGATTTTGGCAACACGCTGTTAGCGCTCTTGAGGTGGAGAACGCGCGTCTCAAGGGTCGTCCGAAGCTAAAGCCATCGAGGATGGGGTAGGTGACCTCAAAGACGTCACTCAGATCAAGAAACATGAGACCATGCAAGCCCTAGTCGATGTCTTGGCTGCTTGGTCAAGCAAGTTCATCGACATCAGCGCTATCGGCGCCGGTCTTTCGGTTCAGCGGCCAACGCTCGAAGCCTACAGGGCTTCTCTTGAAACCCTCTTTCTCGTCGAGCGCCTGCCAGCTTGGGCGCGCACCGACTACACCCGTTTCGGCAAGCGCGACAAACTTTTCATGACTGATTCGGGCCTCATGGCCTCGTTGCTCCGCTATCCCGGCGAACCTCAGGATTTGGGAAGTGATCAGGCAGGAAAGCTTGCCGAGACTCTGATTTTTTGCGAACTCATGGCGCAAGCCGATGCAAGTGATGGTCGTTATCGCGTTGCCCACTATCGCGATAACGAAAAGCGTGAGATTGAATTTTTGATTTTCCACTTTTCGGTCCAAACCTCTGTCTTCCAGACAGAAAGCTAAAATCGAGAGCGCGCCGGAGGCGCTCATCGAAAGAAAGACAGTTTCAACTGTCTAACTTGAACCCACCGGCTTTAGCCGGTGGTCGTTCAGTGAAGACGAGGAGAGCGGATTCATCGGTATCGCGGTCAAAGCCGGTCTAACCGTGAAGTCAGAACACTTCCGACATATGAGATGGTTTGCTGATAATCTCGCTAAAGATCGGTCCTTTGTCGGTATCGTGCTTTTTGCAGATCCCGAGGTTGTGCAATTCGGAGAGCGCATGTTGGCTGTCCCCGCTGGCTGCATGTGGACGTCTTAGTTAAGCGCATATCGCGGGGGCGCGCTACTTGAGACAAATGATGTCACGTGTCCGGGCGCTGCCCGGCGCGAGGCGTATCGGGCACCTATCGGACAGTTGTCCTACACAAAGGCGTTATCAGGCGAGGGCAGGGGGGGCGGCGGTCCGGGGTAGGGTAAGGGACAACTGCAAACGTTAGTCCAGACTTGGCTAAGAGGCTCAAAGATCTTCATCTGCTTCTCGAAACTTGCCTATTTCATACTCAGACTGGATGGTGTGGCCCAGCAGACTTGAAGGAGATGAGCGTGGCGCATGAAAGCATCGTAAGCGATCCGACAATTATGTATGGCAAGGCGATCGTCAAAGAGCATCCTCGTCTGACCATCCAGTGCCGGCGTATCACGTCGATCTGGCCTCTTATCATCGTGAGCGCGTCTGTTTCGTTAAGGTGAAAACTTTTCGCAGCTGCAAGGCAGAGCGATAGTTGACTGCGTCGTTCAATTCCTCGGATCTGCATAGCCTGAGAAGCTTCCCGGCCTGTGCGCGATTGCGGGCAGATGTCATAGGCGGGGGGGAGGGTAAGATAATCGCCGTCCCAGAAAGCGGCGTGATTTCGGGCATGGTCGTCCGTATTACCGGCCAGGATATTGAAAATCAGCCGGCCGAAGAGTTCTTGTAGTGTGTCACGTGGGTTCGTGAATCGGGCCCGGATAATGTTCGCGAGGTCTTCATAGCTTGTATGGGCAGCCATGCGTTCATCAAGACCAAAGAGCGTCAGGGCTGAGACCATGGCGCGCCGGATCCAGCCAGTATCAGTCCATGTCCTGTTGAATCGTTGGATAAGGAGGACGTCCTTGTTCATCGCCTTGATCAGTTCAACTGGAGCCACATTCAGTCCAACAAGCGTCGAGGTTTCAAAAATCGAGCGCCACGAAGTTTTATCAGGCTAGCGAAGCTCGGCCCCTGCTAACGGCAAAAAGATGACCTGTAAGTGGAGCCAAGCACCGTTTAGCTCTGAGCATACCACGTGCCACGACCTGCGCCATGACGGACGAGGTGTCCCGACTTGATCAGAGCCCTGAAATGATCTTTGATTGTGTTGCGGCTAACTCCAGTCGCCTTGACGATGTCAGCAACTGAAACACGTCCGCGTTCTCTCACCAACTCCATGATGGAGATCGAGAGGGGTGGCAGGTCACCGAGAATCAGATGCTCGCGCTCGATCTTCTTTTCGAGACGCAGCTTCTGACTCTGCAGTGCCCTTAGGAAATAATCGATCCAGGGTTGCCAGTTAGGCGCATCACTGCGGATGGTTCCTTGCGTCTGACGCAATGCCAGATAATAGGCGTCCTTGGTTTGCTCGACCACTCTCTCCAACGAGCTGTAGGGCACGTAGGCATATCCCGAACGCAGCAGCAACAGAGTGGTCAGGATACGCGAAAGGCGTCCGTTACCATCCTGGAACGGATGAATTGCAAGGAAAACCACGACAAAGACGGCGACAGTGAGGAGCGGGTGACGCTTCCTACTTTCCAAGTTGTCATTTGTCCACGCGACAAGCTCCTGCATCAGACGCGGCGTCTCAAAGGGGCTGGTGGTCGCAAAGATGACGCCGAGGTGCTCGCCCTCAAGGCCGAAGGCTTCGACGTTGTTGGGCAGTGTCTTGTAGTCGCCTCGATGATGTTCGTTTTTATCCGAATATTTCAAGAGATCGCGATGAAGCTGGCGGATGTGATTTTCACTCAGCGTAATCGCATCGGCATGTTCGACAACAGTTTCAACGACCTCAGCATAGCCAGCCACCTCTTGCTCGTCTCGTGTCGAAAAGGCCTTGATGCTGATGTTAGCGAGAAGGCAGCTGACATCACGATCAGATAGCCTTGCCCCTTCAATCCGTGTTGATGAGCCGACGCTTTCAATAGTCGCGACACGGCGCAGGTTGGTCAGCTGTTCCGGCGCGATTCGTCCGATCGCTTTCCAGGCCCCTTTAAATTCATCGAGTTCAGCGATGATCTGGAGGAACTCATCGGTGATCCTCAGCGTCGCGGTTTTGAGTCTGCCATCCATTTCGACATCCTTTTCCCTCCAATTCAGGATGCCACAGCTTCATCCGTTAATCCATCCAATTCCATCCTATAATACGAAAGGAAAGTTCAATCATGAGAGGTTTGCGCAAAGATTCGGCCTGACTTGATCACAAGCCATAGGAAATCTGGCAGCCTTTCGTTTTATCCAAGAATTCTGCATGACGTTGCTCCCTGAGCATCACGAGGCTTTATCGGGCGCCTATCGCGCGGTCGCGCTGCTTGAGGCGGCTAAGGAACGCCTCCATGCGCTGCATGGCACGAGGCGTTATTGGGCCAGGGAGAGAGTGAACGGTCCAGGTCAGGTCACGGAGGACGGCCTTGCTGCCTCAAGACGAACTGCGTCTGATGGCTCGCGCAATCCAGCTTGATGGCGGATGGCTCTTGCTCCTTGCACCATCCACAATGTCTCTTGTCAGGAAAAGGCAGTGCGGCTCTCATGTTGTCTGCACGTAAATTACGTGCTACACGTATTTCTGTGAAATTTATTGGAGATCTACGCATGCGCCAAAACATCACCATCTCTGTCGACCAGATCCTCTTACGTAAGGCGCGGGTTCTGGCCGCCGAACGCGGAACCTCGGTCAGCCGATTGATTGCGGACGAGCTGGCGCGGCTGGTCGACGAGTCCACGGCCTATGCCCTCGCGCGCGACGCCGCGCTGGCGGATCTCGATAAAGGCTTGAAACTCGGCGGACGGC
>JBPCVQ010000561.1:0-3431 GCA_051010395.1 Geminicoccaceae bacterium | reverse complement strand
ATGCTGATCATCGTGTTCTTGGTAGTTTTCAAACCGTTTTGACCCAACCCGCCAAGAGAGACCGCTTGCGGTCGGTCCGAAATCCAAAGGAATCAATCCAGATTGGCGGATTGGACGTCGTTCGACAGGGGTAAGAGAATTGGCTAAAGACAGCCCAAATCCAGATATGTTCGGTAATACGGAAACGGCGGCGAGTTCGCCGCCGCCGAAAAGGCGCCGCTCGCGTTCGCGCTCGAACCGTGAACGCCGGCCGCAATCGACGCCGCAACCAGATCTTGCCGACGGCAACCAGGCCCAGGCATCGGAAAACGGGGAGGTGGTGACCGCACCGCCGCCGGTTGCCGAGGCGTCGGCAGATGAGCAGCAAGCACAAGCATCGCAGACTTCGCAAGTTTCGCAGGCTGTACCAGCAGCCCCTGAACCGGTCGAAGAATATACCGGCGAGCCGATGAAGCTCTCCGAGCTGAAACGCCGTACGGCAGCCCAACTTCTCGAATATGCCGAAGAGCTTGGCATCGAGAATGCCAGTACGCTCCGAAAGCCGGATCTGGTGTTCGCCACGCTGAAACGTCTCGCCCAGAGTGGTGTGCCGATCCAGGGTGAAGGTGTGCTCGAAATCCTCCAGGATGGTTTTGGTTTCCTGCGCACTCCCGACGTAAACTATGTCGCCGGCCCCGACGATATCTACGTGTCACCGAGCCAGATCCGCCGCTTTGGCCTTCGTACCGGCGACATCGTCGACGGCATGGTCAGGGCGCCCAAAGAGGGTGAGCGCTATTTCGCCCTTTTGCGCGTCAACTCCATTAATTTCGATGCGCCGGAACGCGCGCGCCATCGTGTCCATTTCGACAATTTGACGCCCTACTATCCGACGCAAAAGATCACCCTCGAAATGGAAAAGCCTCGATCGAAGGATGTCTCCTGCCGGGTGATCGACATCGTCGCCCCGCTCGGCAAGGGGCAGCGCGCCTTGATCGTCGCCCAGCCGCGCACCGGTAAGACCATGCTAATGCAAAACATCGCGCACAGCATTGTAGCCAACCATCCCGAGGTCTATCTCCTGGTGCTCCTGATCGACGAGCGCCCGGAAGAAGTGACCGACATGGACAGGACGGTGAAAGGCGAGGTGGTCAGCTCCACTTTCGACGAGCCCGCCCAGCGCCATGTTCAGGTCGCCGAGATGGTGATCGAGAAAGCGAAGCGCCTGGTTGAGCATGGCCGCGACGTTGTCATTCTCCTCGACAGCATTACACGCCTCGCCCGTGCCTACAATACGGTGGTACCAAGCTCTGGCAAGGTGCTCACCGGTGGTGTCGACGCCAATGCGCTACAGCGTCCGAAGCGTTTCTTCGGTGCCGCCCGCAACATCGAGGACGGCGGCAGCCTCACCATCATCGCCACCGCCCTGATCGATACCGGGTCGCGCATGGATGAGGTGATCTTCGAAGAGTTCAAGGGCACCGGCAATGCCGAGATCCAGCTCGACCGTCGGCTCGCCGACAAGCGGGTCTACCCAGCAATCGACATCAACAAGTCCGGCACCCGGAAGGAAGAGCTTCTCGTGGACAAGGCCACCTTGTCGCGTATGTGGGTGCTGCGCCGCATTCTCTCGCCCATGGGCACCATCGACGCCATCGAGTTCCTCACCGACAAGATGAAGTTCGCCAAGACTAACGAGGAATTCTGGGACACGATGAACTCTTAGCCGCGCCACGGTTGGGGGTTACTGGACCTCGGCAGGTTTTGGAATGCCGGGGTTTGATGGAGATGTTTCGGGATAGGCAAGATGCTCGACATTATGAGGCACATGGTCGACGGTGGACCTAAAGCAGTTGGGCCTTTTCATCACGCCGTGACCGCCGGGGATTTTCATTTCATCACTGGCCAGATGCCGACCATGCCTGACGATCCGACACGCTGCGTTGAAGGCGGCATCGAGGCGCATACGCGACGCGTCATGGATAATCTGAAACTCGTTCTCGATGGCCTGGGCAGCAGCTTTGACCGGGTTACCTTTGCGCGGGTTTATCTCGTGAATTTTCAAGACCTCCAGCGTATGAACGCGATCTACACGACCTACTTCAAACGCGACCAACTCCCGGCCCGGACCACAGTCGGTGTTACCGGCCTTGCCGTCGGAGCTCTCGTCGAGATCGATCTGGTGGTGGCTTGCTAGTGGTTCTGGCTGGAAGACCGTCAGTCTTCTATTCGGCCGCAGAGGTCTGTCAATTATACCTATTCGAATAAACTTTAATTAAAAAATAGAAGTCGATAATTTTTACATTGATAGTGATAATAAAATTCATTTTTATAAAATATGCTTGGTCTCAGCCTTGAAGTACGCAGGCGGACTAGGGTCTGTTGACAATTAGCCTCATCCTCTTGCTTTTGTCGCAACTATTTGATTCAAAGTCGAAAATTGGGAGAATGACTTTGGATCGATCGGCGTTGAGCGATGCTCAGTGGGGTAAGGTAGCGCCACATTTACCCGGCAAAGCGGGAGATTGCGGGGTCACGGCAGACAATCGGCTGTTTGTTGAAGCGGTGCTTTGGATGGCACGAACCGGCGCTCCCTGGCGGGATCTGCCTGAAAAATTCGGTCACTGGAACTCGGTGTTCAAACGATTTCGCCGCTGGGTAGGCAAAGGCGTGTTCGAGCAGCTGTTCGAGGCCATGGCCGGTGAGCCCGACTTCGAATACGCCCTGATCGACGGCACGATCATGCGCGTGCATCAGCATGGAACAGGCGCAAAAGGGGGACTGCAGCTCAGGCGATCGGCAAGTCACGCGGCGGCCTGACCACCAAGGTCCTGGCCTTGGTCGACGCGCTCGGCAACCTCGCCAAGTTTATGCTATTGCCTGGCCAGCGCCACGACAGCATCGGCGTCGACATGCTCCTCAATGGCATCACGTTCGAGGCTTTGATCGCCGACAAAGCGTTCGACACCAACGCCATCCACACCAAGCTCGATGACACAGGCACCTTGGCCGTCATCCCGTCAAAGGCCGATCGGAAAGAGCCCATACCCCACGATGTCGACATATATCGATGGCGCCATCTCGTCGAAAACTACTTCGCCAAGATCAAGGAGTTCCGCAGAATTGCGACCCGCTACGACAAAACAGACACCAGTTTCGAAGCCATGATCTATATCGCAGCAACCGCCATCGTGCTCAGATGATTGTCAACAGACCCTAATCCGTAGACACATTAAATCTGAGCCATGGCCTTACGGCGACGGGTTTGAGGGCTGCGAGGAAGTTTTCGGCCTTTCTATCGTAGCGCATCGCGATGCCCCTGAACTGTTTAATACCGTTTCCGTGATGAAATGGATGACCTTTAGCGTCTTTTGGCAGAGGCTTTGATCATGCATTTTCCTGTCAACCAATCGGGAGGAGAAGCCGGCATGGGCGCAGCCTTACCGATTGCC
>JBPCVQ010000560.1:0-31303 GCA_051010395.1 Geminicoccaceae bacterium | reverse complement strand
AAACTGGTTCCGCATAGGGCGGTTTTTTAGATTTTCACTCCATATTGAGCTGTTTTCTGGAAGCAATTTCTAACAGAACCCGCCGCTAGGCTGAGCTTCGGACTTTATCAACAAAATCGGCACGAAGGGGACCTCGCCATTCAGCCATGAGAATGTCTGCTTCTTGAAGAAGACAGGTCATAACTTGGAGCCGTCCGCTTAACGTCGCCGCCAAGTGCTTCCTCGCGGCAACTTTACACCACCACCCGAACCACCCCATAGGCGCCAAGATCCAGAAGGTCTATCGGCCCCGTTTCCACCTCCAGACCGTCGGGATCAGCCGTCGCGGTCGTGAAGGTGTCGAGGTCCAAAGTCGCGATGTGGGCGCGCCCACCCGAAAGGCCGTCGATGATGACCTCCTGGGGTTCGCCGGTGAGGTTGGCGATCCAGAGTGTGGTCTGATCACCCTCCTTGTAGGCGACCGCCTGAACGGCGGCACCATTGGAGAGTTCGGTCGCCAGCATCGGTTTGCCGGCACCGGCCGCGAGGCCGCGGATCACGTGATAGGCCGGGTAGACACCGTCCCCCTGCTGGTCGAACCAGGGCTGTTCATAGTCCATCCCAGCATAGATCACCCCGAACTCGCCAACCGGCGCCGACAGCGTTACCGCCTCGACCCCGCCGCGCGCGAGATGAGCGACATAGCCGAGGTTCCAGGCAGCCCCCAGAAGCCCGCGCTGACGGGGATCCATCCTCGCAAGCGCCAGACGCTTATTCTGCGGGTTGGGGGTGGCGGCGGCGCCATAAGGATTGTCCCGCGCGCCGATCGTGCCCGGACCGACCCTGTAGGGGAGGTTGCCCGCAAAAGCGCGAACACTTTTGATGATATGCGGCAGCGCTTCCAGGTTCTCCATCGCGGTGATGTCGTCGGAGGCGTGCACCATCGGACAACTGCTGTGACAAACGAAGTCGAGCATCTCGACCGGCGGTCTTTTTCGGTTCAATTCGGTGAAAAACGAGAACATGCCGCCGCCGAGCGGCACATCGGGGAAAGCCGCACGCGCGGCGTCGTATATTGCGACGGCATCGGGGCATGGCGGCCAGACACTGCCAGGAAGCGTGCATTTGAGGTCGGAAGAGGGCGAGACAGCCACCCGGCTGAAGGTGACTTCGGCATCGGCAGCCGCCGATCGGATCGCTTCCAGATCTCTCCGCATGATCTCTTCATCCGCGGACGGCGCGCCCGCCGCGCGGCAAGCGAGGACGGCTTCGAGCACCAGTTCGGCACCGGTCGCCTCGCCGACCGCCTTGAACATCGCCATGACCTCGCCTCGGCCATCAAGGCGTGGATCATCAAGCGGAAAGGTCGAGACGCTAGGTCCCACCAGACCTTTGGGCGCTCCATCTGCGATCCGTGAATCAAACGGGCAGAGGAAGAACTGCGCACCGATTTTCCTAACCGGTTCAATAGCTTCCAGGATCGCCCGATCCTGCTCCGGCGGCAGGCTGAGGCCGATCGAAGGCATGGTCCCCGCCTCACCGCCAAGCTTGAGCGTCACCGGCTCGATCCCACCGCCGCTCACGACAGCCGGCGCCTCGCCGGACAGGCTGAGCGTTACCGATTGCTCCGTCACTTCGCCCGCCTTGATCTCATAGGGCCAAGGCTTGGCAAGTGGGCGCACATAGGTCTTGAAGGACGCGTCGTTCCAGTTCCGATGGTCCTCCGTCTCGAACGCATCCCCCTCCATCCGGCAGGTGACCTTCACCCCAGGCAACACCTCATGGGTGAGTGCTCGAAGATCCTGAAATGGGCACATCGGGTCGATAAGCTCTGGAAAAGACGTGCTTTCTGTCGAACCATCGACCCGCTCGACCTCGACCGGGCAGCCAGCGACGCCGTCCACTGGATGCAGCACGACGAAACCGGTACGGTTGGTCAGAAAGTCGTTGATCGCCCGGCCAGTGCCCTCGAAAGTCAGTGTGCCATCGGACGTGCCATTGATCTTGGCGCTGTAATGCAGCTCCTGGTTCGCATCCTTGCAGGTTGCATCAAAACTCACCTCAAAACCGTTCGGTCCTTGGCCAATTTTCAGATTCTCGAGGACTGGATTGTAGGTACCCCATTCCTTGTTACGCACCACGAAGGCGATATTGCGTATCGCCTCCTTCCCGCCAACCTTGATATAGCGGAGCGCGCCGTTATCGAACTCGACAGTTAGCGGTCCTGCGCGCAACGTCTTGGCATCAGCCACCGGCTCGTCAGTGCCAAAAAGGGCAATCGCACGGGACGGGGCTGTAATCATGGCGTAACTCCCTGGTTTCTTTGCTCTAAAGCGTCCTTGCCTTGTCACGGAGGACGTGCTTTTGGACCTTCCCGGTCGAGGTTTTTGGCAGCGGTCCGAACAGTACTGTGCGTGGGATCTTGAAGCCGGCAAGCAGTGTTCGGCAGTGCGCCATAATGTCCGCGGGACTGGCTTCAGCACCGGCTTTCAAGGTAACGAAGGCGCAAGGGCTCTCACCCCATTTCTCGTCGGGCTTAGCGACAACTGCAGCTTCCAGCACGGAGGGATGCCGGTAGAGCGCACCTTCGATCTCGATCGACGAAATATTCTCACCGCCTGAGATGATGATGTCCTTCGAGCGATCCTTGACCTCAGCATAGCCGTCTTCATGCATAACGGCGAGATCGCCGGTGTGATACCAACCGCCGCGAAACGCTTCGTCCGTCGCTTCTCTGTTCTTGAGATAGCCTTTCATGACAGTATTGCCGCGCAGCATGATCTCACCGATGGCAGTCCCGTCGCGGGACACTGGTTTCATGCTCACCGGATCAATGACATCAAGGCCTTCAAGTGTCGGATAAACAACGCCCTGGCGCGCTTTCTTTGTGGCCAGCTCGTCCGCAGAAAGCCCGGCCCAGTCCTCTTGCCAGGCACAGACCGAGGCCGGCCCATAGCATTCCGTCAGGCCGTAGAGATGGGTCATGTCGATCCCGATCTCGGCCATCCGCTGCAGCACCGTCGCAGGCGGTGCGGCACCTCCAGTCATGGCGCTCACCCGTTGAGAAAACGGCCGGCGGACGCTGTTCTCCGCGTTGGCGATCATGTTCATCACGATAGGGGCGCCGCACATGTGGGTCACACCGTGGTCGGCGATTGCCTCGTAGATCGGCCCCGCCTCGACGCGCCGGAGGCAGATATGGGTGCCTGCCTGCAGTGTCACCCCCCAGGTGAAGGTCCAGCCGTTGCAATGGAACATGGGAAGCGTCCAGAGATAGACTGGGTGCAGCGGCATCTCACAGGCAAGTGCCTGACCAACGGCATTCAGATGAGCTCCCCTGTGATGCACGACCACGCCTTTCGGATGGCCTGTCGTGCCGGAGGTGTAGTTGAGGCCAATCGCTTGCCATTCATCTGCTGGATATAACGGCTCGAAGTTGGGGTCGCCTTCGGCAAGAAGGTCGTCATAGGTAAGTTCGCCCAGACGGTCGCCCACCTCCATCGTGTCAACAATATCCACCACTAAAGGAGGTGTTTCGAGCTTATTAAGCACCTTCTCGACAGTTGCGGCAAGCGCACTATCAGTCAGTAGTATCTTGGCGCGACCATGCTCCAGAATATAGGCGATGGTCCGAGACTCGAGGCGCGTATTGATGCTGTTGAGAACAGCGCCCGCCATGGGCACACCGAAATGGGCTTCCAGCATTGGGGGGGTGTTCGGCAGGATGACAGCGACGGTGTCACCGGGCTCTACGCCTCGTTTAACCAGAGCTGATGCAAGCCGCTGGCAACGGTCTTGAAACAGCGCGTAGTTGGCGCTGTCGGTGCCATGAATCCAGGCAATCCGATCCGGAAAGACCTGGGCCGTCCGCTTGAGGAAACTGAGCGGGGTCAGAGGCGTGAAATTCGCGGCACACTTCGTCAGACCGGCTTCATAGGGATTGTCGATGGAATGCCCCACCCGCTGCACGCTTGCCTCCGCTGTAATTAGATCTCCTATCTGAAAACCTAGCACCCGTTGCCGATCAGGTCATGGGACGAAACGGACAAAATTCTGCGCGGTTTACCAAATTTTTACCAGACTGGACCTAGAAGAGAGGGAACACAGTTTGAGCATTAGATGCTGTTCTAGGAGTTCCCTCGGTGAAGCGAACGAGCAGGCTGCAGATTGCAAGAGACGGAAGACCGGGCAGTTTGGTGCGAATAGCAGGCGTCACCATGCCGACCGTTATCCTGTTTACGATCATTACCCTTTGGGCCGTACCTACCAACCAAGGCTTGGCTGAAATTCTACCGGAGGCACTGGCCGTCGATGCACAAATCGCACGCGGTGTGATTGATCGGCCCCAGGCTTCCGAGGAAAGTGAAACCTTCGGAGATCGCATTCAGGCTCTCATTCCTGATGCGGAACGGAACTGCCGAAGTGTCACTGATCAACCCATCGAAGTTCACCAACTGCCAAGGACGGAAGCGCAACGGCAGCTCGAGGCGACACTTCAACAAATCCGGCAGAGTGATATCGGAGATTGGCTTGTCCAGTTCGCCGCCGCTCGTAAAGTCACGATCTGTCTGGACCACGCAACAAGGCTTGAAGCCCACTACCGCTCGCATCTTGGGCTCTTGGGTCTGAGCGCCCGCCTTGGTCCGGCAGGCCGCGTCGTCTTCCTTGCCCACGAACTCGCGCACGTCCCCCAGCATCCGCAATTCTCTAACAATCGCCGGTTCTCACCACGGGATATGTTGTTGTTACAGCAGGTTCGCGAGGCTGCTGCCGAGGCCATCGCAACTCGTGTGCTTTGGCAGCTTAGTCAAAAGGGCATTTCAGCCCCCTGGCAGGCCAAGCTGACGACGGCCTATCACGACATTGCCGAAAGTTTCGAGAGGGCAATGGACGACGGTGAAGGTGTCGCCGATGAATTGTGGGCCACACGGTCGGCCTTTCATCATTGGTTCGATGCGGACTGGCGGCGCGAAATCTACGACGACCTGATGTTCAAGACATTGGCGCGTATTGCCGATGATCCAATCGGTCTGATCCCTACATCCAGGCAACTGTCTGATGGGTATTTACGGGGTGTCGCCGACTATGCTGGTCAGAGTTTTCTGATCCGAGGTGATGGGCAGACCCTCATCAGAAAATTTCGGACAAGGGGGCTGCCAGCTGACGGCCAGGCAAGGCTGGACGCAATACTTGCTAAGACCAAGAACAAGGCTGGCCGAGGCCTCTCATTGCTCGCAGGCCAGCCTCCCTCCACGATCAGCCGAGGGCTGATGGTTCGAGAGGAGTGATGAGAGGGCAGGTTCAGTCACACTCGATATTCGCGCAACATGTTTCTATTCTCGAATTGCCGTCGGAATGGCCAGCTGAAGAGCCTGTCCGAAAGCCGCTTTGCCCCGCGACCACTGTAACAAACGAAAAAGCCATTCACGACGATGTGATGATGGGCGCTATCGCATTGTGACCTTCGTCACAGAGTTATGTTGAATTTTGATGCAAATTGTCTGCAATGCTGGCGGTGTGGATCCGCGTGACGATGTCGACGGCGAGCGCCCCCTCTCCCGAGCGGTTTTTTGCACCTCCAGCAGCCCCTTTCAATCCAATTTGATCGCAGGTCTGAACATCGGCCCCATTAGGGCGCTTAATGCTGACCTTTTTTCATTTTTCTGGTGATGGAATATGACACGCTTCCCTGTTCCGCAAGTTTCTTTGACATTGCAGCATTTGGCTGGACAAGGCTTCGTCAATCTCATTCAGAGGTTGACGCGCTTTAGCCCAATACGGAAGTCTGGTACGTACCTAGCTTTAGCTCGCCATCAGCAGCATTTTGGTACGCTTGATGATCAACTGCTGAACGATCTCGGCTTGCAGCGAAGTGAGATCCGTGCTGCTGAATATGGCATCCTTCCTGGAGATCAAGCGCTGCATCATACCGAGGCTGTATACCCTCCCGAGGATGGAAAGGCTCGAACTCGACGTTAAACATACGGGTTCTTCCCGACCCGCTCGAGCAGTCGCAGCGCCACGCCATCGAACGAAAAGGCGTCACGCAGGCTGTTAGTCAGGTAGCGAAGATAGGAATCCGGCAGCGCCTTAGCCTGACTGACAAACAGGGCAAAGGTTGGTGGACGGGTTGCAATCTGCGTGGCGTAGCGGATTTTGATGGGCCTGCCTTTGCCAAGCGGCGGTGCATGTTCATCAAGTGCCATTTCCAGCCAGCGGTTCAAGGCTGCGGTCGGCACCCGTTTGGCCCAGGTCCTCTCAAGTGTGACGACCGAAGGCAGCAGGCGATCAATGTGCTTGCCGGATTTGACCGAGATCGGCTGGCAGGATATGCCCTTAACCTGCGGCAGGCGGTGCTCGATCCGTTCGCGTAGACTAGAAAGCGCGCGTCTGGGATCGTCCACGAGATCCCATTTGTTCGCTGCAACCATAAGAGCACGGCCGGCATCCAAAGCACGGTTGGCGATCACCAGATCCTGCTTTTCCAGAGGTGCGGTGGCATCGACCATCAACAACACGACGTCGGCGCTTCGGATGGCCGCAAGCGACGCCTTGCTGGAGAGCTTTTCGATACTGTCTCGATCGATCCTGGTTCGGCGCCGGAGGCCTGCAGTATCCACCAGGTCGATCCGCCTCCCCTGCCATGACCAGCTGATCTGTACCGCATCACGCGTCAGGCCTGGCTCCGGTCCGGTAAGGAGGCGCTCATCCCTTAGCAAGCGATTTATCAGCGAAGACTTTCCAACGTTCGGGCGACCGACTACAGCAAGCTTTAGAGGTCGATCCTCCTCATCAGTAAGGACAGGTGCTTCCTCCTCAAGCGCACGACCTTGTTCCAGCCCGACTGCGGCAGCTTCCATAAGGCTCTCGGCGAGATCGGCCATGCCTTCGCCATTCTGCGCAGAGATCTGGACTGGCGCACCAAGGCCAAGCGCCCAAGCCTCACTCGCGAAACTCTCTGCCGCTCTCCCCTCGCATTTGTTGGCGACTAGAAGAACGGGCTTTGTCTGCCTGCGAAGCCAGCCGGCGAACTGACGATCGAGTGCTGTTAGCCCGGCTTTGGCATCAATCAGCATCATGGCAACGTCCGTGACAGCCACGGCGGTCTCGGTCTGTGCGAGAAGCCTGCCTTCAAGCTCGCCATCGCTGCCCTCGGCGAGGCCAGCCGTGTCGATCACGCCAAAGGCGAGGTCGCCGATTCTGGCATGGCCTTCGATCCGATCGCGGGTCACGCCTGGCGTCGGATCGACCAGGGCTTGCTTCTTGCCGATCAGCCGATTGAATAGGGTCGACTTGCCGACATTCGGGCGGCCGACGATAGCGACTGTAAATGACATGGTCGGTTTTTGGCTTTGCCCTGCCTCGTGAAACGGCCTCAGAAGCGCGGTGGCCGCTGCCCTCAACGGTAGGCCAGAAGCTCGGCACTCTCCGTCAGAATGAAGATGGCCCCATTGGCGACAACCGGTGTTACGGCAGCCGGCGCTGAGAGTATCAGCTCGTTGAGCTCTGCGCCGTCATAGGGGGACAAGGTCAAGAGATCACCGTCCGAACTGGTGAGATAAAGCTGTTCACCGGCAAGCACTGGCCCTCGCCAGGTCAACGCTTTGGAGCCGGGCTCATTGAGATCAGCGGTGAGGGGCATCTGCGTCACCCAACGGATGCGCCCATTTTTCCTCACGAGACAAACCAGCTCATTCCGTTCCGTCAGGAGATAGATGAAATCGCCGGCAATCCATGGCGTGTCAACAGCCGTAAGATCGGCGTCCCAGGCACGCACACCGCGGCGCATATCGATTGCCGCGACCTGACCGCCCCGACCGCCAACATAGACACGATCGCCATCTATTACTGGTGTGCCATCAATGTCGTTAATTTCAGCGAGTGCCTGGGTGCGCCGAGGCCGTTCCAGCGTGTCGTTCCAGAGCGGGCGACCATTGTCCAATCGAAGGGCAAAGACCTCAGCAGAGGAATAGGGCACCACCGCAATACCACCATCAACCGCCGGGCTGGGTCCACCGAGTACGCCTGCGGCTTCGAAAAATCCTGCATGGCGCCAGGCAGGCTGGCCGGTTTCCTGGTCGAGAGCATAAACTTGGTTGTCGGCCGTCAGGACCAACACGATCCCATCAGCAACAGCGGGTGCCGAGCGAAGCGGCAGGGTGAGTGGCTGGCGCCAAATTTCCTCGCCGTTTTTGCCATCGAGACCGATGACATTGCCGGTGGTCAGTGTTACGAACAGCTTATCCTGATCATACGCAAGGCCGCCGCCGAATACACTGTCGTCCAACGACAGATCTTCATTGGTTTTTCGCCAAAGAAGGGCCCCGGTCTCTGCGTTGAAGGCGCTTATTGATCCAAAGGCATCCATGGCAAAGACCGAGCCATTGGCGACCACTGGTCGTGCCAGGAGCTGACCGGTTCCGGCGGTATTTTCGCCAAGTTTGGCGCTCCACGCAAGTGACGGATCTTTCGGACCTGCGGGATGCTGCGGCCGATGGGCCGGCGAGCCGCCCTGCTGCGGCCAAGCATCATTGGCTACGGCGGCCGGCAGGCTGACAGATAAGTTGGCGATGTTCGGATCGGGGCTGAGCTGGCTCTCGCGCAGGAGAACCGACACCCGGTCACCCGGAAGCGGCGGGTCGCCCCTGCCTCCGTACCAGCCACTGCAAGCTGAGAGTGCGCTAACGCCGAACAACATCGCCGCAATCGCACGCGCCGTCATTCAGCAGCCTCGCTTTCAGTAGCAGCACCAGCATCATCAGCACTGTTTTGCGAGACCGACTGGTTATCGCCATCGACAGGTCCGCCAAGCGCGTTCAAGAGCTCGCCAGCACGTCTTTGCAGGTTGGCAGGTGTATCCTCGCTCTCCAGCAATGTCTCAAGCGTCCCGCGTGCTTCCTCAGTCCGTCTGGCTTTCATCTGGGCAATGGCCTTCAGCTCGATCAGACTGGCACGCCATGGATTGTCCGATGTCGCCGCCTCATCGAGCTCTTTGATCATGGCATCCGTGCCGCTGTCGCTGAACGTTTCTTGCCTGGCCAATAGGCTCGCCAGGCCCTGGTAAAGCGAGGAGATCTCACTATCGCCGGCAAGGCTTTCGAGCAAGGCGAGTTTCGCCTCCTCGTTTCCCGCCTGCTTTTCAGCATCAGCTGCCCGCAGCCGGGCGACCACCGCGACGCCGCCGCCAGCGCTCTCGGCCAGAGCCTTGAACGCTGTTGCCGCTTCGGCGGATTTCTCGTCGGCGAGAAGTGCTGTCGCATCCGCCAGTGCCTTGGCATTGGAAGTGCGCTGGCTCTCCTGATAGCTCCTCCAGCCGACGCCGGCCGTCGTGCCGATGACCACGGCGAGCACTGCCCCAATGATATAGGCGTTATACTGTTTCCAGACCGCCAGCCAGCGATCCTGGCGGACCGCCTCGTCGACCTCACGAATGAACTCGTCGGAGTTCCCGCTATCCCGGCTGCGCATGGTGAGCCTTGCGTTCGATTGTGGATCCAGACGACGTAGGTATGGGACTGCCGGGCGTTTGGCAAGGGTAGGATCATCTTCTATAGAAGGAAGCGCCAAGAGACGCCTTATCCTTCGGCCACGTCAACCTGACACCAAACGAAGCCAATCCATGCCTCGCCTGTTCGTCGCCCTTGCCCTGCCAGATGACATCAAGGAGACACTCGGATCGCTCATGCGCGGTCTCGGTGACGTCAGCTGGATGACCGATGACCAGCTTCATCTGACACTGAGGTTCATTGGCGACCTTGATAACGGCCAGGCAAACGAGGTCGCGGATGCTCTCTCGCTTGTCCCTGGCCTGCCCTTCGATCTCCGCCTGAAGGGCATCGGCCATTTTCCACCGCGCGGCGAACCGCGTGTCATCTGGACCGGCGTCGAGCGCCAGCCGGAACTGACAGCCCTCAAGCGCCGGATCGATCGCGCCTTGCAGCAGGCCGGACTTGAACGTGACCCGAAAAAATACGCTCCGCACGTAACCCTGGCTCGTCTCCGCCGCCCGCCGACAGAAGCCGGGCTCGCCACTTACCTGATGCGTCACAGCCTCTACCAAAGCTCGAGTTTTCCGGTGAGCGGCTTCAAACTGTTTTCGAGTTGGCTGGATGGCCATGGCGCCGACTACCAAGTCGAGGCGAGCTACGACCTGACACCGGGCAGCGATCATGAAGAATGGGGGATCGGATAGTCTGGAATGCCCGCTTTCGGCGATTTTCCCGCCCTAAGGCTGGAGAGTGGTTCGAAGATGGGCAAGCAGGCTGAGCTTGAGCAGTTTTTCTATGACTTTCGTCCCGACCAATGCGTTCCTGCCAATCATTTGCCGCGCCAGATCGATGTCTTTGCGAGGACGTTCTTTTAAACTTGGCCTTTCGCTGGTTCTGTCAGCTGGATCTCAACGTGAGGTTCCGGATCAGCCGACCTTCTCAAAAAAATCGTCACGGCCGTTTTCGCGGAAGTGACCTCTTTCGTCGTGCCATCGAAGGTGCTGTTCTACGCTCCAGCGATCAGGTAGCAGCTTCCACTTTGCGCCTCATTCTTGGCACAAAGCTAAGTGTGAAGAACTGCCAGGATGAGGGCATGACAATTGGAACATCGGCTCATCGCAGACAGCTACGAAAGCTATCGTCCTGTCGCAAGAGCGTCCTCGATGACCGCCTGAATATCCGCCTGCGTCGACGGCCGCGGATTGGTCGAGGCGGCAGCATCCTGATGAGCCTTCTTCGCTATGGCGGTGGCACAATCGCTCGGCACACCGATGGTAGTTAGAGTTTTCGGTATGCTCAAATCATCGAGAAGATTGCAGATGGCGCCATAGAATCCGGCAAAGGATCTGTCGTCCAACGCCATGGCGTTGGCCATGTGTGGTACTCTCGCAGAGATTGCTGGCTCATTGAAGCGCAGAACCGTAGGCAGCAGGATCGCGTTGGTCAGCCCGTGATGGGTATCGTAGGAGGCACCGATCATGTGGCTGATTGCATGAACCAATCCCAAGCCCTTTAGAAACGAAACCCCAGCGAGGCAGGAGCCGACCAGCATGGCACCTCTGGCCTCGACATTATTGGGTGACTTCACGGCGGACCTCAGCGAGGTGCTCGTCAGCCGCAGCGCTTCGAGCGCGATACCGTCACAAAGGGGATGAAAGGCGGGCACGCAATAGGCTTCAATCGCATGCACCATCGCATCGCAACCGGTCCAGGCAGTCAGGTCTGCTGGAAGTCCGATGGTCACGTTAGGATCGAGAAGCGCGGCTGCGGGTTTAAGACCTGGATGCCAAACACACCATTTCATCATCCGAGCGGTGTCGGTGATCATGGCGGTGCTTTCGGTCTCGGCACCTGTGCCAGCCGTGGTCGGCACGCAGATCAAAGGCGGAAACGCCGATCGATCGCCCATGTCAGGAGGTGGGTTGTCGAAGTTGAATGCCCAAAGATCGAGATCGTTGTTGGCCACAAGACAGATCGCCTTGGCAGCGTCCATGCCGCTGCCACCGCCGATGCCGACGATGCCATCATGCTTGCCTTGCCGGTAGATCGCTCGGCCAGCGGCAATTTCATCGTCGCGCGGGTTGGGAGAGATTTCAGCGAAGAGATCGGAGGTCAGACCGCTCTGCAGCAGTTCCAGCACGATGCTTTCGATAAACGGCAGATCACGGGTGCCGCGATCGGTGATGACAAGAGGCCGCGACATGCCTGCACTGGCGCACATAGCGCCAATTTCTTGAAGTCTCCCAACCCCATAGGCAATGCGAACGGGAAATGTCCAATCCTGGGCATCGAGCATGGTCATTCTCGTTATCCCCAATTCCATCTCCAGCCTCCCATCGTATTTAGCGATTGGAAACCCCGCTTGTGTTCGGAGGGGCTCAATGGTTGCGATTAGGGATGCGTGAGCGAAGAGCAACTCGCCTTTGCATGGCTGCCACAAGCCGGAATCTCATTAATGCCAACGCCTCACTCTTCCACGGTCAAAATCTCGGAAAGCGGCTTTTTGAGCTTGGCCACTGCCGGAACCTTCGCCTCATCAGCTGGATGCCCAACGGCAATGATCATTGTTGGTTTTTCTGACGCTGGCCGGTTCAGCATGTCATTCAGGAACCGCATTGGATTTGGCGTGTGGGTAAGCGTCGTCAAACCGGCATGGTGGAGTGCTGCCAACAGGAACCCCGTGGCGATACCGATACTCTCGGGTACGTAATAATTCTTGAATCGCTCGCCATCGTCGAACTCTCCCCATCGCTGAGCGAAGACAACGATTAGCCAGGGCGCGATGTCCAGATGGGGTTTTTCAGCATTGGTTCCGATCGGCTCCAGGGCATTGATCCATTCATCTCCTGCACCGCCGTCATAGAACCGGCGCTCTTCCTCCTCTGCCGCCAAGCGGACGCGGTGCTTGAATTCCGCGCTGGAGATGGCCACGAAATGCCAGGGCTGATGGTTCGCACCGCTGGGCGCTGTGCCGGCGGTACGCACGCATTCCTCGATGATTTCTCTCTCGACAGAACGATCGGAATAGTCGCGCACCGTGTGACGGCGTTTCATTTTCTTATAGAAGGCACGGGCCTCCGAGAGCATCTCTGCATCGCTCAGATCGAACCGATCCGGCAGATCGACAGCCTCGTAGTTGAGGTGCCCGCGTGCAAACATTTCTGTTGGTCCTCAGTCTCTTGATTGGGCGAATTGCGACTACTTCCATGTAACACATGAACCCACTGCCTCACATGGCAAGGCACAACACCGACCACGGCTAGTGTCTTTCTTGGGGCGAATGGCGTTGCGCAACTTTCCGAGAGATGAGGGTAGATCCCTTGGGGGGCGGCAGTCAAAACCGGCGGCGAGCCCATCTTCCGGGGTCAGTTTTGGGGTATCTTGAAGGCTGCCCGAGCGGCACCCGGTATGTAGGCGTCGCGGCTCGCAGTAGGAGTGAAGGTCCGGTAATGGGGCTCGACCGAAGGGGCTACATTGTTCAGCCAACGCTCAAGGCCAACTGGCAACAGGAGGAGCTTTGAGGCTGATCATACGAACAACCTCTCCAAGCTTCTGGGACCGGCTGCCCTCCACGGGTGCTGATCCTATACCAGGGACCCACCAAAATCCGTCCATCGTCGAACCTCAGATCCGCCTGCTTCTGTCATGATATCAGCCCTAAGCCAACACTTGCCCATTGCGGCGGGCTTTGTTCAGCACCGCGCGCGAAGCGCAGGCCAGTGCAGTGTTAACGCAGTTGTCCTGCCAGTCTCAGGCAAGTCAACCCAGACCTGGTCAGGTCTGGTTGGTTTGGATGAGGATGGCTGCGACCTGGTGGAAGTAGGCTTGATCGACGAATTCGCCGAGATTGCCGTTTTTCAGGAGAGCTTCCGTGAGTTCGGGCTCGTCGACCACGGGGAGGTAGAGTTGGCGGGCGATGGCCACCAGCTGGACGGTTCGGTCGTTTCGTCCTTTGCAGACGAGGGAAGGAACGGGGGTTTCGCCCTTGATGTAGCGGAGGCCGATGACGGCGGATTGGCCATCGGTGATCAGGACCGTGGCGTGCTTGATGCCGATCGGTGAGGAGCCGCCATCGGCGAACTCGCGCCGCTGGCGCATGCGTTCCTGACGGACCATGGGATCGCCTTCCATGTCCTTCCTCTCGCGTTTGAACTCGGTTTTGGTCATGCGCTGGTCGCGCAGGAACAGCCAACGCTGGACGCCAACGTCGAAGAGCGCGAACAGGAGGAAGATCAGGGCGAAGGCGATAAAGAGCGGCTTCACCATGCTGCCGAATGCGAAGGCGACGCATTCCGGGCCGCAGGCCGGGCCTTTCACCAGGGTTTCGAGACCGAGCAGCGCCAGAACGATCGCGGCTGCGGACAGGAGTGCTGCTTTCAGGATCGATTTGATCAGTTCGACGAAGTTTTTCAGGCTGAAGATGCGCTTGAAACCGCTGACCGGGTTGATCTTTTCGCCCTTGGGCTTGATCGGCTCGGTGGAGAAGACGAAGCCTTTCATGACGGCGACATTGGTGAGGATGCTTACCAGGATGATGATCACGATCAGCGGCATGACGGTCAGCACGGCAAGCTCGGAGGCTTGGCCCCACACCCGATCGACCGCCTGCAGGAATGGCATGTCATAGGTGTCGGACGGCAGGATCAGGAGGGTGGCGAGGTTGGTCTGGACGCTGTCCCAGGCGAGCCAGATGTATGCGAGGATCGCGACCGTGCCGGTGCCGATCACCATGTCCTTGCTCTGGGAGACCTGGCCCTTCTTGCGCTGGTCGCGCAGCTTCTTTTCGGAAGCCGGAAGGGATTTTTCCTCAGACTGGTCCTTGCCGCTCATCGGATCATCCGGCCCAAACGTTCGGCGACGTCATAGAGGGGCGCAAAAGCGTCGCCGATATAGTCGAAGATGAACACCGCATAGAGCGGCATCATGGCGACGAAGATGGCGCTTTTCACGCCCATCGATAGCGCGAACACATTGAGCTGCGGGGCAAAGCGCGTGATCGCAGCGAGCACGGCGTCGCCCAGGAACATGGCTATCATGATCGGCCCCGCTATGACGAAGGCAAGCCGCATAGCCTGGTCGATCAGCTTGAAGAGTGCCGCCCCGCTTTCCAGCGACAACTGGGGCGTGAAGTCGAACAGTGGCCAGATCGTGTAGGTCTGATAGAGCGTCTCGATGACGATCATCATACCATCGACCATGAAGAACATCGTGATCATGGCGAGCACCAGGAACGTGCCGGTGACTGAGGCCTCGGAGGTCTGCGATGGATCGGAGATGGTAGCACCCATCAGGCCGCGCTGGAAATCCATGACGTCACCCGCACTCTCGATGCCCCAAAAGGGTATGCCGAACACGAAACCGAGGATGAAGCCGACGAAGCCCTCCTTCAGGATCACCCCCATCAGCACCAACATGTTCGGCTGGCCGACAGTGTTCACCTGATCGATGACATAGGGGACCAGAGGGAGAGCGATCGCGATTGCCACGCCGCTTCTTAGAATGCCGGTGATGCCGGTGCGCACGAAGATCGGGATGATGATGAGCATGCCCGTCACGCGCGCCATCCCGAGCGCCATGGCGATCAGGAAAGTATGGCTGAGCGTGACGAGCTCCGTGAAGGTTTCCTCGAACAGAAGCACCCTAGCGTTCCTTGTCAGCCAGTCGGCTCATCTTGCTCGTCATCGTTTTCCGCATCGAGCTGGAGGAGCCTCTCGGTTCAATGGGTGAGCGACGGAAAATCGCGGAAAACCTGCTCGGTGTGTTCGAGCAGCGGCCCGACCAGGAGCGGGCCCATCAGGACGATGCTGAGGATGACCGCGATCAGCTTGACCGCGAGCGGCAGGGTCTGGTCCTGAATCTGCGTGACCGCCTGCAGGAGGCCGACCACCAGGCCGACCACCGAGGCGATCAGGAGGGGCGGCATGGAGAGGAGAAGAATGAGGCTGAGCGCCACATTCATGTGATGGACGATCGTCGCTTCGGTCATAGGAGCTCCCAGGTCATGGTATGACCCTTCCTCGCATCGCCATTATCGGTAACTCAGCACCAGGCCTTCGAGCAGCCGGGACCAGCCGTCCACCAGGACGAACAGGAACAGCTTGAAGGGCACGGAGATCACCAGCGGCGAGACCATCATCATGCCCATGGCAAGCAGGATGTTGGAAATGATCAGGTCGATGACGATAAAGGGCAGATAGAGCAGAAAGCCGATCTCGAAGGCGCGGGTAAGCTCGGAGATGACGAATGCTGGAATGAGGATCATCAGATCGTCGCTGCTCGCCGCCTCATGGGCCTCCTTCGGCCAGATTTCCTCCGTCGCCTGGTAGAAAAAATTGCGTGCGGGTTCGTCGGTGAATTTCAGGAGATGCTCCTGGACCGGAATTTTCGCGCGTGCTGCAGCAACGCCCCAGTCCTCGAAATTCTGATAGTCCAGCGTCCGGTCGCTGATCTCGGCATAAACGGAACCGATCACGGGTGAGGTGAGAAAGACCGAGAGCACGATCGCGATGCCGTAGAGCACCAGATTGGGCGGTGTCTGCTGAATGCCGAGCGCGTTTCTGATCAGGAACAGCACCACGGCGATCTTCATGAACGCGGTGGTGGTGATCACCAGGAACGGCAACATCCCGAGGCCGGCGACCAGCAGGATGAGGCCGACATTGCTGCCCTCTTCACCTGTGAACATCGCTGACTACGCTCCGCTCTGACCAAACAGTCTGATGACGCGCACACCGATCTGATCATCGATGCGCACCACCTCGCCCTGCCCGATGCGCCGGCCGCCCGCGTGGATCTCGACGGCCTCGCCGAGCGGTCGCTCCAGCTGAAAGACGTGGCCGCGGCCGATCTCCTGGAGCTGGCCGAGCGGCATGTCGAGGCGGCCTAGCTCGAACACCAGCTTGATCGGGAGGTCGTCGAAGGCGGCATCGGTCGGTGGTGCCGCGGGGCTGGCGTCGATATTGTCTGTCGCCGGCTCGTCGGCGTCGCCGGTCGCAGCCCCAGGGGGCAGGTGGGTTCCGGTTTCTTCTCGAGGCGACGTTGCTTGATGTTTCGGTACGCTCTTCAGAAGATCCGAGAGCGCTTCTCCATGGTCATCGGCTTGGCTGTAATCGGCCATCATCCATTCTTCCTGATCTCTGGTGTCCGCTCTTCGAAACGGCGCCTCTGCCGTCGGTCCCGTTCGGGTCATCTCGATCGGGATAAGCCAGTGTTCGCCCACGGTCGCCGCCATCCGTTCCCAGCGCGACGCATCCTCCTCCACCAGGAGGACATCGCCGGCCTTCAGTGCTCGAAGCATTCCGAGGTCGAGCCACAGAGCGCCGGCGCGAAAACTGAGTTCAGTCTTGAGATCGCCGTAGGGTCGGAGCATCGCCGATCTCGTCGCAAACAGGTCAGCTAGGCGTTTAACGTCGCCATGGGCGGCACGTAGGGCAGCGACGCCGGCCGTCTCGCCGTCGATGGCGATTTCGAGCGCGACGTCCAGGCCTTCGAGATCCAAGACGGCGCCGGGCTCGACGGCGCTAAGCTCGATGCGGCCACCCAGCCTGGTTTCAGCGGCAGTGAGGCCGTCTCCGATGCAGGATTCCAGCAGCAGCGGCAGGATCTCGCCATCGAGATCGGCTGCCAGAAGCTCCGGATCGATGCGCGCAAGAATGCGCTCATAGAGACCGGATGCCATCTGCAGCGCCACCCTCTGGCCATCGACGGTGAAGCGGAAGATCATGCATTCGGATGGCGTCATAACGGTGTCGATCGACCCTAGGCCGATCGGCGTGAAGGCGATGACGGCATCGCCCATGGTCATCGCGGTCGGCAGGCGTCTGAGGCTGAGCTGGTTGATGAGCGCCAGCTTCGTCAGGTCGACGACTGGCGGCTGATGGCGGCGCACATCTCGGGACGGAGACAGTTCGGGGATATCGAACATGCTTTCATCGAAGTTGTCTTGTGAAAGGTCCATCATCAAAACCCGTATTGGCTGGAGGCTCGACGGTCGCCGAGGTCATCTTCGATGGCGAATTCCTCCGCCTGTTCCGCCAGACGGCGCGTGGTCAGGGCGACGTCGTCGACCAGGAGGCTAAATCGATCGCTGGCCTTTTGATGCCGGCGATAGTTTGCCGCTGTGTCCTCAAGCTCCTCTGTCAGACCGGCGACGCGGGCCTCGGCCTCCTCGACGTCTTTTACAAGCGCATCGGTCTCTTCCCCCATGAGATCGAGCTCGATGTTGAGATCGTCGATCGCCTGCTTGGTCAAAAGGCTCCTCTCCGATCGACGATAGAGCTTGTCCTGGCGCTTCTTGCGGTCTTGATGATGCTCATCGAGTTTTTCTCGCGCTGCTTCGGCCTCCGCTTTTGCTTGGTTCAGCCGAAAGCGCACCTGACGAAGGGCAGCCGCCGCGCGGCTTTCGCGTTCGCGCCGGCAGGAGAGGAGCTGTTTGAGTTCGAAGAGCATCAGACTTTCAGTCCTTGAAGGCGTTTCAGCATGTCGGGAAAGCTGGTGCGTTCGCCCTCGCCCTGTTTGAGAAATGCCCGGATCGACTCGATCTTGGCCACGGCTTCATCGGCGAGCGGATCGGAGCCTGCCTGATATTCTCCTACTCTCAGCAGGAGCTCTATTTCCTGGTGGCGGGCGATCAGGGCGCGGACATGGGTCGCGGCCTCGATGTGATCCCGACTGGCGACGGTCTCCATCACGCGGCTTCGGCTCTCGAGCACGTCGATCGCGGGATAATGGCCGGAAGCGCCAAGCTTCGGCGAGAGTGTGATATGGCCGTCCAGAATGCCCCGACTTTCCTCGGCGATCGGATCGGCCGTGCCATCGCCTTCCATCAGGACCGAGTAGAAGGCGGTGATCGATCCGACCCGTCCGGAGCCGGCGCGCTCCATCAGGCGCGGCAGTTCGGCGAAGACAGAAGGGGGGAAACCGCGCCTGGTCGGCGGCTCGCCGGCGGCAAGCCCGATCTCGCGCTGGGCGCGTGCAAAGCGCGTGATGCTGTCGATCAGGAGAAGGACGCGCTTATTCTGGTCGCGAAAATATTCGGCGATGGCAGTCGCGACATAAGCGGCTTTGACCCGCTCCATCGCCGAGCGGTCCGAGGTGGCGACTACCAGTACCGATTTTTTGCGGCCTTCCTCACCGAGATGACGCTCGATGAATTCCCGAACTTCGCGGCCGCGCTCGCCGATGAGTGCGACCACCGCGACATCCGCCTCCGCTCCCTTGACGATGCTCGCCAGGAGCGATGACTTGCCGGTGCCGGGGGCGCCGTAGATGCCGATGCGCTGACCTTCGCCGCAGGTCAAAAGACCGTCGATCACTCTTAGACCAAGCGGCATCGGGCGGCTGATCAGGGCGCGCTCCAGCGCATCCGGCGGGTCGGCGCGGATCGGGTAGGTGGACCAGGTCTCACCGAGGCCGGGGTTATCGGCTTCATCAAATACCGGAGCGCCGCGCCGGCGCCCGAGGCTGTCGAGGGTCTGGCCGAGCAGGGCAGGGCCGACTGTGACACTGAGCGGGGCGCCGGTGCGCACCACCTCGGTCTGGGTGGAGAGGCCGGTCATGTCGCCGATCGGCGTCAGGATCACGGTGTCGCCCGAAAGACCAACAGCCTCGGCCAGGAGTTCCCGGCTGCTGTTGGGATCGCGCAAGCGGCAGAGTTCGCCGACGGCAACGTCGGGAGCGGCCGCATGGATGACCGTGCCGGTCGCCCGGATCACCCGGCCCTTCATCGGGCGCGGCTCGACGGCCTGCAGGAGATGTTCAAGGCTGTGCGGTGAACGTTCGACTGTCTGGATCATGGCGGCGGCTCTACGCGCGCGTCTGGCGCTGGAGGCCATCGGCGAGGCCCTGATGGATGGCATTGAGCTGCGCCTCGATGCCGAGATCCACGAAACCGTTTTCGCTCGCGAGCCGGCACTGACCCTGATCCTGACGGTGATCGGGGTCGACGGTGATCAGGTGGCGCACTGTGGGATCGAACCGGGCATCGATATCGGCTCGAAGCCCGTCGACCATGTCGGGGGCGACATGCAATGTCAGATGCTGGCTATGGCGCTGACTGGAAAGTGCTTGGCGGACGGCGTTTTGGATCAATTGCCCGACGTCGAACTCGCCGAGCACCCGACGCACCACCGCCAGCGCCAGATCGACGACCTGGCGATCGGCAGCGGCGAGATACTGATCGGCGCGGAGCGTGGTCTCGGCGAGCAGGCGGGCTGCAGCCTCGGCACCGGCCTTTCGGCCCTCCTCGAAACCGTTCTTCTTCGTCTCTTCAAAAGCGAGGCGAGCCTCGCCCTTCAGCCGCTCCGCTTCTTTTGCCGCGGCTTCCATATAGCCTTGGCCGGTTCGCCAGGCGCTGATCTCCTGGGCGGGAATGACGCGGCCGCGCGGGCGATAGCGAATCGCCTTGTCGCCGGTCGTCCGTTCATCCTTGCTCTCGGCCTGTTCAATCATGGTCGTCAGCCCTTGTTTGCGGCTCGGTCAGAAGCGTCATCACCACGCAATCCACGATCATCACTCCGCGATCCCGATGGCTGGCTGGCGGCTGGTCATCGACTTCCGGGCAAGGCGGCAGCTTCAGCTTGAGCCGTCCGGCAAGCGCTGCCGGCTGGTGATGACACCAGGCGTTCATCGCGATCAGGCCGTCGCGTTCTATCCGGCCGAGGAGGTTTTCGACGTCGGGCAGGGCCTGCGCGTCGTCATCGGCGCCTTCATCGGCCGCATCGTCTTCCGCAGCGAGATCGATGAAGCGGAGAGCTGCCCGATAGTTGTCCCTCCCCAGGCTTTCGATGAGATGGCGAAGCGGTTCGGCGAGGATGATTTTTCGGATTTTTCTGGCATGCCAGATCGCGCCGACACGACTAAGGGCATTTTCCAGAGGCGCGCCCTCAAGCTGGGCAAACCGCCCCTCGGGCGTTTCCAGTTCGCCCGCACAGCAAGGCGCCAGCCGAAACCATCTGGCCAAGAGAGACGAGAGGCGATGGCGAAGGCGCGCCGAACCGATCAGCCGATCGCGAAAACCTGCGGGAAGACCGTCCGGCAGCAGCTTTGCAATGCGTTCTGGGTGGCAATAGGCGGCCGGCAGTCGCTCAAAGCGCAGCCTTGCTCGATAAGATCCCAGGCTTGAAGGCCTCCGGGGGGCACCCTGGGGCTCGGGCACGCCGCCCCGGCGCTCGGGCACCCCGCTCCGGGGCTCGGGCACCCCATCTTGAAGTTTCGGCTCCCCGCCGCGGGGTTCCGCGGTCATGGTCATTCCGCCGGCAGGGGTCTGGCGGCGCGCGGCGCGGGGTGCTTCGGACGAAGACGCCATTGCCAGTAGAAATAACCGTTCGCGGCGAGAGCAGCGAGCAGGAGGGCGATAAGCGGATAGACCGTCAGCCGGGCGCGAAGCGCGCTGGTGTTGTGCACCCATAAGCCGGCGACGGCGGTGTAGTCGTTCGAGCTGGTCGCGATCTGTACAGGCGAGATCACCGGCACCATGGCGACCGACACCCGATCATAGACCAGGCCCTCGATGCCGTTCGCCACCAGCATCTTGATCTGCGGCGACAGCTTGTCGATCGGCGCATCCTCGTGATGACGGATGAACACCGAGGCCGAGGAAGGCTTTGCCTTGGTGCGTCCGAGGTCATTTTCAGGGAGCACCACATGGACGCGGGCCGACATCACGCCGTCGATCTCGGAAATCGTACGGGAAAGCTCCTGGCCTAGTGCGCAGATCAGGCGGGCACGGTCCTCGACCGGCGAAGAGATCATGCCCTCGCCGGTGAAGACGGAGCAGAGGTCGCTGAATTTTTCGCGCGGCAGGCTGTGCGCCTGGAGAATGTCGACGGCTTGCGCGAATTTCTCCTCATCCACCATCACCGTCAGCGTCTTGTCCTTGGCGGCCGTGCGGCTGGCGGAAATGTCGTTCTTCAGGAGAATGGCCAGAATTTCGTTGGCGTCGCGCTCGTCGAGACCGCTGTGCAGTTCGACTTTGCAGGCTGCCAGCAGAAGGCAAACGCCCAACGCCAGCATACGCGCCGCGCCAAATGTCCCAGATGTGCGCATGCTCAACATTCCGCTAATCGAAGAGGACAGGAACGCTGGACTATTGTCCGCGCATCAGCGTGTTGACCGAGGAGACGAACTGCGACGAACTGTTGGAAATCATGGTCGTCTCGATCGCATAGTCGAACATCAACTGCAGGCCGGATAAAGCCTTGGTCGGCGATGCCTCGGCCGTGCCGGCAACATGGGTCGATGCCGGCCCCGACATCGTGCTCTCGCCTCCGCCGGCGATGCCGGCCGCAGAGGCACTGCCGCCTACGCGAAAATTCTCTTTGAACTCGAGGGAACGCTGGTGAAGGCCCTCCATCCGCTCCAGCACCTTCTCGCCTAGGGCGGCTGGATTGGATAGGTAGTTCGCCTTGCTCTCCGGCTGCAGCGTGTCAATCGCAGGCGGCTTGTTTTGATGTTGGGAGGTATAGTCGAAAAGGTCGGCCTTGGCGCTCTGATCGGCAGCAGTTTCCATGCCGCTGGCCGATGTCGCGGAGGCTGCCGGATCTGCACTGACAGCCGGGCTTCCGACACCACTTGTCGCTGATGTCACAGCTGCTGTGGGATCGATTGTCATCTGAATGGCTCCTCCCGAAATTGGGCTTATGTCTTCTTGACTTAAATGAACCTAGTGGTGAGACGACATGTCCGAAGTGATGACGATCACATCCACCGATTTACCCTGTCGGTCGTTCGCTTGAATGACGCCTTCAAAGAGCTTCGACGCTTCATTTGTCCGTGGCTTGGGAGGGATGGCCATGGCCAAAAACGCCTGCTGCTTTGCCTGGCGCTCATCTTCGGTCGTCGATCATTCCTTTCTTGCCGTTCAGTGCGGTTGGAGGGTTCCGCGCGGATGAAGGTCCGTTGAACCGGCGTGGAAATGATCTTGGGAGCGACGTCCGAATGACGTGCGAATTTCCGAGTTCTTGATGGGAACGAAGGGCGGATGGAACCGACGATGCGAGGTCGACGCTTGGCGACCCGACATGCCGTCTCGGGGTCAGTGCCCCGGTCCGCCGCCTCCGGCACCTGCAGAGCGGATGCCAGCCAGCATCAACGCTTGCCTTGGTTTCAGCAGGAGGAAACTGATGAATGTCTGCTGGTGCGCAACGTGAACGTCGACCCGCTTGAACAGGGAGCGGACGACGCGCGCTAAAAGCCGCGTTCCCGCAAGCGCCGAGCGGAGCATGGCGATGAAGCGGTAAGAGCGCTGCATGCCGGAACCGTCGGCCGGTCCCTTTTCTGCTTGCCCGCTGCCTATGGTCGCTTCGTTTGTCATGTCGGCCTGGTCTCGGTTCCGTTCCGTCTTGATGGGAGCATGAAGGGGGTGCGGCAGGCGTCCGTCGGGGGGGAGACATCAACCCGCCGCCTCGCCCTAAATGCTTAGAGGTCGTTCAAGTCATTCTAGTGACGATCAAACAACGCACTGTGAAGATGCTGATGAGCAGCAATCGAGTGCCCGAGAAAGCCGCTGGCAGGCTGGTAACGAGGCTCTTCTCGTCCATTGCCATCGACATCGCTGCTGGCGGGCTTGCCATCCACGCCCCCTTCTTCGGTGAGCATATCGATGACCGAATCGAGGGCCTTGCTCTCATTGCAGTCGCTCAAGTGACCGTCGTCGATCTGATCGAGCATCTTGTCGGCCTGCTTGACGATATCCTTGTCATAGGAATTACCGTCCTGCTTCTGCCGCATGTCGTTGATGGCACCGCTTGCAAAGCCCTTCGCTTCCTTCGGGCCATTGCCAAGCATGTCCATCGCCATGTCGATCAGCTCGCGCTTTTCGTCGGGATCCTGGGTGTTCTTGGCCTGCTCGAGCAGCCTTGATGCACCGCGTTCCCGATCAAGGCTGGGCGACTTGTCTGCGCCATCCCATTCAGGCCCCTCGGCATCATCGCAGGCATGCTCTTCAGCACCGCAACACACCGGCTCGTCGGCATCATCGCAGCCATGATCGTCAGCACCGCCGCAATCCGGCTCTTCGGCGCCATCGCAGCCGTGATCATCGCCACATGACGGCGGTTTGCTCGAGCAGCCATGACCTTCATCACCGCCAGGCGCCCTGTGGCAGCTGCCTTCGGAGACCCCGTGGGAGCCACCGGCACAATTACCGCCGTCGGCAGCACCGGCGCCCGAACCGCCCTCTTTATCGAGAAGCTTGTTCAGCATGCCCTTGATGTCGCCGAGAAGCTGATTGGTCTGGTCATTGCCAGGGGCGGCTCCTGCGCCGGCACCGCCGGACTGACCACCGCCCATGAGGTTGCTGAGCAGACCGCCAAGTCCGCCGCCTTTCATCAGGTTGCTCATGAGACCGCCCATGAGACCACCACCGCCGGCGCCGCCAAAAATGCCGCTGGCGCCGCCGCCCACTAACATACCAACTAATGGACCCATAATTCCCTCCAGAATCCAATCTTCGAAAAGGTGGAGCGGGGCATCCCTCCAGATGAACCCGAACCACCGCCTTTTTCCGACCAAACCTTCGACCGCTGCCGATGTTGGCCGGAAATTCGATCACCGCATCACTGCGGCGGTTTGTTCGCCTGGGACATGATCGACCTGTTCAGCGCGAACACCATTCCCGCTATGGGAACGGCCGTTGCGATAGCCGCTTCTCCGAAGGCAGCCTCGAACTTTGCCTGATCGTCGGTTGCGGATGTTCCGCCACCTTGCTGCTGTCCGGTCGCGGCCGCATTAAGTCCCGCTACACCGTCGACGCCATCCATCACGCATTCCTTTCCTTTGCTTCGGGTTCAAAAATCGACAGATGATTAGGCTGTTGCCTGGCCGTGATGCAGGCCGGCGTCGATGATGGGCTTGAGGCGCAGTGCGATCTTTCGGGTCGACCCGTGACCGCCATTGAGAAGACGTCGGCAGAGCAGCGATGCATCGACCTGGTGACCTGCGAGACAAAGCGCGATCAGCAGCACCGCCTTCAGTTCATCAGGACAGGTTTCGCGCATCACGCCAGCGGACCGAAGTCCGATGATCGCCTCTTCGGGCCTGCCGGCGGAAATTTCGCCGAGCGCCCGTCCGGTCGCTGCAAGCGGATTGTCCGGCTTGAAGATCGCCAAAGCGTCGAAGATGGGCATCGCCGCTTCGCCGCAGCCGCGCACCGCGGCCGAGAGCCCAATCTCTGCAAGGAGCTTCAGCACATCTTCGTCCGGCTCGAACGCAGCCAGCGGCGGATGTTCGGGCAGGTTCTCTACGGTTGCTAAATTCATCAAATCCATCACTCCTCAGGTCCCGCCGGTGCGGGCGCGGCCGTGGATGACATTGACCGCCTGCGTCGCTCTCGGCGTCAGCATGCGATCGATTAAAGGTGCGGCCAAAGCCATGTAGCGGGGCGGGGCGGAAAGGCTGAGTTCTCCTCGGCCGGCATTGAACCCGATCGGATAACGCGGATCGTCGATGTCGGCATCGCTCAAGGCTGATCTCGTCGCTTCGAAGGCTGCAGATTGCGCCGGCCAGGTCCGGGCGACCTTTTCGGTGGAAGAGGAAATGAAGAGACGCCCTTGATCGAGCACCCAGTCAAAACCATGCTTGGATGCAAGACTATCCAAGAAGCCGCGGGACGAACCTTCATGTTCGTAATGGCGAACACGGCCTTCAATCTCACTGCTGACGTCGACGGGGATATCGAGATTGTGGCCGAAGGCCTCGAGAGCATCGGTCAGCGCCTGGTCGACGATGACATAGGGATAGTCCTCGCTCAGCCAGCGATGCGTGCCATCCATGGCGCTGTCGGCGTGAGCTTCAGTCAATGTGAAGACTGCGCAAAGTGCCACGATCGATGTGAAATACTGCCTAATCATAGCCACGAAATACGCCCTTGGTGATCGGGGAAAGAAAATTGACCGATGTCTATGCAACACATCTTCATCTGATTGTCGGAATGTTAACTGGCGCTCCAAATAAAATCAATAGAATTCGACTAGTTGTTTGATTGAATGAAACAGTTAACTGGCAATTAATTATTGAAAGCTTTGAAGTTTTAAAGTGGATAGTTTGATTCTTTGGAAACTTATGGTTTATTATTGAAGAAATTCTCCATGATTTGCTTGACGGGTTTGACGGTCTGTGCCTTCCATCCCGGCGTATCTTGGTTTGCGATTGTAAAGTCGTGTCGTGCTCAAGTCTTATTCAATTCATCGAGGTAATGTCATGGTGTCAGAGCATTTTTCCATCGTTGAGCTCGATCAGGTTCTTGCAGAGGACGTGGGGGGGGATCAGGTCCAGGCGCTGCAGAAGGCTTTGATCGGGGCGGCGGAGCAATGTCGATTGAGACTGGGCCATGGTGTGGCTCCCGATGAAGCGAAAAGGCTGAACGCGATGATGTCGGCTTACAGCGCGGGCCTCGGTCTATTGCCAGCACTCTGGCAAGCACAGCAGGAAAGGAACTAGTAATTATGAATATTCTCGGTGGAATTAGTGGTGCGATCTCGGGAGGCCTGAAGGGCCTCGCAGGTGGCGGCGGTGGCAGTGGCGGCGGCGGCATCGAAGCTGCCATTGGCCAGCTCAAGCAGACTTTTGATGAAGCGACCGCAAACACTGCAGAGATCACCAAGGTCTCGACCGAAGGCAACGTCAAGAAGGACGCTGCTGCTCAGCGGCCGAGGTAAGCATTAGGTCATTTGACCCTGATGTTTGTCGAGTGATGACGGCCCGGCACGGATTGTGCCGGGCCGTCAGCGCATCTCTCCCATGACATGACGGCTTTGGTCCGATATTGAGAGGCATGAGCCCATGAATGCCGAACCCGGCAGCGTCTTCACGCTTTTCATCGAAACCGGTTTCCATGCCGGCACCGTTCAGCGATTGGCCCCAGGGACTTATACGATCGGCAGCGAGCTCGAAGCCGATATCATTCTTTCCGACAAGGACATTGAAGCCGTACACCTGATCGTCGAACTCGATCGGCAGGACCTGCGTCTGGAGCCGCTGCAGGGGGCGGTCGCCGTGGATGGTGAGCATGTCAGCCTGGCGCCCGGCGATGAACGCTATCTCGCCTTTCCCGTTGGCTTTTCCATTGGTGGCACAAGCATCAAGATTACGGCGCCGAAGGATGCGATGCGGTCACGACGGCGCATGCGCCGGTCGGTGGTCGCAGCTGGCGTCGCTTTTTTGGCTGTGGTCGGTTTTCAAATTGCCGACCCGCTCGGCAATGATCTCCATCAGAGTTCGGCCAGCACGCTGCTGCAACCGCAAGAGCCTCAAATCGACCAGGCTGTCGGCGGTGACGGAACGGTGGGAGTGAAGGTCGAAAGTGGCTGGAAGGAGGGAGGAAGCCCGGAAGGCGAAGATATCGCCGTCGCCCAGCCCGACGTCACTCTCGATCAGGCGGCAGCGGCCCTTCGCGAACGTCTTGCAGCCGACGACTTCAGCGACGTCGAGGTCAAAACTGCCGTTGATCGCATCTTGGTCCGGGGTAAGGCCGAGCCCGCGCGGATGGGCGAATGGCAGGACATACGCATCTGGTTCGACGGCGTCTTCGGCCGCGATTTTCTCTTGGTTGCAAAGGTCGAGCCTGCTGAGGAAGCAACACCACCCAGCCTTGCCATCGAAGCCGTCTGGTCGGGAGACGATCCGTATCTGATCGCCGGCGGGCAGCGATTTGCGGTCGGCGCTCATGTCGGTGACGGCTGGATGATCGATCGGATCGGGTCCAATGAAATAACGTTCAAGCGCGGCGACAGGTCCTTTTCACTCACCTTGTGATCCGGCGCACAGCCGAAAAAGGGACCGGCTTTATTCTAGGGGACAGGAGGAAGCTGATGTCGACAGTAAGACCGGACCCCATTCGCCTCGATCAGGCGCTGGAACGGATCGGACGCAGCGAGCGGGCTGATGTCAGCCGGCCGCAGCTCGAACGGTTCAGCGCCGTATGGCGTGACCCCTCTCCGGTGGAGGAGGGGCTGGCGAGCCGCGACGGCCTGGTCGACGAGGTCTTCGACTTCATCATGCCAGAGCTAAAGAACCCAGGCATGTTCGAGGGCAGCCGCTATCTGGATATGCTGGAAGATCTGTCGGATCAGCTGGGCGATCCCGAGGAGGCGGAAGAGCGGATCGACCACTGGGGCGCTCTGGTCATTCGCCATGAAGTCCGGAAGCATCGGTTGCTCTGGCAGTATCTCAACAGCTTGGTCGATACTTGAATGACTCCGGAACAGCAGGATCTCCTCCAGGCGCTCGCCTTTCTCTATCTGCGCCACGGACAGAACTGCCGTGCGCTGACCCTCATTCTCATGGCGGCGCGTGATGCTCCGGATAATGCCGGCGTTCTGCGCATGCTCGCTTATGCCTTCGTCGCCAATGATGCGCCCGAGGAGGCGCTGGACGTGATCGAGCGTCTGGAGAAGCTGGACTTCGCAGGCAACGCCGATCAGGTCCGTCATCTGCTGAAGGCGCGCGCCCTCCTGCATGCCGGCCGCCGGGTTGAGGCCAGGGCAGTGTTCAGGAAGTTCGTGGCGATGAGAAAAGCCAAGGGCGATGCCGCCGACGATGTCCTCGCCCCGCCCGAGGACCGCCTTGCGACCGAGGCAGCTTCGTCAATACGTGCGGTGAGCATGACATGATGCCGTTGATCATCAAAGACTGGCTGAGCAAGCTCGGCGCGCGTCAGGACCTGATGCTGGTGGTCCTCATGGTGATGACCATCATCATGATGATCCTGCCGCTGCCGACCGTGGTGATCGACATATTGCTCGCCACGAACATAGCGCTCACCGTGCTCCTGATGATGGTCGGCATCTATCTTCGCGATCCGGTGGAATTTTCGACGCTGCCATCGGTCATCCTGATTTCGACCGTCTTTCGTCTGTCGCTGTCGATTAGCACGACCCGCCTGATCCTGGTGCAGGCCGATGCCGGCAAGATCGTCGAGACCTTCGGCGAATTCGTCATATCAGGCAATCTGATCGTCGGCCTCGTGGTCTTCTTGATCATCACGGTCGTGCAGTTCGTGGTGATCACCAAGGGTTCCGAGCGTGTCGCCGAGGTCAGTGCGCGCTTCACTCTGGATGCGCTGCCTGGCCGTCAGATGAGCATCGATGCCGATCTCAGGAACGGCGACATCGATCAGACCGAAGCCAGGCGCCGGCGGCAGCTGCTGCAGAAGGAAAGCCAGCTTTACGGCGCCATGGACGGCGCCATGAAGTTCGTCAAGGGCGATGCGATCGCCGGGCTCGTGATTATCGCGGTCAATCTCCTGGGCGGCGTCATGGTGGGCACGCTGCAGCACGGCATGTCCATGGGCGAGGCGCTGCAGGTCTATTCTCTGTTGACGGTGGGCGATGGTCTGGTCGCGCAGATCCCGGCTTTGTTCATGTCGATCACGGCCGGCACGATCGTCACCCGCGTCACGACAGAGGAAACCACCAATCTCGGCAGCGACATTGCGGGCCAGCTGATGCACAACCCGCGCACCCTTCGGCTTGCCGCGATCGTGCTGTTCGGTCTCGGCCTGGTCCCTGGTTTCCCGACGGTGATCTTTTGGACGATCGCCGCGATCCTCGGCGGCACCGGGATCCTTTTCTATGTCAGGGACAAGAAGCAGGCCGAGGAAGAAGATGCACGGCTTGCGGCCGAGGCGTTGAAAGCGGCCGACAGCCCGGCTTCCCTGCCGAGCCAGGAGGTGGTCCGGCTCAGCCTTTCGCCGGATCTGTTCGAGGTGATCGAGGTCGCGGACTTCGATGCGCGTCTGCAACGCCTGCGCAAGACCCTTTACGACCAGCTTGGACTGCCCTTTCCACAGATCGCCGTTCTCCGTGACGAGCATCTGGGGCAGGGCCGTTATCAGGTCAAGCTCGACGACGTGCCGATGGACGAGGGTATGCTCCGCATGGGGATGCTGTTGCTCTGCGACGAGCCGGATCATCTCGAGCTTGCGGATGTCCCGGGCGAGGCGGGCGGACCGTTCATCGAACGCACCGACACGATCTGGATCGAGGAGCGGCACAAAGCGACGTTGGAGGAGGCGGGCATCGGTCACATGGACATGGTCGAATGTCTGGCCGCTTGTGTGCGCCACACGCTGACCCGCTACGCCTCGGAATTCGTCGGCGTACAGGAAACCCACGCGATCTTGGCGAATGCCGATGGCGCCTATGGCGATCTTGTGCGCGAGGCGCAAAAAGTCGTGCCCGTGCAGAAAATGGCCGATATCTTTCGTCGCCTGCTGGATGAAGGCGTGTCGATCCGCAATCTTCGTATTGTGCTCGACGCCCTGATCGAATGGGGCAACAAGGAGCAGGACGTGGTGCTGCTCGCCGAGTATGTGCGCTCGGCCCTGAAGCGTCAGATCTGCCACAGCTATGCCGATAGCCAGAAAGTGCTGCACGCCTTCCTTTTGGAACGTGATGTTGAGCAGGTGCTGCGTCAGGCCATTCGCCAGACATCGGTCGGCGGCTATCTGGCGCTTTCCGACGAGGACGGCGCCCGCTTGCTGACCACCTTTCATCAGCATGCTGAGAGGCTGGCGGCGGATATGGTCAGGCCGGTGGTTCTCACGTCGCTTGATATACGCCGGTTTCTTCGCTCATTGCTGGTCAAGAACAATATTCAGGTGCCGGTCCTGTCTTTTCAAGATTTGGCTCCAGAGTTTACGGTTCAGCCGGTGGTCACGATCAGAATGGATGTCATGACCAGGGAAGAGGTGGCCGCACCCATGAAGCAGCTCGAATTCGCCGCCAACGCCGATGCCGCTGATTGATGGGTAAGGGGATAATGATGTCCGGGATACGCATTTCGATGGAACACATTGCGTCTTTCAGTGGAGAGGCCCGGCGATCGGCGGTTGCCGCCATGCGCTCGTTCGCCGCCTGCACTGTGCTCGTGATCGGTCTCTCGGCATGCGGCGGCGGCAATCCGAATGTGACGCGCGAGGCGGAACCGGTTGCGTCAAGCCAGGACGTCGGCTCGCTGGTGCGTCTTGCCGATGATCTAAGGGAGCGCGGCGAGCTTACGACGGCGATTGCGCTCTATCAGCGTGCCGCCGCCAGTTCCGATGATGCCGAAGTGCTCGTCCAGCTTGGCCGGGCACTCGCAGAGGCCGGCGCCAACGAGCGCGCATCAGGCGCCTTTCGCCGGACCCTTTCCCGCGAGCCCGATCATCCCGATGCACTGCTTGGCCTCGGCACCTCCTATCTGTCGCTTGGCCAGATCGACAAGAGCATTCAGTATCTGGAACAGCTGGTCGTTCAGGGCGACGGTAGAGATTCGCTTCGCTATGCGGCCCTTGGCGCAGCTCTCGACATCGCCGGCCGACACGAGCAGGCCGTTGCCACCTACACAACCGGTCTCGAGCTGGCTCCCGACGATCTTGATCTGAAGAGCAATCTTGCCTTGTCCTACGCGTTCTACGATCGTCATGGCGAAGCAATCAAACTGATGATCGAGGTTGCTGACGCGCTCGAAGTCAGGCGGTCCCATCACCGCAATCTCGTGCTTGTACTCGCTCTGGCCGGACAGGATAGTGATGCGGTCGTGACCGGCCTCCGCCTGCTCGGAGAGAAGGAAACCCAGGATGTCCTGGCGCAAGCGGCATCCGTGCGTCAGCTCCCGAGCGGGGTGGATCGCGCAAGAGCCATCGGCTTGTCTTAGCTGGAAGTTCTCCTTTCCAGTGATATGACCACATCAATTGATTCATTCGGAGCCTTCCAATCGGTCTTTGAATCAATGTTTAATACCGTTTCCGTGATGAAATGGATGACCTTTAGCGTCTTTTGGCAGAGGCTTTGATCATGCATTTTCCTGTCAACCAATCGGGAGGAGAAGCCGGCATGGGCGCAGCCTTACCGATTGCC
>JBPCVQ010000559.1:0-5629 GCA_051010395.1 Geminicoccaceae bacterium | reverse complement strand
TCCTGGATGCGATCCTCACCGGTGACATCGGCATGGACGATCAGCTCGTGCAGGAGAAGCTGGCGGCAGAGCTGGAGATCAGCAGGACACCGGTACGCGAGGCGCTGCTACGGCTGGAGCAGGAAGGCGTGCTCGTTACCTCCTCGCGCGGCGGCTTCATGCTGCGCAGGATTTCCGAAGACGAAGCGAAGGAGATCTATGACGTGCGCGCCGCCATCGAAGGCCAGGCCGCGCGCCTTCTCGCCGATCGCAACGATGCCCGTGACCATAGGCATCTTCGAGAGGTGATCGAGCGTGAAGAAAACATCACGTCGCACACGGTCCAGGCCTATTTCGCCGCCAATCGCAATATTCACCGCGCCATCGTCGAGCTCACCGGCAATCGCCATCTGGTCGACATGTTCGACAATATCTGGAACAGGGCGGTTGCCTTTCACCTGTTCTCGGCGATCGAGGAGATTGATCTCGCGCAGTCCCTCGGCAATCATCTGGAGCTGGTCGAGGCGATCGAAACCGGTGACTGGCGAACCGCAATGGCCGCTGTTTTCGAGCACATCAATGACGGTTTCGATCTGCAGGCCAAGGCATTGAAAATGAGGCACGGCGATTGACGAAAGACGGCCCGAAAATCCTTTTCATCGTCATCGACCAGCTTCGGGCGGACTGCCTGCATGGTGCACTCGCCGATGCCGTCGAGCTTCCGCACTTGCGCTCCTTGATGGCGGATGGCGTTACGTTCAGCCGCCATTATACGGTCACGAACCCCTGCGGCCCGGCGCGCGCCAGCCTGTTCACCAGCCTTTATGCGATGAACCACCGAAGCGTCAGGAACGGCGCACCGCTGGATGGAACGCTCGACACGCTGCCGAAGGCGCTCCGATCGGCAGGCGTCGAGCCGCTGCTGTTCGGCTATACCGACACCAGCGCCGATCCGCGCGGCCGCGATCCCGCCGATCCGGCACTCCGGAGCTACGAGGGGGTCATGCCCGGCTTCACCGAACTCCTGGTGATGCAGTCGGAAACCTGCCATCCCTGGGTCGCGGACCTCCTGGCGAAGGGCTACGAGGTGCCACAGGCACTAGGGGATATCTACCTCCCCGTCTCGCCCGAACCGGCACGGCCGGCGGCGTTGACGGATCCGGCGCTCTATCGGGCGGAGGACAGCGACACCGCGTTCCTGACCGATCATGCGATCGCAGCCCTTTCGACCCGGCAACGCGGCGGCTGGTGCGCGCATGTCAACTACGTCCGCCCCCATCCGCCCTTCGTCGCACCCGCGCCCTATAACGACATGTATGCACCGGGCAAGTTACCGCAGCCGGCCGCAGCCGGCGAGCGGGCGGTTCATCCGGTCATCGAGGCGGCGTTTTCCAGGCGGGACCGCTCGCCGCTCTCGATCGGGTTCGACCTTTCCTGGGAAAGCATGAGCGTCGACGACACGCAATCGCTGCGCGCCGTCTATCTCGGCCTGGTGAGCGAAGTGGATGCGCAGATCGGCCGGCTGATCGAGAGCCTGAAGGCGTCCGGCCAGTTCGACGAGACGTTGATCATCGTCACCTCCGATCACGGCGAAATGCTCGGCGATCATCGCATCTGGGGCAAGGAGTGCTTTTATGAGCCGGCCTTCCACATCCCGCTGATCATCCGTGATCCGAGACGGCGCGAGACGGCGGGGAAGGTGGTCGACGCGTTCACCGAATCGATCGACCTCGCCCCAACCCTGCTGGACTGGCTCGGGCAGAAGCCCCCGCTCGGCTTCAACGGGCGGTCGCTCCTGCCCTTCCTCGACGGGCAGATGCCCGAGGCTTGGCGCGACTATATGTTCGCTGAACTCGACCTTGGCGATCCCGAGCGAGCGACCTGCTATCAAAAGCATCTGGATCTACCGATGAGCCAGTGCAATCTCGCGATCCTGCGCGAGGAGCGATGGAAGTATGTTCACGTCAATGGCGGGCTGCCGCCGCTTCTGTTCGACATGATCGACGATCCGGAAGAGAAGCGAAACCTCGCCGAAGATCCCGCTTTTGCGCCAGAGCTTCTTCGGCTGGCCAGGCGGATGCTCAACCACCGCATGACCCACGCCGATCACCGGCTTTCGAGGCTGAAGCTGACGGAGCGGGGGGTTGTTGCGGCGGTGGAGGTCTGACTATCTGAGCGTCATCAAGTCAGATTCGTTAGCGCCAGCAAATGCTGTCATTTGCTGGTTTTACTCCTTAAAGCGAGTGCAACGGAATCCTAAACCTCTGCCACCGACGTTGGACACACCCCAGGCGCGTCTGGCAGATCGCAAGATATGCGCCTGAGCCCCCCAATATCCACCCCTCAGGACACGCTTATCTGAGTCACCGCCATCAAACCATGGGGAACCGTCAACCGGTGCGTGATCATAGCTTTCGTGCCAATAATCCGCACATCTTTCCCAGACATTCCCATGCATGTCATAAAGACCATAGGAATTTGGTGGAAAGCTTCCAACTTCCGTTGTCTTGTCGAGATAAGCGCCCTTTTTGCCGCTTCCATAGGGATGATTACCATCGTAGTTGGCCTCATTCGTGGTGATGGTCTTGCCGGTCGCAAAAGCCGTTATTGTGCCGGCTCGGCAAGCGTATTCCCAGGTCGCTTCACTCGGTAGGCTATAGCTTCTGCCGGTCAAATCGGAAATCCAGGCGAGATAAGCATCGACATCCTCAACGTTCACATTGACTACTGGCCTGCGTCCACGACCCCATCCCTGATCTCCAGGCTTCCGTCTTCTGGTTTCTATACAGAAATGATCGAACTGATCAAAAGTGACAGGATAAAGGCCAATAGCACAAGGCCGATTGATATAGACGCGATGCTCCGGCTCCTCCTCGGCTTCATGCCCCTCCTCGTCGGGCGGCGAGCCCATGACGAAAGACCCGACTGGGATAGCCACCATCTCCGGGCACCAGGGTTCTTCGATGTCACGAAAAATATTACCAGGCTGAAATCGCCGTTTCTCTTCGGCCTCCTGCTCAGCAAGAGTTGTTTCACCTTGGATTTCTGATTCAACCACTCGCCATGAATGCCCCGTCCAATCATTCAGTAGAGCAGCCATTTCCTGACGACGTTCCGACAGCATTAGATCGCCTTTTTCCAACGCGAGAACGCCGGATTCGAACCGAACGAGCCTCGCACGTCCGTGAAGCCAGCCGTAAAGAAGGGGCTTGTTATGTCTTCGAAACAGCTCGACTAATGCGCGAAAGTTCTTTGGAGTATGAGATTCGTCCAATCTTTGCTTAGGCGGCCGTACGACAGGATGAGATTGCCCCAACGCCTTCGTCAATTCCTCCGCCAGGGAGTCGAGCGCTCGGCGCACTTTGTAATCGTTGAACGGCACATGCCGAAGGTCTCGCCAATCTCGATACTGACGGGCTGAAATCGCCTTTGCCAACGGATCGCCATCGCGCCTCGCCGGGCTCTCCAAGAACGGCGTACTCACGAAGTAGATCGGCAAGATGAGATCCTGACGGCCGGTCATGCGTTCGATCTCTAGGAACTCGCTAAGTTCCTTTCGACAATAGTCACTGCTGAAGAAGGAAGGAGACAGGATGGGAATCAGGAAGCGGCTGCCTGCCAGACCCTGTTCCAGCTTGGAGGGCCAATGCTCGCCCCAGGCAATGTCCTTTCGGTCCTGGAAAATCGAAAAGTCGTCGCCTATAGCGACAGCGATGGCGCTGCTAAGCTCCTCCCGAAGCCTAGTGATAGCACCGCCGTGATAGGTGTCGTCACGATGAGCATAGCTCAGAAAGGCGACCGAATTTGCTGACATTAATGGTCTCAATTCCGGAAAGATCGTCAATGATTTGGCCTTATGCCATGGTTTTGCAAACATACTAAGGGTTCAAGGTGAACTAAGAATCTGAGGCGCCGCATTGCCCTCATACCCCCTCAAGCGCTATCGCGATGCCCTGTCCGACGCCGATACACATGGTGACGAGTGCTTTTCTGCCGCGGCCCTTCCGCAGCTCCAGAGCTGCCGAGCCCGTGATACGCGCGCCGGACATGCCGAGCGGGTGGCCGAGAGCAATGGCGCCGCCATTGGGATTGACGTGGTCCGCGGCCTCATCAATGCCCAGATCCCGAAGCACGGCGATCGCCTGGCTGGCGAAGGCCTCGTTCAGCTCGACGACGTCGAAGTCGCTCACTTTCATGCCGAGGCGAGCGCAGAGCTTCCGTGTCGCGGGTGCTGGGCCGAAGCCCATGATCCTCGGCGCTACGCCAGCCGTGGCGCCGCCGAGAATACGGGCGATCGGCGTCAACCCATGCTTTCTCGCCGCTTGTTCGGAGGCGATGAACAAGGCCGCGGCACCATCATTGACGCCGGACGCATTGCCAGCCGTGACGGTGCCGCCGGTGCGACCGGCGCGGAAGGGCGTCGGCAGGCCGGCCAGCTTGGCGAGATCCGTCGGACGCGGATGCTCGTCCTGATCGACCGTGAGCGCATCGCCTTTCCGCCTCGGAACAACGACCGGCGTCATCTCCAGGGCGAGGCGTCCTTCCGCCTTGGCCCTTGCCGCCTTCTCCTGCGAGCGAAGGGCGAACGCGTCCTGATCGTCGCGCGATACACCGAATTCCTCGGCGACGTTTTCGGCCGTTTCCGGCATGGAATCGATGCCGTACCGGCTCTGCATCAGCGGATTGACGAACCGCCAGCCAAGCGTGGTGTCGTAGATCTCGGCGTTACGCGAGAACGCAGCCTCCGCCTTCGGCATGACGAACGGCGCCCGCGACATGCTCTCGACGCCGCCGGCAATGCAAAGCTCGGCTTCGCCTGCCTTGATGGCACGCGCAGCCGTGAGGACGGCATCCATGCCGGAGCCGCAAAGACGGTTGATGGTCGCTGCCGGCACGCTCGAAGGCAGCCCTGCGAGCAGCAGGCTCATGCGCCCGACATTTCGATTATCTTCACCGGCCTGATTCGCGCAGCCATAGATCAGATCGTCGACAGCCTCCCAATCGACACCGGCATGACGATCCAGCAAGGCGCTGAGCGGCACCGCCCCAAGATCATCCGCTCGCACCGACGCCAAGCTGCCGCCGAACCGTCCAATCGGCGTGCGAACGTAATCACAGAGATAGGCTTCCTGCATGTCGATCCCCCACGGCTTATCCTTAGCTTAAAACCGATTCAGCGGCTATGAGAGCTACCGGCGAAACGATTGAAGGCGCTTGAGCGCGAGAATGCCCAGCTGCGCAGGGCGGCTGGCGCGTAGGTTGGATTGACACCACGCCGCTACGCTTCGAGTGAGATCGGTTGGACCGGCCGGATCTCCAGCCGACGTCCTCCAACGCCATCATCCCTCGGCGAAGCTCCTGGCCAGACGATCGCGAAGCGGGCCGACGAGGTAGCTGAAGGCGGTTCGAGAACCGGTCTGTACGAACACCTCGGCACGCATGCCCGGGACGAGTTCGAGATCATGGATGCCGCTTGGCTGCTCGTCGGCCAGCCTGACCATGGCGACGTAGAATTTGTGGCCGGTGCGGTCGTCGATCAGGGTATCGGCCGTCACCGAGAGAACTTCGCCGACCACCTCGGGCGTCGTCACCTGGTCGAATGCGGTCAGGCGCACCCGGGCCTTCTGTCCGACCTTGATCTTGTCGATAT
>JBPCVQ010000558.1:0-5390 GCA_051010395.1 Geminicoccaceae bacterium | reverse complement strand
CGACGAAGTCGGTCTCGATGCCGACGCGGGGAAGGGTGAGTTTCAGGAGGTTGACGCTGCCGCCATAGAGCGATTTCGAGGCGACGATGCGGTCGCCGGCCCCCATCAGCGTCGCAATCGCCAGATGCAGTGCGGCCTGACCGCTAGCGGTCGCCACGCATCCCACACCGCCCTCAAGTGACGCAATTCGCTCCTCCAACACCGCCACTGTCGGGTTGGAAATGCGCGAATAGATATGTCCCGCACGCTCCAGATTAAACAGCGACGCCGCCTGATCCGAGTCCTGAAAGACATAAGATGTCGTCTGATAGATCGGCACGGCGCGGGCCCCGGTCGCCGCATCCGGCTGCTGGCCGGCATGCAGCGCCATGGTGTCGAACTTCAGAAATTTCGGGTCAACCATCGACTTATTCCTTCCCAACCGATCGTGTCAGCCTCTTCGTCCTAGGTCATTCAGGTCCGGTAATACAAGGCTTTCAGCCCCTGTCGGATAAAATCATGGTGTCATTAACGCCAAGTTAACCAGAGCCTGTTTCACTGAACCCCTCCAAACCAACGGGGGTATGGCGTTGTCGACAGCTCTGGATATTGACGTCGCGTTAGAAGACTTCGGCGTCATGCTCGACGAATTAACCTCGAAGCCGGCGCTCTCGGAGCGCGACATCGAAAGGCTGCGCCATGCTCTCTATCAGCAAGGCGGCTTGGATCGACGACTAGCGGCCCGGGTCTTCCATGCAAATCGCATCATGCAGACCGACCATGATGGCTGGAGTGAATTTTATCTCGAAGCCCTGACGGGTTTCTTCCTTGAATATCAAAGCGGCTGCTTTCTCCTTCCTGTCGAGGCGGAAGCGACGCTGCTGACTTGGCTGGGGGACGGTTCATCGATCGATCATCCCAATGAACGCCGCCTTGCCTTAAGGATTCTTCTCAAAGCCTCAGGCACAGCTACCCTATTGGAGCGGCGGGTCCTGGATGCAGTTAATGACAATTTGATTCATCGATCCGAGCGCTGGCTTGGTGTTGGAGAGCGGTCTGCGGGCTCCGTGGATGCAATGGATATGCAACTAATCCGGCGTTTGACCTACGGTGCCGGAGGGCAGTATCCGCGAAGCAGCAATCGGGCCGTCGTTACATTCCTGCTCGACTTGGATCAGCATGTGAAGCAGTTCGCTGACTTTGAAGGATGGCGTCAATTGCTCATCGACTGCGTTGTCGGACATCTCATGATGGGTCTGCAGAACGGATCCGAATTAACGTTGGCTCCGCATGATGAACTCGAAGCCAGGATCAAGTCGCTCTTCGGCGAAGGCTATCCGGCCAGTAACGCTCCTTGTTTGCAGGACGAAATCCTGTCGGCAATGCAGCTTAGTTTGGATAGAGATGAAGGCTTACCAACTGCCCAACAGCAGGATTGAATCTTTGAGAGATTCGATCAGCTCCAGAAGCATCGGCCCGGATATGCGCCCCTGGCGGAGGATGATCGTCCGATCCTAAATAAGAACAAAACAGGAATACATTGGTAGAAAAGAAAATAACTGAAATTGATCGGTAAAATGGTCCGAGCAAACAATAATAAAACATCAAATTTGATGGTGTTGTTTGTTGAACGCAAAAATTTTACTCCAGGTTGCGGCTTGCTCCATTTTCTGACAACGTGATCAAGGCGTAGTGACTTTTTGCTATCTGCCTACTACATATAGACTTATAAAAAACATTTGCAATTCGTCTTGATTGTTATCTGTGGATAATTTTTTTGTTCAACTGAGGTCAATAACTCATTGACCTTCGTTGATTATTGAGAGACATTGCCGCAGCTGATAGATATGAAATTCAAACCACAGGTTGCTATCGGGAGTCAAAGTGGCTGAAACGATGGCAGATACAGTCAAGAACCCATCGGTAGACTTTGAGAATCGCGCCGAGTTTTTCCAGATTCGCGGCCAGATCTACACGCTTGTCACTCTTCGTGTGGTCGAGCCCGATGATCATCAGTTCTTTATGGAGCTGCATAAGGAGATCGGCCGCGCGCCGGATTTCTTTAAAAATGCGCCTGTCGTTGTTGATGTTGGCCCGATCGCTGATCGTAAACCGACCAACCTCGCCGAGTTTTCGAGACGTCTGCGGCAGCTCCAGCTGGTGCCAGTCGGAATTCAAAACGGCAATGATGACTGGAACCGCGTGGCGATCAATGCTGGCCTGGGTTTGTTTCCGGCCGGCAGACCAGCATCGGGCTCAGGCGCACCTGCCGCCAATAATGGACCTGCGGCTGCTAATGACCGGCGCGAAGAGCCCGCTGTACCCATCACACCGCCAGCAAGACCCAGTCCGCCATCGGCGAGCGCCAGGGTAGCCGAGACCTTTGTGGGTACGAAGATCGTGAACGAGCCGGTTCGTGCCGGCCAGCAGATCTATGCAAAGAATGCCGACCTCGTCGTCCTCGCACAAGTTCAGCCCGGTGCTGAGCTGATGGCTGATGGCAATATTCACATATACAGCAATCTGCGCGGGCGAGCCCATGCAGGTGTGGGTGGCAATACGAGTGCTCGAATTTTCTGTCGGAGCATGGAGGCGCAGCTCATCTCGATCGCCGGCATCTACTTGGTGAACGATGAGATTGAGCAGCAGTTTTTGGGGCAGCCGGTGCAGATCGGATGCCAGAATGAGACGATCGTCATGGAGAAACTTGTCTGACGATTGGTTTCCCAGCATTGGGAGGTGAGGAATTGGCCACTGTCATCGTTGTGACTTCTGGTAAAGGCGGTGTTGGTAAGACCACCACCGCCGCAACCTTCGGTACCGGGTTGGCCCTGCAGGGTTTCAAAACCGCCGTCGTCGATTTCGACGTAGGGCTGCGTAATCTCGATTTGATCATGGGCTGCGAGCGCCGGGTCGTTTTCGATTTCATCGATGTGATCAACGGGAATGCCCGCCTGAACCAGGCTCTGATCAAGGACAAACGGGTCGATGGCCTCTACGTCCTGCCCACGTCGCAGACGCGGGATAAGGATGCCCTGGATCGCACTGGCGTTGCCAAGGTCGTCGGCGAGCTCAAGGCGGATTTCGACTATATCGTCTGCGACAGTCCTGCGGGCATCGAGCAGGGTGCTCAGTCGGCGCTGTATTATGCCGACGAGGCCATCATCGTCACCAACCCCGAGGTATCCTCGGTACGTGATAGCGATCGCATGGTTGGCCTGCTATCGAGCAAATCGAAGCGCGCGGAAGAAGGCGAGTCGCCGATCAAGCAGCATCTTTTGATCACCCGATATGACACCGATCGTGTCAAGCGCGGCGAGATGCTCAAAGTCGATGACGTGCTGGAGATGCTGGCTCTTCCCTTGCTCGGGGTCATCCCAGAATCCAAATCAGTGCTGCAGGCTTCGAACACGGGTACGCCGGTTATTCTCGAAGAGAAGTCGGTCGCCGGCGAAGCGTATCGCGATGCTGTCGCTCGTTTCATGGGCGAGCAAATCGAGTATCGGTTCGCGTCGGAAAAGAGAGGCTTGATGGACAAGCTGGGCTTCGGTCGCCTGTGGCGGCGGGGCGCATGAGCCTTTGGGCAGAAGAATGGGTGAGAAAAGGCGTGGGCATATTCAGCTTCTTCAGAACATCGCCACCACAGCGCAGTGCTGATCAGGCGAAGGAACGTTTGCAGGTCCTGCTAGCGCTGGAACGGAACTCCAGTAGCGCGCCAAGCTTCTTGCCGCAGCTTCAGGATGATATCCTCAAGGTCATCGCCAAGTATGTGCAGGTCGACAACGAGAAGGTATTGATCGAGGTCGAACGCGGTCCCGATGTATCCATGCTTGACATCAATATCGAGCTTCCGGCCACAATGGAGGCCAAACATACCAAGGCACCGGCGAGGCGACGACTTGCAGGGGCTGCCGCCGCGACCTGATTTGTGCTGGCTTGGCTGGATCAGCAGAAATTGGACATGCAGGCTAAGGAAGCTCACGAATTATGAGGCATGAGATTGTTTCGTGTGGCTGTCTTTGGTGCCACGCGAAGTCAGATTATATATGAGATACTTCAGCCGCTTTATCGTTGCTTGAAGAACGGATTACATTCCAGTTCGGCCTCGCTCACGGGATTTCCAGGGGCTGTTGCCACATCACTGAACAATCTACCAACAAATATCCCACTGGTCGCGAGAGGCTGGGAAGCATGGCATTCTGTCATCTTCCATCAAACACCCTTGTCGCCTCGATGAAACCATCTACGATCAACAGTAAGCGGAGTGTTCAAGACCCGAGCCGGCGAAGAGTATCAGGGATCATGCGTTGTCAGCTCATATAGGACGCGCCACACTACGACAGCATGGCACTTTGCGACGCCGGGGAACCAGCGATCTTCTGATATTCGCCGTGGGTGCCGCGCTGTTTGCCTGGCTGATCTATGTCGGCGCCACCGGTATGGGCTATAATTGGCAGTGGTATCGGGTGCCGCGCTATGTTTATCGGGTCATCGACGGCGAGCTCATTCTCGGCCCGTTGGTGAAGGGCCTATTCGTGACCCTGCAAATCACGTTCTGGAGCGCAATTCTGGCTCTGGGAATTGGCCTCGCGACCGCGATCCTGAGGCTGTCGCGCTCGGTTGCAGGCTATGGGATTTCAACTGCTTATCTCGAGCTTGCGCGCAATACGCCGCTCTTGGTGCAGATGTTTCTTTTCTATTTCGTTCTGGCTCCGATTTTCGATATCGAGCGCTTCTGGACCGGCATCATTTGCCTTGCTTTCTTCGAGGCGGCTTTTATCAGCGAGATCATCCGTGGCGGCGTTCTCTCGGTGCAGCGCGGGCAATGGGAGGCAGCTTCGGCCCTCGGCCTGTCGCAGACGGATGTTTACGTGAAGGTTGTCCTTCCCCAGGCATTGCCGATCATGCTGCCGCCGCTCACCAGCGCTGTCGTCAATCTGATCAAGAATTCCGCGATCGTGTCGACCATCGCTATTTTCGATCTGACCACGGAAGGTCGAAACATCATCGCCGATACCTTCATGAGCTTCGAGATCTGGTTCACGGTCGCCGCAATCTACCTCATCTTGACGCTCAGCCTGTCCACGCTCGTCGGCGTCCTCGAGCGACGCATAGCCGGGGCAGGGGAACGATGACGAACTTCAACGATGTACCGCAGAGGAGGAAATCATGATCAGAAGACTAATTATTGGCGCCATCGCCGGCGCTGCGATGACCACATTGATGCCATTGGCCGACGCACAGGAAGCACAGCAGGCATTGTCATCGGAAAGCGTAATCGAGACGATCAAGCAGAACGGCGTGCTCCGGGTCGGCATGTCCACCTTCGTGCCCTGGGCGATGCGCAACAAGGAAGGCGAGCTGATCGGTTTCGAGATCGATGTGGCCACGGAGCTTGCCAAAGACATGGG
>JBPCVQ010000557.1:0-57275 GCA_051010395.1 Geminicoccaceae bacterium | reverse complement strand
TGCTCCATGAAAGCGGTGAGCGCCTGGTCAGTTTGCGCTTTGGATAGGCCTGCCTTTGCAGAGACAGCTGATTTGAAGTCTTCGAAACTCATGTATTGGCACCCATTGCTATATGCGATGTAAAGGTGCGTATCACATAAGGGATTGACAGGCCAAGCATTTCGATACTCAGATGGCTCTACTGCCTGAAGATAAATCTCGCCGACACGGTGAATTGATCGTGCATTGCGATGTTGAGACCGCCTTTGAGGCTACTGCAGCCACGCTGGCGAGGCTCAAATCGGCATTGTCTGACCCCGACAAGAGCTGGCGACCACGACGCTATCGGACAAGGTTACCTCCAAGCTGCCTCAAGCGTTTGTCCGCTGTTCGATACTTACTTAGCTATTCTGTTGTATCACGACTGGCGATTACAGCGGCGATGAGATCTTCCGGAACGTCGTCTGGAGGTGCCGGCTGCTCCTCGGAAAGGCCCTGCTTAGCTGCATCCATGGTTACCTTGAAGGCGGCGAGATAGTCACGGCATTCGCGACAGAATTTCAGGTGAAGCTCGAACAGCCGGCGCTGATGTTTGGTCAAGCCGCCCTCGAAATAGGCGATGATGAAGGTCTCGAACTCTCGGCAGGTGATCATCATGGGCATGCGGAACATGACGGCCTGCATGCGGCGTTTCCAGGATCGTCTTGCCATCAGCGCAACCCTCCACGCCGGAGGTGGGGTTCGAGCAGCGTCTTGAGCGCAGCCCGCGCGCGATGCAGGCGGACCTTCACATTCGTCTCGGTCATACCAAGCGTCTCGGCCACTTCAGCGGTTGTGTGCTCTTCGATATCGCGAAGAAGGAGTGTTATGCGATAGGCGTCGGGCAGCTCGCCGATCTTGTCCGTAACGATCTGCCTCGTTTCCTCGGTGATCAACAGTTGCTCCGGTGTCGGCATCGACGACCACGGCTCTTCGATGCGACAACCATTCTCGTCGAATGCCGGAAGGAGCGCGTCGATATCTCCGTCCTCGTTCAGCGACCGCCGTTTTCGCAGCAGCATCAAGGCCTCGTTGACAACGATGCGCCGCATCCAGGATCGGATGTTGGATTCCCCTGAGAATTGATCACTCTTCGTGAAGATCTTGGTGAACGCATTTTGCACGGCGTCCTCGGCGAGCGCCGACTCGCGCAGATAAGTCCGAGCCAGGCGCAACATCCAGCCAATATGCGCGCGCACGAACCTGCTGGTCGCAGCCCTGTCGCCGACCTCCGGTACGACCGTATCATCGACTTCCGATGACCCGGATTGCCTGTCGTTCACGTTTTCCGCCGCACTTCGATCAACCTTGCCTTCTGTACTGCCAGAGGCCTCCTGCCGAGCCAGCTCCGAAAAAAAGCGTAACCCCCGTCTCCCTTACAGCATCAAAGAACCGACAGCCATTGAAGACAGGGGAGACATACATGGCATTTTCTATTTTTCACGACGTGAAGAAGAATGGCCCACTCTACGCGCTATTCTTGAACTGCACCTTGAAGCAAGGGCCTGAGATCTCGAATACTGAAGCCCTCTGCAATCTGTTGGTCGAGCGTCTTAAGGCCCTTGAGCCCGATATCGAGACCGAGATCATCAGGGTCGTCGACTACGATGTGAAGCCTGGGATCGGCAATGACGAGGGCGAAGGTGATGAGTGGCCGTTGATCCTCGAAAAGGTCAAACGCTGCAACATCATCGTGCCGGCCATGCCGATCTGGATGGGTGTGCGCTCGTCCGTCATGCAGCGGGTGATCGAGCGCCTCGATGGCACTACCAAGACGGTGATGTGCGAGAGGACCGGGCAGTTCCCGCTCTATGGCTCGGTTTGCGGCTGCGTGGTCACCGGCAATGAGGATGGCAGCCATGACTGCGTCGCCAACACCTTTGCCAATCTTCTCCATTTCGGCGTGACCGTGCCGCCCAACACCGATCTCTACTGGGTCGGCGATGCCGGTCCAGGGGCCAGCTATATCGAGGCAGGCGGCGACATTTCGCCTTACGTGCGCCGCAACGCGGAACTAACCGCAATCAATCTGCTGCGCATGGCGAAGGTGCTCCGGGACAATCCCTATGACATCAGCATCAAAGAGCACAATGCGACCATGATGAAACGCAATCAGGTCAAGATGCAGGCCATGCAGCAGGCCGTCGCCTTCATGCGCGAGAACATGCCGGACTGATTTTTGAATGCGCCGCCCAATGCAGGTGGCGCAGCTCATTGTAAGGAAACAATCCGATGGCTTCGAGAGAACTCGCTGATGGTCTCGGCGTTGCCGATGTCGTCGATGCGATGATGATGACCCACGACCATCGCGCCCACGTAATCGACCTGGTCAGCCCCGATCCTGAGCGGCTCTTGATTGGCCCTGCCGTCTGCGCCCATCTTGCCGCCGCGACGCAGCCGGACGACCCGCCGCCGACGACGATGTGATCGAAGCTCTCGGCCATCGTTTTCCTTCACCGGGTCGGCGCTTGTCGAAGGTGCCGCACACATGATCCCATTCTGCTCGCCGAGCGATCTCCTCGGTGGTGGTCGGCGGCATGCTTCTCACCAGCGGTCTTGGCTCGGTGCCGGCAACGGTCGCAGGCGCCTTGCTGCTCGGTTTGGTGTTCAACATTCTGAACTTCGAGAACGGCAACGGCACGATCAGCCTCAGCGCCTATTGGCAGCTTGTCATTCGGGTGCTTTCCTCTTCGTCGTCATCTTCTTGCGAACCCGTGTTATCGGCGTTCGAAAAGCTGCTGGAAAAATAGATTATGCCGACCATCCAATCCGTGACACCACGCCTGTTTCGTGTCCCGCTCGCCGAAGTCCTGAGCGACGCCAAGCATGGCGACCATACCCATTTCGAACTGATCACCGTCACCATCCGTCTCGCGAATGGCGAGGAGGGCACCGGCTACACCTATACGGGCGGTCGCGGCGGCCAGGCGGTTCTTGCCATGGTCAAACAGGATCTCGGGCCGTTCCTCATCGGTCAGGACAGCGAGGATATCGATGCGCTCTCTGACGGCATGCAGTGGCATATCCACTATGTCGGTCGCGGCGGCATCGCGTCCTTTGCGATCTCGGCGGTCGACATCGCCCTTTGGGACTTGCGCGGCAAGATCGGTGGCGAGCCACTCTGGAAAATGGCTGGTGGTGCCGGTCGGCACGCCAAAGCCTATCGCGGTGGCATCGATCTCAATTTCCCATTGGACAAGCTGCTCGCCAGTATTCGGGGCTATCTCGATCAGGGTTTCGATGCGGTCAAGATCAAGGTCGGCAAGCCGGATCTCACCGAGGACGTTTCGCGCGTCAAGGCGGTGCGTGAGTTGATCGGACCGGACATCGCATTCATGGTCGACGCCAATTACGCGCTCGACGTCGAGCAGGCGATTGCCGCCGCCAGGGCGTTCGAGCCGTTCGATCTCGTCTGGTTCGAAGAACCGACCATTCCGGATGACTATGTGGGGTACGGAAAAATCGCCGATGCCACCGGCATGCCGCTCGCCATGGGCGAAAACCTGCATACCATCCACGAATTCGAGTACGCATTTCGCTCCTCGAAGCTCGCTTTCATCCAGCCCGATGGTTCGAATTGCGGTGGCGTCACCGGCTGGCTGCGGGTCGCCGAACTCGCGAGACAGCACGGCATGCCCGTCTGCAGCCACGGTATGCAGGAGCTGCATGTCAGCCTGGTCGCCGGCCAATCCAATGCCGGCTGGATCGAGGTCCACTCCTTCCCGATCGATGCCTACACCACGCGACCGCTGGTCATCGAAAACCACCTGGCCGTCGCTCCGGATGTGCCGGGCACAGGTGTCACGTTCGATTGGAAAAAGCTCGAAGCGACCGGGGTCGCTTAGACCTTTCGTTTGTTACCCAAATGTTGCCCACAAGCAATGCCAAGGCCGAGTGATCTGGAATGCTTGGCTTGCTAACCTCTTGAAAAAATTGGTGCGGACGGCGGGACTCGAACCCGCACGGGCATCGCCCTCCAGATTTTAAGTCTGGTATGTCTACCAGTTCCATCACGTCCGCTCAGCGGCTTAGCCGCCTCTCTTATATGACTCCATCGTCTGTGTGCATAGCGTCTCATCGTGGTGATCGAGGTAAGGTGCAAAGCGTCCTGAACCAGGGTCGCATCGCCTGTCTCATCCATAAGCGATTGCGCGAATGTATGGCGTATGCGCGGGTATGGCCAGTTGCGGACCTTTGAGCTCAAGAGGCTGCTGAAGGTTGCTGTTGCGACTCACTCCCAGCCGAATAGGGCTCGCGCTATCAAACGACCAGGCGCAAGGGTAAGCAGCCCCGCGATTACAAGGCCGCCTACGAAAGTTCCGATCATGGCGTTTCGGTGGCCCTTTATATTGCCCTGGCGAACATGCCAAACGCCGAGGGGCGCCATGATCAGCACGTAGATCGAAATGAGGTGGATGGGGCTGAACCCATACCAGACATTGATGTCGTGAATCCAAAACGAGCTGAGGGCGACGATTGCTATCAGCGCTATCCAGATTCGGCCAAGAAACTTATGACTGGCTGTCCCTTTCGCACGAAATAGGTTCGCGCACCCGATTACAAATGCTGCAACCGCAGTCCAGAGATGGAGTTGAACGGCGAGCGGTGCGTTGAGCAGAAGCTGCAGGCTCATACCGGTTCGTCACGTTGCAAGAAAAGAGAAACGCCCCGATCGGATGATCGAGGCGTTCTTGCCTTGCGGCGGTAGGTCTTGGCGCTGGCCTTTCGTTTCGGGCGAAGCGTGCGCACTATGCGAGCTATCGGGTTGGGCGGTCTGGGTCGTTTGCGGGGCATCTCACTCTCTCCTGTCGTCCGGAAGTGATGCTATCATACTCCAACCGCGAAACGCCGCCGAGAGGCGAGATCCGACGGCGCTTCAGAAGACCATATTCCACGATCCAAGTTGAAAATAATTAATTTGGCCGAAAATACCTATTCGGTATCGTATTTGATGCACATAGGTTCAATTTTCAACAATAAAATTATTCGTTCATTTTTGGTTCATTTTTCACTACGCAAAATTAACCCATATTTTCTATTGAAAGGAGGCATGGCCATGAGCGTTGTTGCAGTGATCGTACTTATACTTGTTTATCTGGCCATCGGTCGATGGATTTTCGAAACTGTCGGCTGGATTGTAGGATGCCTGTTCTCAGCGTTTCCTTATGTGATCGCCGTCGTCACCATTCTCGCAGTGCTGACACAAATGATATGAGCTGATGCGGAGCCTCACGGCGAGGCGGCTCTTGGCACGAGGCTTACGGCCGAAAACCACCAGAAAGCAGGCAGTTCGAGCAAATCCCGGCCGGCAAGTCCGCTTTGCGGCGTATTGCTCACACTGAGAGGCCAGGCGCCTGCTTCCGTCGTGACCCGATTAGCTGCTGCTACAACCTCATATGAGCCAATGTTCGGATCCCACTCATTCGATCCGCTAGGGGAGTTTGTTGGGTTGGAACTTTGATCGCGCCTCAATTGTTTTGATCAGAGGTGTAGCCCATTCAGTTGGCTTGATCCTGCGCCGATTGCACCAGGCCCATATGAGCCATGGAAGAGCTATCACGCCACCAGCTAGGCCTATCCACCAAGTATCATAGAATTCGTCGAGTGACATGGTCCAAACGAGTTCGCCTTCATAGAGACCTTCACATAAGGTCCACATCATGACGATTAGATTGTTGCAGCCATGAGCGAGCATCGGACCTTTGAGAGATCGGCTATATAGTGTCATACAGCATAGAATAACACCAAAAATGACCGCCCCGGCGAAATCGACATGAAGCAATCCAAAAAGAATGGAACTAATTAATATTGCTTCGATAGTCCCTATCTTGATAATGATTCGGTGAAGTAAATAACCTCGAAAAATAATTTCCTCAACGACTGGAGCAATGATAACCAAAATGATTGCGTTGATAACACTTGCGACAATATATGTACTATCTGAGTTAATCCAAAAAAGAGGTTGCTGGTCGAGAACCCACCAAACAACCAGTTCAGGGAATACAAAGCTCAATGGAATGTAGATGGCATACAATAGGGCCACCGATATACCAACGAGTGGAATCCCGAGTAACGCTGCATGCCCAAGCGCGGTTCGGCTATTCGATGCGCCAAACGGCAGTCTCGAGGAGCCTCTGGTCTTGCGCGAAGCAAAACAAAGGAGCGCTACAGCAATCAGATAGAAAAGGCTCCCAAGAACAGCACCTTGCAAGGGCTCGTCAGGATCCAGCCCCAACGACAGCATCACTATAACTGCTGCTACAGTGGTTGAGACAATGATGATGACAACCAAGGAGGCTGGCATCGCGGACCAAATTTGCTGAGACTCGCATGCGACCAAGCTTTGATCGGGTGGTTCCAAAGCTTCTCTATTGGCCTCTTCCATCATCAGCTGAAATCATTTCCCTCGACAAACTTGATTGTCAGAATGTGTCAGAATCTGAACAGCCTGTCAGTCAAGATTCAGTAATCTTTCTTTAATTTCCTGGAATCCAGAAGCGTTCAATATTGGCGCGACCTCGCCAAAGAGCTTGCGGCAGAGGCCGCTTTGGGGCGGATAGCCCGCATCCGGTGATAGTGCTCCAATGCAACGTTTTGACTCGGACCTGACGGCGTCAACTGGCGCCGCTATAACGTTTCTATGGAAGCCGAATTCATCGCTACGCGAGAGATCGCAGCCAAATGTACTGCTAATTGCGTCCTCGATTTTTGGCGCTATTCATCGGTGGCGAGGCATGATGCGCTTGTCATCCCAGATGGGTGCCGTGATCTGATATTTGCTCAGCAGACTAGGCGGCCTCTTCGCTGGTTTGTCTCCGATCTGGGACATTCCACCGAGAGAGTGCAATTGACCGCCGAAACCGAGACCTTGGGGCTTCGCCTGAAGCCCGGCGCGCAAATCGATGAAAGAGCGCTCTCAAGCTGGATTGGCGCGAATGACCCATACTCTTTGGCGGTTGGCGATACCCTTGACGAATTTTGCACGATATCCCCTTCGACCACGGATATCCTTGATTGCCTGAAGTCCGGCATCCATTCCGTAAAGGAGGCTGCCAGCACTCTGGGTATGTCGACACGAACACTGCAGCGAGAGATCAGGAAGCAGACGGGAGTGTCGCCGCTGTTCTGGATGTCCTTGGCCCGGGTGCGTCGAGCTGGGCGACGTCTTAGCGAAGAATCGAGCGCTGCAGAAACGGCGGTTTCATGCGGCTACTCCGACCAAGCCCATCTTTGCCGTGACATTAGGCGGTGGTTTGGTGTCACGCCCACTTGTCTTGTTGACCATCCGACTTTGCTCTCACAGCTCGCTCAAACCGGCTATGCCTAAGCTTTGACAGGAGAGCAGATCTCGATCAGGAAGCCATTTGGATCGGCAACGTAGGATGTCGTTTGCCCCCAAGGCTCATCTCGAACGTCCTGCACAAGCTGGGCACCGGCACTTGTCGCCTTCTGAAGTGCGCTCTTCACATCCTCAGTCTCGAAGGCGATCTCGAAGACCGGTTCTCTAGGATCCGGCTTCGCAGGGTTCTTGCCCAGATCCGCCATCAGCGAGCGTGAGGAGAATGAAAGCGAAGTCGTTCCAGTGTCGAGCTCGCCGTAGTCTCCGCTTTCGTGCAGCATCTTGCGAATCAGGCCGAATGCCTGCTCATAGAAGTCCAGCGTAGCGGGCACGTCTTCAACGTAGAGGATCGCATACTTTAGCCTCATCGATATCTCCAGAAAATCGAACCTTGGAGATATTCTTTCGACGTCCGCAAGACTGTCTTGAAGAAATGCGACAGCAGGCTTCCCAGTGGCCGGATATGGCACGGAGTTCGCATGAGGCCGACGGTGCGGAGCTACTGACCGCTCATCGAGAGGCAAGCGGACAGAACGCTAGCTTCAGCACGGTGCCAATTCGTCGCCCTTGCCCTAAGCCGCTCCGCGGCAGGCTTGCCAATGAGGCTCGATGTTAGACTGCTTTCATGGGCGCTAATTTGAAAATTTGCAACGAAACCTCTATGCCGCAGCGGTGTCTCCCAGGCAAGAAAGTCCACGGCAAGCATCCTTATGGGCCTGGCCTGATGTCACGAAGGGGCCCTTTGGTTCACCAAGGGCCAAGTGTTGGCCTTCCCAGTACCATCCAGCGGGCAGCTCTAGCACATTGTCATTGGCGCCCTCTTGCTGCTGATTTGCCATCATCCCACCGTTACGCCAATAGATCAGAAATGAATTGCTTGGGGCTTGGCGACGTTCCTCGTGGCTATCGAACACGTAAGAATCCGGGGATCTGGTGGTCCTTATGGATGTCATTTTTCGACCTCCTATCAATTTATCGTTTCTTAGATATGGATCGTATGAACCTTTTACGCGAATTTGGATCGAATTATCAAACGTTTTTGTTGCGTTCAATCCTAAATTCAGCGGTTTTGATGATGTGGATGGCTCCCCCCGTCCGCTGCCGAATCAGGAAAGCGGTCGCCCGATCGCGCCGGCCGTGTTTTCGGCAGCTATGCCTGGCAGTTCCGGACTTTTCCGACGAGAAGGCCAGACGCCTATACCGAACCATTAATTGCCTCCAGCCTGAATCGGCGTCAGGGCGGATGATCCAGGTCAGATGAGCTTGGCGGATGTAGCCTGCGTCTCATCCGCGAGTTTTGACGGCTCTCAGAACGTTTGAAATCTCGTCCTCCGTTGTGACCGTGCGGTCATATTCCGGCGGGCGAAGCGTGCCGCCCATAAAGACATAAGGGTTGCGATAGCGCATCGGGCCGGGCTCGGCTTCGAACGCGGCGAAGTGGATCTCGTCTGCGCCGGTCTCCTGAACGATTCGGGTAATATTGCGAGCACTGATGTCACCGCCAGGCATGATGACAATGCGCCCTGCAGCACGTTCGATCAGGTCCCGGATCAAGGGGGCTCCGTCTAGAACCCCCGGTGCCTGACCGGATGTGAGAAGTCTGTCCACACCAAGATCGACAAGGGTGTCCAGGGACGCGAACGGATCCTTCGCCATGTCGAAAGCACGGTGAAATGTAACCGTCGCCGGTCGGCAATGGGTTGTGAGTTCAGTGACTCGCTCGACGTCGACGTCTCCCTCGCAGGTCAGGAGACCAAACACAAACCCTTCGACACCGAGTTCGCTTAGCGCTGCTATGTCATCCTTCATGGCGGTGAACTCGTCATCGGAATAGAGAAAATCACCACCGCGCGGCCTTATCATGACGTGCACGCCAATCGAACCCGCAACAGCCTTCGCCTGCTTCGTCATACCAAATGAGGGGGTCAGTCCACCTTCCAGCAAGGCCGAGCAGAGCTCGACACGCGTTGCATTGGCGGCCGCGGCGGCTCTTACGCCTTCAATGGAATCGACACAGATTTCGGCAATGATCTCGGTATTGTCCGACCCCATCATTTCGGTCATGTCTCCATCGAGGCCCAAGAGATTTGTCCCGCCGTTTCACGTGAGCTGGCTGACTTGAACGTGCGAACAACGCCATCGCAACAAAGAATACCTATATTTCTATGGGATATCGTTCCAGAAAACCGTAACTCTGATCAAAATATGCCCAATGACCACAAATGAAAGTCGGAGCAACCTCATTTCGCCTGACAATTAAGTGACCGTTAGAGAATAGTGCAGAGCCCGCATGGAGATGTTTGCGCGCGAACCTCGGCAATAGATTCCAATGATTCGATTGGATGCTGATTGCCGACCGATGTAGAATAAAAAAGTATAAATTTAAGGGGAAGTGTCGACTTATTTCTTGTCTTGACATATTCGCTGAGGAATAAATTGAGAAAGGGCTTTGCAAAAACAAATTCACCATAGTTTGAATCAAACCATATAACATTATCATTGTTAATACGACACGCTATTGCATGGGCAACTGCCGTCTTGCCTTTATGATTGCCGCGTGTAAATATATAATATGTTCCGTTCTCAAGCTCGTTGAAGCGTAATATAAAAAGTGCATGTCCAGGTGGCTCGTGGATGTTATCCCTGTAAAATATGTAGTCAAATCGCAGCTTTGAGCTACGACATGTACTTTCGATAAGTCTGCTTAGGACAATGAATTCATCTGTGTCATTCGAATACGGCAAATTAGTCTCGTGGTGTAGAAACTGAGTAGCGGCGGCGCTATCGCGATGATCAAGCAAATATTCGAGCCGTTCGACATGTGTAGCATTCGGATTTCGGTGCGTATGCTTGATCCATTCCATGACCATGCCAAAGCAGTAGCCCTTGCGCATCTGTGGATTTCGCGCAGAAAGTGACGATATCTTAACAGGGGCGGCGAAACAGGGTGTGTATGGTGGCACAGTCCAGTGAGTGTAAAAATCGAAGTCGCGCTCTACAATCATGGCATTGCCTCGCGTTAATATGTCGGAACGGAAGCGACAAGCAACATCAGTTGCGATCCGACACTATGTGTTCGAATGAGATTTGGAGCAACCGCTGTGAATCGGCTTTGAAACGCGACCCCGCCGAAACTTCAAGCCAACTTGTGGCATCATACGATAGCTTGCTCCTAGTGCACCGGCACATTCAGAAGATTCAGTTGGCGGCGCACTAGGTTGTTGGTTTTGCATCAATTTTTCCAATCAGACCTGATCGGTCTGTTTGGATCGATGCACTAGCGGCGACGGGCTAATGCCGGGCGCGGAGTTTGGAGGACCCGAAGGAGCGTACCGGGAAGGAACTAATCATCGCCACCTCCCACACTCCTCCAGATCGCATCCGTCAGTCTGGCAACACGTTCGCTGCGAGTACACGACGCCGCCCGTACTGACACCAGCAAAGAGAACGAGCTGGCCGCTGCCAGCTGCTAGGCGGCGCCGGCGATGTAGTCCTGGAGGAGGCTCGCCTCGGCCTCAAGTTCTTCCAGGCGGTGTTTCACGATATCGCCGATGCTGACGATCCCCACCATTTTCGCCTTGTCCACCACGGGCAAATGCCGAAAACGACCTGAGGTCATCTTGCGCATCAAGCCGTCAATGCCGTCCTCGGGCGAGCAGGTCACCACATCGCGTGTCATGATCCGGTCCGCGCGCATCTCCAGGAGTGTTGCGCCATGCTCGGCAAGGCCGCGAGTGATGTCGCGCTCGGACACGATGCCGGCAATGCGCTCATCCACGTCCAGGACGACGATCGCACCGATTCGCTCCTTGCTCATCAGCGCTGCAATATCGGCAACCATCGCTGAAGGCCCGATTGAGACGATGCTGTCGCCTTTGCTATTCAATATCTGTCGAACGAACATGAATTTTCTCCTTTCGCTCGCGGTAGAGATGCATCTCCCTTTATGAAATGAACGCTGCCACAATCAAAGGATGATGTCCATCCTTCAAAAATCAACTATTTGTTTAATATCTGATAAATCTGGCATCAGTGGATTGTGAAATGCAACTTTAAGTTACAATCAAACCATCATAACATATTTCAGGTGGATTCGCTGCACTCGTTTCCATCGTCACCGTCTATTGTGCTGATGCTGCCATAGAGCTAGCTCAGGAGAGGCCAAAGGGTGTCGACGATCAGCTCACGCGCAATAGGGCGCGTCGTTGCTCCAGCGATGCTGCGGGACATGGGGCAGGTGCGCCAGATGTGAGCGTGTCGCTTCCCAGCTTGCACGCCACTTTCGCCAATCCCGCAGCTCGGAAGCAGGATTGGCCCTGGAACGCACGATGAATTCAGGAAATTGGCTGCGGCCGGTGGGCTGGCCGGTCACGTTGTAACGGAGGTCGAACGACCAGCGATAACCGTCGCTGTTGTTAGGGAGCGAGGCATGCGGCGTCAGCGGGTGGAACAGGACCGCGCCGCCGGCCTTCACTGGGGCCGGAACGGCTTCGCTCTTCGGGACGAAGGCATCGGCGATGCCGACCTGCGTCTTGCTGCAGTGCGGCAGCATGGTTCTATCCTTGCCTGGTGCGACCTGGAGGCAGCCGTTTTCCACGCTGGCATCGGTGATCGCCAGCCAGACCGTGACGAACTCCGTCTTATCGGCTTCCTCCAGCGTCACGCCCCTATCCTGATGCCAGTCCGTGGTCGTCACATGGGCGCGGACCTCCGAACTCGGCAATGCGCGCGCCGGCGACTTGATCCGCACATGCTGGATGGGGTTGGAGGTAATTTCCGGGCCGATCAGGCACTCCACGGTGTCGATGATTTTCTCATGGGTCACCAGATCGAAGACGGCAGGACCGATATGCATCGGCGTGTCGTCGTCGATGCCGCTGTGGGGGAGGCTGATATCGAGGGGCTGGTACCAGTCGAAGCCGGCCCGATAGCAGCGGTCGAGCTTCTCCCAGAATGACAAGCCCTCGGGCGGCGTATCGACCAGGCCCTGCTCATGCCAACCGGTGTAAAGCCGGTCCATCAGATCGGCATATTCCTGTCGGACGGCAGCGAGCGCTAAGTCGTCGACGATGTCGTCGATGACGAGATAGCCTTCATGATGGAAGCGGTCGATCTCGGCTTTGGTCAGCATGGCGTCGATCTCCTCGTCAGCAAGAATTCACGTCCCCTACGGCGGCGCCGTCATTCCCGTCACAAGAGCAGGGTGACGATGGACGGCCAGAGCAACAGCACGGAAAGCGCCAGGAGCTGGATCATGATGAACGGCATGAAGCCCCGGAAAATGTCGGTGAGCGAGATATGCGGCGGGGCCACTGACTTCAGGTAGAAGGCAGCCGGTCCGAAGGGGGGACTTAGGAAACTCACCTGCATGTTCATACAGAACAGAACACCGAACCAGACTGCCACAAATCGGGGCTCCAGCTGGCCGAAGAACCCGATTTCCTCGATCGGCAGGCGCTGCACGATGGGGAGAAAAACCGGAATGATCAGCAGCACGATCCCGACCCAGTCCATGAAGGCGCCCATGAACAGCAGGATCAGCATCATGGTGAGCAGGACCAGCATGGTCGGCATCTCCGAGCCGACGATCAGCTCGGCGATGAAGCGGGGCCCGCCGGCCAGCGTGTAGGCGCCGGCGAGAGCAGCCGCGCCGATCGTCACCCAGATGATCGTGCCCGTGGAGCGCAGTGTGCGCATCAGGCTGTCCCACACCAGATCCACGGAAGCCTCGCCACGGAAGACCGCAATCATGAAGACGGCAAGCGCGCCCATGCCCGCCGCTTCGGTGATGCCGGTGACGCCGCCATAGATCGAGCCGAGCACCACGCCGATCACCAGAAACGGCGGTACCAGCCCCTTGCCATGCTTCCATGCGAGAAAGGCGCGGCCTTTACCGAAAAGGAGGAAGAGAACGGCGAGACCGGCGGCGATGACGCCGGCCAACCATGGCACATGGTGGCTCATGCCGAGGAAGAAGGGCTTGGCGCTTTCCTCGAGCGCCGCATTCTCGCCGGTCAGGGTCAGGTAGACCGCCCTCACCAGGAAAAGGGCCACGACGCCCGTGAACAAGATGGTCAGGAAGGCGCCGAACAGGCCGAGCTTCTGGATCGCCGTCGGATCGTCGGCTTGCGGCTCGGGAAGGGGCGCGTCGTCGGGGTTCAGCTGGGTCCTGATCACGATGTAGAGAATGATCATGCTCGCCAGCATGAAGCCGGGCACGAAGGCGGCGGTGAAGAGTGCTTTGATCGAGGTTTCGGTAATCAGGCCGAAGATGATCAGCACGATGGAGGGCGGGATCATCGTGCCGAGCGAGCCACTGGCGCAGATCGTGCCGATCGCCAGGTTCTGATTGTAGCCCAGCCGCAGCATCTGGGGGAGGGCGATGAGACCGAGCAGCACCACCTCGCCGCCGATGATGCCGGACATCGCCGCCATCAGAACAGCCATCAGCGAGGTGACGATAGCGACACCGCCGCGCACTCGGGACAGCCAGAAATCGAGCGCGTCATACATCTGCTTGGCGACGCCGGATCGCTCCAAAAGGGCCGCCATGAAGATGAAAAGCGGGACCGAAATCAGCACATATTCGGTCATCAGGTCGAAAATCTTCTGGGTCAGGATATAGAGCGGTCCCGTGCCGGGATTGCCGGTCAGCAATCCGCTGCCAAAGCTCATGGGGTCCGTCAGGAGCGCAGGCTCGAACTTCATGACCATGACGACGACCGCCAAGACGGCCGAGGCGAAGCCGAGCGGCATGCCGATGCCCAAAAGGAAGACCAGCCCGATAACCAGGACGATCGAGATGGTGCCGACGTCCATTATTTCGTCCCCAGGCTGCGTTTCATGGCTTCCAGCTCTTCCTCATCGATGTCATCGGCGGCCGTATGGACGGTCGGCTCGCGGTTCCAGTCGGAAATCAGGTTGATCACGGCCTGCAGGGCGATCAGCGAGATCATGATCAGGATCATTGGCTGGATGGTCGCGGGAATGGGAGGATCGAAGGCCGTCCCGAACATTTCCCATTTGTAGAACTTGACCACGAACACTTGGCTGAAGCTGCCGAAGACCAGGAAAAAGGCGAAGGTGACCAGGAGACCCGCCGAGACGATGTCGCACAAGCGCTGCAGCCAGCGCGGCATCAGGTCATAGAGAATGAAGATGCGGATGTGGCAGCGCTGCTGCATGGCGTAGAAGCCGGAGCACAAGAACACGAAGCCTGCGATCCAGAGCGTCAGCTCATTGGCCCAGAGCGTCGGCTGCCGCACGATGTAGCGCAAGAAAACCTCGTACAGCATCACCGAGGTCATGGAGATGATCAGCATCATCGTGACCCGGCCGATGAAGAGCGCCACGCGATCGATCGGGCGCCATTCCTGAAATTCCATATCGGCGACGCGCACGCCTCGGATGCCGATGATCATGAGAATCGGGATCAGGATCAGCGCCGCCCAATCGATCGGATCGGCGAGGCCGCCGAACAGGCCGGGCATGCCGGGAGTGGCGTCCTTACGCTGATGCAGCGCGGTCATCTGGTCGACCAGGCCCGGATTTTCAGACGGGATGAAGTCGAGGATGAAAGCCGGCGTATGCCAGATCACCCAGCCCATGCAGATGACGAAACCGAGCGGTACCAGCCATTCCCAAAGACTACCGGTCTTATTCTCCAAGATGCATCCCCCTCGTGGTATGACCACCTCATTTGGTTTTCGACCGTTTTTAGAAAACGCGGCTTCGTATCGACGGTTTGCCGGCAGTTCTCGGTGCTCTTGCTGGGAGTTTTTCGTTTCAGTCAAATCGCTGGTGAAGAATGCGGCGAGGCCCGAAAGCCCCGCCGTCAAGGGTGCAGGCCCCGCCTGCTATTGCATCGCGCCGAGGTCGGTGAGGAAGTTGATGTGGCTCTCGAGGAGGGCCTTGGCTTCCGGCGTGGTCGCGAACTCTTCCCAGCCTGCCTTCACGGCCGTGCGGAACTTGCCTAGCTCTTCCGGGGTCCACTCATAGAGATTGATGCCTTTCGCGCGCAACTCGCTGGCGGTCTTGGCGTTTTCGACCTCGTTCCTGGTGGCGTTGTGCAGGGCGAGACTGTCCATCGCGACCTGCATGATGCGCTTGTGGTGATCCGGCATCGCGTCCCAGATGTCCTTCCGGCAGGCGAGATGATCGGCCGGCATGGAGTGGAAGCCCGGATAGTTGGTGTGCTCGGCGATGTCGTAGAGACCGAGGCCGACATTGTTGGTGAGATTGGCGGCATCCGCGCCGTCGATGATGCCGGTTTCGAGGGCCGTGAAGATCTCGTTGAAGTCCATCACGATCGGGGACGCGCCGAGATTCTTGAACACCAGGGTCGCCATGCCCGGAGGCGAGCGGAACTTCCAGTCCTTGAAGTCCTCGACATTGCGGATGGGTGCGGTCGAGGAGAGCGACTCAGGCCCAGGAATCCACCAGCCGACGAATTCCATGTTGTGGCCGTTATAGAGTTCGTTCAGCGCCTCGCGGCCGCCGCCATGCAGCAGCCAGGACATCTGCTGGTAAGGATTGGCATAGCCGCCCATCAGGTCGCCCGCGAACTGGAAGGCGGGGTTCTTGCCGGTCTGATAGGAGCCGCCGGTCATGTCGCAGTCGAGAATGCCGGTTGCGGCCGCATCGAAGGTCTCGGCCGACTTCACCACGGCCGAGGCATAGAACATCTCGATCTCGATCTCGCCATTGGACATGGCTTGGATGTCGTCGATGTATTTTTCGGCCATCTGACCCGACAGGGTTTCCTGGGAAAAATGGGTCTGGATGCGCAGCTTGGTCGTCTCAGCGGATGCGACGCCGGCCATAAGGGCGAACGCACTGATCGCGGTTGTGGCGATCTTCAGTGTTTTCATGTCAAACCTCCCGAATTTGATGAACGCCCGGCAGAAGTCAGCGCCGCAGCGAAGAACATGGGTTTCGAGCCTAGCAACGGTATTCACACCTCACAACCAGTTTATGGAAATTCTCAAATTTTCGAAATTTTATAGTAATATTGAAAATTCAAGCTATCCTCGCATGCAAGGGAGGCCGATCATCAATCAACGTTCCAGCACGACTGACATCTACGAAGATCTGAAAGCCAGGCTGGTGACAGGAGGCTTGCCGCCGGGCGGCAAGTTGAAGCCTACCGTGTTGCAGGCCGGATACGGATGTTCTTCGAATACGCTGCGGGACGTTCTGATGCGGTTGTGCGCGCTGGGACTGGTCGAGTTTCAGATGCAGCGGGGTTTTCGCGCGACACCGAGCTCGCCGGAGCGGCGGCGCGACGTGGCGCGCTTTCGCCTGCTGCTGGAGCGCGAGGGGGTGCTGGAATCGATGGGGCAGGGCGGTATCGCCTGGGAGGCGGAACTCGCTGCCGCCCATCACAAGCTCCTGCATATCGAGAGGCGGATTGCCGACGAGGCGGATTTCCGGGATTTCATGCCGCTTTGGACCGAGGCAGAACGCGAATTCCATGAGACCTTGATCTCAGCCAGCCATTCCCCCCTGCTCATCGAAACCTTCTCGCAGATCTACCTGCAGTTCCGCCAGCAATTCGTCGGCCAGCAGCGCGATTTCGGTACCAGCTATTTCGAGGCGATCATCGTCGAACATCAGGCGATCGTCGATGCCGCCCTGGCCAGGGACCCGGAAGCCTGCCGCAATGCAATCCACGAGCACTTGAAGCGCAATCTAGAATGATGGGCTGAATAGCGCCAAGCGCGCTACGCCTACGCCTCCAGTCACTCCGTGGGGCACGTTTCAGGACATCGGCGGGATCAGCGTCAAGATCCGAGCCAGCGGTCGTGATCGTCTTCTCTCTGGATCACCGGCATCCGGTTGTGAAGCACCGCCATCAGCTCGTTCGGCTCAGTGGTCACGATGGATTAGCTGCCAGTGTCCTCGCCCTAAGGCGAGCGCCAGATCGAACCAGAGGCCGGCGAAGGCGGGCTGCTAAACGGGGGCATGGACCAGCAAACCAGGGCAGAACATCAATATATCCCATAGCCTTCGGGGATTGGGCTCGATCGCCACCTGGTCTTTGTTCGCCAGGGATAAACATCCGGCCAGATGACCATGCAGGTCGATCACAATATCGATGGATCATTTCAGCCTGTATGAGTGAGCCGAACTAGCGGCTATCTTTAGGCAGCGACCTTTGCCTTTTCGCCGGTCGAATGTGATTGTGCTGCATTGCAGCCAGTTCCAGTCGGCCGTTTGTCAGTAAGAGGAAGATGAATTGTAAAGCATGTGCCTTTCCCTACCTCCGATTTGACGGTGATCTGGCCACCGTGACCTTGGGTGACAAACATATGGGAGAGGGCGAGGCCTTGGCCGCTGCCACGACCTGGCTCTTTGGTCGTGAAGAGCACATCGTAGACACGATCGAGATAATCCTGCGGGATGCCGCACCCGTTGTCTTCGATCTCCAGCCTTGCTTGCTGATGATCATGGGATAGTCTGATCGAGATCAACCCTGGCTCGCGGGGTTCTCCATCTTCGATAGCGTGCGCGGCATTGACGATCAGATGATGCAGCACTTGTTTGATCTGGTCGGTCTGGCAGGGCGTGGGTGGCATGTCCTCCGGGACATCAGTCCGGATTTTCGCAATGGGTTCCCAGAAACCGCGGGTGTCTTCGACCGCGGCTTCAACGACGTCGGCGAGATCGGCCAGGCTGACCGCGGAGCCGTCCGGTTTCGCTAGCTGTTTGAAGGTCGCAATCAGATCCCGGACCCGCTTCGTGCCATCTGTCATATCAGCAAGCGCCTGCGGGATCTCGTCTTTGACATAAGCCCAGTCGATCACTTCGAGCTTTTCCACCAGTGCATTCCGATCGAACCCGTCCTTGTCGGAAAGGTCATCGATCAGCTCGAAGATCTCACCGACGGCTTCGGCGACGAACCTGGTGTTGTCGGCAATGAATTGCACCGGCGTGTTAATCTCGTGAGCAAGGCCACCTGCAAGTGTGCCGATGGCTTCGGATTTCTGCCGCTGGATGAGCTCTCTCTGCAATTGCCGGTTTTCTTCTTGTGTCTCGTAGAGCTCGCTGACATCTGTCTGAACGACAACCACGCCGCCATTCGACATCGGATGCTGCGCGATCAGCAGGCGGCGCCCATCGGAAAGCGCTGCCTCCCAGCGGGGGTGGCTTGAAGGTGCCGCCAGTTGCTGAAGGCGTGATGCTACATAATCCTCCTCGGCTGCTTCGTTTCGCTCCGCCTCTGCAGCGAAAGCCACGGCGGCGCACGAGGGAGCTTGAGCAACGCAATAGAGTGTCCTGTAGCTTTGGTTGGCGAGCAGGACATTGTCGTTCTCGTCGATCACCAGCACATGGTCGCGCATGCTATCCAGCGCATCCTTCAGCGTGCTCTCGGCGAGTTCCCGCCTCGCTTCGGCTTTCCTTCGGGCATCCTCGGCAATCTCGGCATAGCGGGCGAGCGCCGTCGACATGCTGTTGAAGCTCTCGGCGGTGTCGGCAAGCTCGTCTCGCCCTTCGATCTGAATTTGATAGCCGAAGTCGCCGCTCGCAACCTGCTTGGCACCGCGCTTCAGCATCATCAGCTGCCGTGTGAGATAGTGGCCGAGGGCCAGGCCGAGCAGGGCGACCAGGATCATTTCGGAAAGAGCGATGCCGACCATCCAGACCAGGGCATCACCGAAGGTCGTGTCCAATGTTGCGGTCGAAAGGCCAATCTCGACCTGACCGAAATTCGAGCCGGCCACCGTGATCGGTGCGCTGACGTCGAGCCGCTGGTCGGATGATGCCTGCTCAATTGTAGCGTCTTCGATAAAAGGCGTGGCCAGGGCATCGGCCAGACCGCCTTCACTCAGTATCGCACCATTGACGGAGCGAATGCGCAGATAGACGAGGTCGGGATTGCGCAAGGCCTGGTCGACGAGGACATCGAGCGTCGCCAGGTCAACCGCGATGACCGCATCGCCGGTCATGGTCGCCACCAGCTTCGCCGTGGTCGCTGCGCGCTGCTGCAGTTGTGTGGCGTTCGAGCTGCTGAGGTAGTTCAGCCCGCTGATCACCAAGATGGTCAGCAGCAGCGCTTCGATGCAGGCGATTCCAAGGACCGTCTTCAGCCGGAATGACATGTGATCCGTTCGCCGAGAACGATTTCAGTCTGGCTGCGGGTGAGGTCAAGCGAGCGCACGTCGTCCCAGTCAGCATCAGCAGAGGGCTGCACGCCACTCATCCCGAGCGCCTTCAAAAGCGCCGGGCGATCCGTCGTCATGGCAATCATGGCTTCAACGAGGCGATCGACCACCCCTTGGTCGACCTTCGGGTGGGCGGCAAAGGCATGGGGCGTGTAGGCGTCGGTTCGATATAGCACGCGGAGCTTCGAGCGCTCGATTTCCGGAACGTTGTTGAAGGTTCGGAGCACACCGCCACCGGCGGGAAACAGGCCGGCGATGACTGCCCGATAGACAGAATCGTGGGATTTCACATAGGCCGGCCGAATCGCCATTTCACGGCTTTTCATCTCGGCCCGTGGGATCACGCTGGCGCCGAAGGCGGCCGGTGAAGGAAACGCGATCGACTGATCATCGAGCTCCTCGAGCCGCTGATAAGCGCTGTCGGCGCGGACGACGACCAACCCGCGAAGCCGCTTCTTCGCCTGTCGGGCAAAGGCCTCATACCCGGCAAGCTCGTGAAAGGTGGTGTAGTGATAGGGGTTCATATAGGCGAGGTCATAGGCTCCTCGCGCGAGGCAGGCTTCGAAGGTCGGGATGTCCTTGGCCGTGGCGAAGCGGATTTTGGTGTCGGTCTTTTCGCTGAGATAGTTGAAGACCGGCACCCAGAGCTGGGCGAGCCGGCTTGCCGATTGCTGTGGCACGATGCCGAAGGTCAGATCCGATTGGGCCGATGCGGGCGAAAGCGAGGTGATCGAGATGAGAGCGAAGACCGCTCCGGCGAGTTTATGGCGAAGCGGGAGCCCTGATGGTTGACGCATGGACGACACTCCGACGTTGAAGATGTGGAAGGTTTCGTTGAACGATGACTACCCGGTCTTGGCCAGGGCCTCGCGTTCGGTCTGTCGGCGAACTCTCACCATGTCGGTCAACTTACGCAGCCGGCGGAGATTGCTGAGACGCTTGATGTAGAGCTCGGTAATGAGCGCTCCTTTGGCGAGGATGAGATCGCCTTGCTCCAGATCGGCAATCGGCGTCAACAGCAGATCGCCCTCTTTCAGCATCGGCAGTTGGATCTCGATCGTCTCGACGCTGTCATCCGCCGTCGACGACTGGTCTCCGACGATGACGGGCGCGATCAGCTTCAGTAGTTTTTGGTCATAGACGCCATCATATTTTTGCATCAGCGCCAACGTGTCTTGAAGGTCGGCGCCACTGTCCTGGCTTGATGCGAGATCGCTCAGGATTCGAATGATACGCGCGCCGATGGGGATGTCGTTACCGGCCGTGTCATCGTGGGGAAAGCCGCTGCCATCGAAATTCTTACCCTGATAGAGCACGTAGGTCGCGACTTCCCGGAGCCTCGGAATATTGCAAATCAGCTTGTGTGCAGTTTCCGCCGAAGCCTCGACCATCTCCCGCTCCACCTGCGTCAATTCGAGATTGGATCTTGCTTTTTTCGCCACGTCCGGTGGGAGGGCGGCAAGGCCTATTGGCGCAAGCATCGTTGCCATTTCCAACTTCCAGAAGTGGCGTTGCAGGCCCAAGGCCTCAGCGACTTTTTTTGCCCAGCCACGCGCATGTTCAGTGCGGCCGAAGCTATCTGCATCCATCATGGCCAGCACATCGGTCAGAACCTTGATGCTGCCGGCAAGCGTCTTGTTCAGAAGGTCCCGTTCCGCCGTAACCAGTCGATATTGCTCCAGAGCTGCAGTCAATCCGTCTGCGAGCAGATCCGCCGGGCAAGGCTTGGTGAAAAAGCGAAAGATGTTACCCTGATTCACAGCGTTCATGGCCGTGTTCAAGTCCGCCTGGCCGGTCAGCATGATCCGTACCGTATCCGGCGCAATCTCGGCGATTTTGGCCAGGACTTCGATCCCGGTTAGGCCGGGCATGTTCATGTCGCAGACCACGACGGCAAACGGCCCTTGCTCGCGCAAGACCGCGATGCCCTTGTCACCTCCTTCCGCGAAGGCCAAATTGAAGCGCTTGTGCAGTTGCCGACGGAGGCCCTGTAGAACATTGGATTCGTCGTCGATGATCAGAATAGCTTCTTTGGGTTGATCAGATGCTTTTGTGGCCATCATCAAACTCCCAGCAATTCAGCTTTTTGATGGGATGCAACCTCTCCTGAGTTGCCCGCGATGGAACTGATGTCGACGTCCAGCCCCCAATAGGCGAGGAGTAACTTGCTGAGTGCCTGCTCGCCCTCCTTATCAAGCATATCCGGTGTTTCGACCGCGGCGAGCGACCCTGCGAGCGACATCATCGCCCAGACAGCGGGATCGGTCCCGTCACGATGATCGAGAACGTCCGTCCGCGTGGTGCTGGCCAGCTCGACAGCTCTCTGATTGACCAGGGTCACAGCCGCTTCGCCCTGCTTGATCGCGCTATCGACCGGGCGGAAAAGGCCGACATTGTCGACAAGGCTGATCAAGATATCCGCACCGAGAACAGACACGGCCCGGCGTGGGTCGAGCGTCCTGGTCGGCGGCCCGAAAAAGGCGGAATTCACCAGTCGCAGAACCTGTATGGACATCGCGATATCAGAACCGATGATCGTGCCCACGCTTTCGAGATCGGCGGGCGTTGCCGAGAGGGCGGTGCGCAGGGCCTCGATCGTAGATGATGGCGAGGGCAACCGTCGATGCGCGCCAAGCTTCGTGCGGATTTCGTCCTGCCTGACATCGCATCCGACCTGAAGGATGCGCTGCAGGGCCTGCTCCAGCAGTTTCGGATCACAGGGCTTGGCCAGAAACTGGTGGGCTGGGCGCACTGCACGCAAGATCGCATCAAGTTCGGCGTGGCCGGAGAGCACCAGGCGTGCTGCAGCCGGATGTCGGCCGGCAACCTCGTTCAGAAGCGTGGCGCCATCCATTTCCGGCATTCTCATGTCGGAGATGACCACCGCAAAATCTTCCTCCTCCAGGAGTGCCAGAGCTTCCTGGCCAGAGTTCGCGAAACTCATTTCCCAGTCATGACGCAGGCTTCGCAACATGCGCCTGAGGCCACTGAGAACCATCGGTTCATCGTCGACGAACAAGGCGCGTTTCTTCATGCCAGGGCCTCCATTTCTGTGGTGCGAGGGCATGCTTCCATTTCGATGGGTAGGCGAACGGTGAAACGCGTGCCTTCGCCGACATGGCTCCACAGCTCGATCTCGCCGCCATGCTGCTCGGTCACGATGTTGTGGCAGATAGCCAGGCCCTGGCCGCTTCCTTTACCTGCTTCCTTGGTCGAGAAGAATGGCTCGAACACACGTTCCCGCACGTCGTTGGGAATTCCTGTACCATTGTCGGCGACAGTGATCTCGACCATGCCGTTTCGTGACGACGTGTTGATGGTGATCAACCCGCGGGGCAGATCGGGCTTCGCCTTGACGGCATGGGCTGCGTTGACGATCAGATTGAGCCAGACTTGGCTGAGTTCCCCGATATGGCAGGTAATTTTCGGTAAGGCGGTATCGAGGGACAGCTCCAGATCAGCGTCGTACTTCCACTCATTTCGGCAGATCGCTGCGGTCAGTTCGATGGCCTGATTGACGTCGGCCATCTCCTTCTCCGTCGCGCCGCGATGCGCGAAAGTCTTCATGGCGGAAGCGATGCGCGCCACCTGTTGAATTCCGGAAAGTGATTGTCCGATGGCGCCCGGCAGCTCTTCACGCAGGAAATCAAGTTCGGCGGCTTCAATCGCATCCGCAACGACTTGGGTCTCCGAGCCGAGAACATCGGCGGCCAGGGCGGCTTCGTGGAGTGTCGCATAGTGCTTGAGGAGCGTGTCGATGGCCGTGAAACTATCGCTGATGAACTGGAGGTTGTCGCCGATGAACTGGATAGGCGTATTGATTTCGTGAGCAATCCCACTTGCCATCGTGCCAAGAGTTTCCAGCCGGGCGTTGTGAGGTCGCGTCGACGCTTGATCGGGTTGGACGGCCATCATCTACTCCCCATGGCTGAGATTTTCGCGCTCTACATTCGAATATTACTCCTAAAACATTTATGATTGTTTAAATCAAACACACTTAGGCAAGTTATATTGGTTGCAATATTTTCTATACTTTTAGTAAATGATTAATCTTCTTTTTGTATTTTCATATGAAGCCCAGTGGCCCGCGCAGCGCACTCAAGTTGCTGGAGGAAGATGATGTCCCAACCGCTCATCCTTCTGACCGACGATGATCCGGCTATCTTGGCTGCCTACAGACGTCATCTGCGCCGGCATTTTCGCCTCGTGACCGCCGGCAGCGGGCGGGAGGCCATCGACATCATGCAGTCCGAAATGCCGGATGCCGTTGTGAGCGATCTGCAGATGCCAATGATGAACGGTATCTCGCCTCTGGCCGAGGTCCGACGATTGGCGCCGAAGGCGCTGCGTATCCTGCTGACCGGCCAGCCGGATCTTATGCACGCCATAGACGCCATCAATACAAGCGAGGTCTTCAGATTATTGGTCAAGCCATGTCCGAGCGAGGTGATTGTCGCGACAATCGATGATGGCCTTGCGCGCCATCCGTCGCCTAATGCCGCCGCCATGCTGGGAGGCCTCGCCTCGGAGGCAGATCTCGCGCTTACGGTCCATGCGTCGAAGCGGGTGCAACAGCGGAGTATTCCGCCCATCCTGATCGAGTGGCTCATGCATTTCGGTGTGCAGCGTTGGTCTCGGGGGGCATCGGTCTACGAATTTGACAAGGACAGCCGACGGCGCCTTCGCCGTCACCTCGGGCAGCGGCTGTTCGCATCTGTCGAACAATGGCTTGGCGCCTATATTGTGGTCGGTGGTGAGCAGCAGGTCGTGACGGCTGGCTGGCGACAACGGCGACGCCATCGCTAGGAGTACGACCGCCTCATTAGGCTCCCGCCCAATCCGAAGAAAGTGGTGGGAAACCCGAGGATATGCGGGCTCTTCTCGGCAAGGTCGCGGGAGCCATTCCTATCGAGCATGCCGGTAGACGCCGCCAAGTGCGTCCGTAGATCATCGACGGTGAGGCCCTGCCTCAAAAACCTTCGATGTTGGCAGGCTGATGCTTGCCGATCGAGGCTCCAGTGATCAGGGTCGAAAAGGCAGCTATATCGAGAGCCTTTTCGAACAGATAGCCCTGGCCGAGGCCACATCCCAGATTTAACAAAGCGCGACGCTGTGCTGGCCGCTCCACCCCCTCGGCAACCACGGTCAGATCAAGCCTTTTTGCGAGATCGAGCATGGTGCCAACAAAAGCGCGATCGCGCTCGTCCTGATCGATCTCCTTAACGAAACATTGATCGATCTTCAGGCGATCGACCGGCAAATATTTGAGATAGGCCAGGCTGGAAAAACCCGTGCCGAAATCGTCGATGGCCAGGGTCACTCCGAGCGTGCGGAGTTCTTCAAGCGTTTGGATGATCGATTCCGGATCATGGACCAGAACGCCTTCGGTCAATTCCAGGGTGAGATTTCGAGAGGGAAGACCGCTATCCTCGAGAGCGCTCCGAACGTCTGCGACCATGCGCCCTTCGACGAATTGCGTCACGGAGACATTCACCGAAACCCAACCGTCAAAACCGAGACGGCGCCATGCCTGGGCGTCACGACAGGCCATCATGAGCATGGCGCGGCCAAGATGGGGCATCAATCCATATTGCTCGGCGATGGGGATGAACACGGCCGGTGGAATCCAGCCGTCCGCGGGATGCCGCCATCGAGCCAGGGCCTCAGCCCCCAACATCTTCCCGGTTTTCAGATCGACGATGGGTTGAAAAAAAGCTTGCAGCATATTGCTCTGCAACGCTTCCTGCAGCCTGTCGACCATTGGTATTCGGCGAGGGGCCGCATCGACGGCGCGGGCTGGCTGATCGGCCGGTTCATGGATCAAGTCCGGGGGGGGAAGTTCCAAGCCCGCCTCGATCGCCTCGATCAAATCCTCGCGTGGGCAGGGCTTCTTGAGATAGCGAAAGACCCGCCCTCGATTGATGGCCTCGATGGTGGCGTTCATGTCGGTATTGCCGGTCAGCATGATCCGCGTCGACTTTGGCGCAAGCTTCGCTGCTCGAACGAAAAAGTCGATGCCGTTCATGTGTGGCATCGACATATCGCTGACAATCACCTGGATATCGGCATTCTGCTTCAAAAGATCGAGGGCCGCCGCCGCACCGTCTGCCGTGACGATGTCAAAATGCCCGCGGAGCAGCCGCCGGTAGGCCATCAACTGCTCGGGAACGTCGTCGACGAGGAGGACCTTTGTCATGCCGCAACAATAGATGAAAGGCCTCAAAGAACCGTTAAGGGCCGCTTAAGTCGGCTCGAGACCGATTGCTTAATCAATTTTTCAACAAATTGGCCGATGATCTCTTCCCGAACGCGGGTTTCATTCTGCGTGGCCAATGATCGATGGAGGATGGGCTTTTGAAAGGGATCGTTTTTACTGAATTTCTTGAGATGGTCGAAGACCGTTTCTCACCAGAGACGGCTGACCAGATCATCGAACAGGCCAACCTGCCGTCTGGAGGGGTCTACACAGCTGTCGGGACCTATGATCATGCAGAGATCGTCGCTCTGGTTCAGCAACTCAGCAAAGAGACCGGCGCCAGCCTATCAGTATTGCTGCACGCTTTCGGAAAACACCTTTTCACACGCTTTGTCGCTGGATTTCCCCATTTTTTCGAAGGCGAAGAAAACGCCTTCGATTTTCTGGCCCAAGTGGAGGACTATATTCACGTCGAGGTGAAGAAGCTCTATCCTGATGCCGAACTCCCGTCGGTACTTGCTGCGAAAGACGGACCGGGACGCATGACCATTGTCTATCGCTCCGATCGAGGCATGGCTGACCTTGCTCATGGGCTGATTGAAGGGTGCATCGAACATTTCGGTGAGTCGATCGATATCGGCGTGACCGATCTTGCGGGCGAGGCGGGGCGTCACGTCCGGTTCGATCTGGCTCGCGCTGCCTAGGTCGAATCATGACCGATGGCAAAGACGAGGAGCGATGGCAGAGGCGGCTGGACCGAGAGCGGCAGGCGCGAAAACAGGCGGAAACGCTGCTGGAGCAAAAGAGCCTCGAGCTCTACCAGGCCAATCAGGAACTGGAAGGCGCTGTCGATGCGCTCAAGGCCAGTTCCTCGCGGCTTGCTGCCATCCTCGATCATACCTTCGCCGGTATTCTCGTCGTCGACGAACAAGGATGCATGATCGAGGTCAATCGGGCCGCCAAAGCCATGTTCGGTCGAATGGGAGACGGTGCTGTTGGGACACCTGTTCTGGATTGGATCGATGAAAAATCATGGGCGGTTTGCGAGGCGGCGGAGGCCATCCGGATCGAAGCCGACGGAGCGAAGCGGTCGGAAGTCTGGCATGAGGTCCTGGGTCGTCGTGCCGATGGCTCGTCCTTTCCTCTTGAGTTCGTCATCACCCGATTGAATCTTTCCGATAGCCTGCATCAGATCTGGATTTTCAGAGATCTCACGCAGCAACGTGAAGCCGAAGCGGTGCAAAAGGCTCTGGAGCGGGACCTGCAACGGGCACAGCGACTCGAGTCTCTAGGCACGATGGCCGGAGGTGTCGCCCATGAGATCAACACGCCGATACAATTTATCGGAAGCAATCTCACCTATCTGCGCGAAGCCTTCGACGATCTTCTGGCCATCATCGGCAGCTATCGCGATCTCCGATCTACCGACGCCCGTGAAAATGCCGATGTGACAGACGTTCTTGCCAAAGCTGCGAAGGCGGAGGAAGACGCCGATCTTGAAGGTCTGGTCATCGACGTTCCTGAGGCGATTGCACAGACTGAACAAGGCGTCGCCAGGATTTCGAAAATCGTTCAGGCGATCAAGGAATTCGCCTCTTCAGGTGTCGACGAGCAAACGTCCATCGACGTCAATCGCGCCATCGAGAGCACGATCGAAGTCAGCCGCAATGAGTGGGGATGCTTCGCCGACGTCGAGACCCGTTATGCTGAAGATCTGCCACCGATCATCGGTGATCCCGGTAAGTTCAATCAGGTGATGCTAAGTCTCATCATCAACGCCGGCCAGGCCATCGAGCAACAGGATGCCTCATCAAGAGGCCTGATCGAGATCGGCACCCAAGTGGATGACTGCACAGTTGTCATTGAAGTCAAGGACGATGGCTGCGGCATTCCACAACATCTGCACGAACGCATCTTCGAGCCGTTTTTCACGACCAAGGACGTGGGCAAAGGGACCGGCCAGGGACTGGCACTCAGTTACAAGGCAGTGACCGATCATCTGGGGGGAACGATCAGCCTTTCATCGGATGAGGGCCAAGGTGCGGCCTTCGTTGTTCGCATTCCCGGACATTACAGCGTCAGGTAAGAAGTTCTGGGGCGGTCATTCCTCAGATTATTGCGCAGCAAACTGCAGACTGAGAAAAGTGCATAGAGGGTGTTGCGGGCCCGAGCTCGTTGCCGAAGCGGTTCGAGCCTGGATCGAAGCTCTCCCATCCTCCATCCTCCGTTTCCTATACATAACGGTGGACCGGTTGCCGCAAGTGGTGTGTCCCGATCATGGTCGCCGGTCTATCTTTGCCATGCCTGCCCCTAATCTAGCCTTGCTCTGCAGCGGCCATCTTGGCCGTCTTGAGCGCAGCGTCAGGCGCAAACCCGTCATCGAGCAAGAACGACGCCGATAGACCCGCCCAGGCCAGTATCCATTGGATCAGGCGCTGGTGGTCCAGATTAGCCGCCTTGGCCACAACGTCGACGCGTTGGGCAAAGCGTCCTGGTGCAGACGCAATTTCGTAGTCCGGATTGCAGATGAGATTAGCGTAGTCGAAGACACGCTCACCGCAGAGGCCCTTTGGATCGATCGCCAGCGCGAAAGACGGCTCAATGGGCGAAATGGACGCTAAAACGAAGTTACGACGCCTGTCCTTGCCGAATATTGCGAGGCGGTGCTTTTGGTTTTTCAAGAGTTGCGATTACGAAATCCGCCCGGGCAGCAACACTGACCTTCGGCAGGACATGAAGGTTATATCCAAGTGACGGATATACCTCGCAGAGCCTGTCGTATTCATCGACAGCATCGGACAGGTCATGTCGGCGCTTATTGTCTCTGACATAGATTTCCGGCCATGGTGGCGTGAGGAAGACATTTTCATTGTAGCCATGTCGTTGGGCAAGCTTATCCACGACTGGCTCGCCGGTCAGATGCTGCAGGGCCGCCGCAGCGTCGATCAGCCCCCTGTCGAAGAACACCCACCCAGGCTTATCTTTCGAAGCAGCCCGGTCCGCAAGTGATAGCTCGACCGCACGGCGGGCAAACGCGATCGAATCCTCCCAAGGCAGGGATGAGCCACCGTTAGTCAACTCCTCCGTGACTATTCGGCGACCGGGCTCTTTGACAACATGATGACCAAGCCGATTGAGTGCGTCGAGCAGCGTCGATTTCCCTCCACCGGAACATCCTGAGATCACTACATAATGATCCACTCGCCCTCTCCGTCACATGCTGCATTCTGTAGGCGTCCGCTTTGCCATCGTGGCTTAACACTGATGTCCACGCAGCCTCGATCGTCAATGGCGCGCTTCGGCGATCAGCGACAGGAGCTTTGCGAATTCGGGGCGAAGAATGAAACGATCCTGCACGCAGAATTCGGTCGTCCTGTTGCTTTTCTCAAGACAGGAAAAGGCAATGTCCTCCAGCGCTTCATCACCTTTCAGCCCATCGTTCCGGATCGCGCTAATGAAGCGTTTCAGAAAGGCGGTCGTGTCATATTGGTGCACGATCACCGTCTGCCATGCGGGGATGATGAAAATGCCTTGCTGTCCAAGCCCCCAGGCCCAGAATGTCCCCTCCGGCAGGCCGATATCGGTGGCTGGAATCCACCAGAGATAGCTATGGCCGCTTCGAAGCGGATCCTCGTTGCCGGTTGGTGTCGCGTCGGTCGTGATGCGCTCGATCCAGGATTCCGGGAGAAGCCTCCTATCACCAGCCATGCCTTTGTCGAGAAAGAGCTGGCCAAAGCGGGCGAGGTCCCGGCCAGTCATAAGGAAGGCAGCTGCCCGGTGCTGCGAGAGGGCTGGTTCTTCGATGTAGGAAACCGCCGTTGTCTGAAAGTCCTGCATGCCGAGCGGGCGTGCGATTCCAGTCTCAAAGGCATCAGCAATGGTCATGCCGGCGCGCTGTTCGAAGATGGTGGTCAGCGCGTTATAGTCCCAATTGTTGTAAGCCCAGATCGTTCCAGGGACATTTTCCTGATCGCCCAGGCGTTTTTTCTTCTCGTCGGACAGGCCTGCTTCGGCGGCTGCGGGATGGTTGATGCCGGACATGCTCTTGAGCAAGTGCAGGACGGTCGCCTGCCTTTGCCCCGACGTCAATGATCCTGGTTCGTCGTCGATGTCGAGGTCGTTCAATGTCGCATCAAGGCGGATCTGCCCCTGAGCGGCGCCGACATGTTGACCGATCAGGGTGCTTAAGAACGCCTTGCGCATCGAGTGAGTACGATAAGGCTTCGTTACATCGCCCATAGTGCCGACGGTCCGACCATTGGTGACGATCATCAGCACATCGGTGCTCAAGGACGCTGCATGGTCGAACGCCGCATCCAGGCCGGCGGGATCCCATCCCAAAGCGTCGGCCTCGGCCGTATCCAGACGGGTGATGTCGACCGTTCTTGATATTTTCGGGTTTCCGAACAAGCCTCTTTCGCCGGTCGCCAGGAGATAGATCAGGATGACGACGGGGATCATCGAGAAAGCAATGATCCACATGCGTTTGGAGCGTTGCATGGCCTTGAACCTCGGCTGAAATTACCGGATTTTTTGTGACTCCATCAATGATTGTCGCTGGTTCTGAGGAGTAAGGCAACTACAGCCAACCGCGCTCGTCGAAGGCGGCAAGGTCAATTCCAGCGGGGGCGTACCATCCGCCCGGTCGATAGCGGGCACCGAGTTTCATGGCGATCTCTTTGTTGCCGTATGGAATTCGGAGCGGCGTATCGGTTTCGGTATTTTTTTGAGCGGGTGGAGATTTGGCGGCTGCTCCCGGCTCGCGTTTTTGGGGCTTTTTCACAGGCGCCGCAGCCTCAGATGCTGTTGATCTTTTCGGCGTATTGCTGGCCCTGCGCCGTTGTTTGGTGGGATGCGTGTCCTGGCTCGATTTGTTGTTGTTCGCGGCCGACGTCTCTTTCGGGCTTGTCGTCTCGGCGCCGGCTTTCTTTGGCGCATGCTGATCAAAAAAGCTGCGGCAGATAGCGCCGGACTTGGTGTAGCCGGGCGGCGGCTTGATGCCCTTTTGCCGAGCGAGACTGACGACAAACCGTTTCATTGCCGGTGTCGGCGGCCTCGCTTCAGCATTGCCTACAGCGGCTCGACCCAGCAAAGACGATCCGCTGGCGGCACCCCCCTCTTTGAGCTTGCCGATCATGCGAAGGGCGACGTCGCACACGGCATCGATCGCATCCAGCATCCCTTGCTTGCCGAGGACAACGTCGTCGAGCAGACATTCGAGCTGCGCCGTCACACCTGGGTCGACCAGATCGGGGTCGGCCGTTTGCAGAACGCCGAACAGAGTAAGCCCGGTCTCGGTCGGCACGATGTTCTTGCCGTCCGCAACCAGGAACGCCTGTCTCTTCAGACCGCCGATGATTTCGGCTCGGGTCGCCGGCGTGCCGATGCCCTTGGCCTCCTTCAGCCGTTCGCGCAATGGTTCGTTCTCGACGAAGCGCCAGGCATTCTGCATCGCCTGGATCAAGGTGCCTTCGTTGTAGCGCGGTGGCGGGCGGGTCTCCTTGTCCTCGATTTCCGGGTTCTGCAACGCGGCTTTCTCACCGTTGCTGAGTGCTGGCAGCAGTGACGCGTCGTCGCCTTTCTCATCGGCTGGCTGCCAATCGGGGAAGGCGGCGCGCCAGCCAAGATCGATCGGCTGGCGGCCGGCGGCACGAAAGACGGCACCTTGGACGTCGAGCATCGCGATCGTCTGGCGGTAGCGAAAATCGGGCATGACGGACGCCAGATAGGCGCGTGCGATGACGTCGAACAGTTTCTTCTCGTCGGTCGAGAGGCGGGGCCAAACCTCGCGCAACGAGTCGATTTTGTTGACGTTGGGAATGACCGCGTGATGGCTGGCTCCTTCCAGTCCCTTGTCGTGAAAACTGCCGCTTCTACCTTTGCGGACAACCGGCGGATCGGGCACCGGGATTTTTTCGAACGCCTGTCCGACCTGAAGCCCGGCGACGATTCGTGGTACGTCCGGGATCAGACTCTCCGGCAGATAGCGCACCTCGGCGCGGGGATAGGTGATGACCTTCTTGCCCTGGCCATCATACAGTTCCTGCGCCACTTCCAGCGTCTTTGCGGCCGACCAGCCGAAGCGCGAACTGCAGAGTTTCTGCAGCGACGGCAGATCATGCAGCTTTGGCGGACGTTGCCGCTTGTCCTCGATCGTCACGCCAAGTGGACCGGCAAAGTCCTTTGCGGCGTCGACGACCTTTTGAGCAATCTCTCGTTTCAGGAGGCGTTTTTCCGGCGCATGACGCATCTTGAACTGACCGCCTGCGACCTTCGCCGTCGCCACAATCTCGAAATAGGCCTCGGGTATGAAATTTCGAATTTCCAGCTCACGCTTGCAGACGATCGCGAGTGTCGGTGTTTTTACCCGGCCGACCCCAATCACGCCGCGCGCGCCTCGTCCCAGGATCACGGTGGCACTTCGGGTAAGCGACAGATTATAGATCTGATCGGCCTGGCGGCGCGCGACGGCGGCGGCGTAGAGGCGGCGATAGGTGCTGTTTGGTTTGGCGCGATCGAACGCCTGCCTTATGGATTGCTGGTCCTGGGCCGTGAACATCACGCGCATGACCTCGCCGGCATAGCCATAATGCTCAAGAATTTCCTGACCGATCAGCTGGCCCTCCCGATCGCAGTCAGTGGCGAGCCAGACCCGCTTGGCAGCGCGCAATGCAGTCCGGATCGCCTTGAGCTTGCCGGCCTTGTTGCCGCCCGCCGCCGGCCGGGTAGCGTATAGGTCTTTCGGCCGCAAAAGGATTGGCGACCAGCGCTTCCAGGCCGGTTCCACATCCTGTGGCTCCTCTAGATCGAACAGATGACCTTCGGCCGGCAGGACATTGCCGTAGCGCGTTCCGATGGCGGCCCGTATGTCCTTCGCCTGGCTTGATTTCTCGGCAATGACAATCTGATCGACCATGAGGGGCCCAAAGGACTGACGGTTTCGACGGCACAGCTTTGAGAACATATTGCGAACATGACGGCCTCGCAAGTGAGCTGTGCGAGCCTTAAGCTTGGCGGTATGACCCGGCGAGGAGACCGGCCATGCAAAGAAGGATCAGGCGCCTTGCTGGAAGCCACTTGGTCGGGCGCGGCATCATCAGCGTCGCCATGACCATGCCCAAAGCGTAGATACATCAATCTCCGATCTGCCGTCTTGATCCTCAATTGGGCATCTGGTGCAGCTCGGCGCTGCTTCGAGCGTTAAAGCGGTCCAACCAGTCAGCAATTTCCAGCTTTGCAGCCATCAGCTTGACATTCTCGCTTGCTAAACGGAACAGAATCAGCATCGGACCTTTCATCAACGCGCTTCAAGCGGGGCTCAAAGATGAAAACCGACATTTCGCCGCCACGACGACATTCCTCGTTACCGCTTCGGGCATCAGCGTCCTTGGTATCGGCCCCGCATTCCGGGGGCTTGTCGCAGGTCTCGTCATCATCCTGCTGGGGGGAATTGGCGCCAGGAAACCTGCCTGAAAGCACCTGTCAAAATCGTCGATCGTTATACGCTCATTTTCTGTCATTTAGATTCTCCTTGTAGGCTCTTTGCAGCTTCACTATGTAGGAGGCAGCTGGTTTCGCGTTGTTATTGGTTATCGCTGCTTTGCTTTGAGCGTTGCTTGCCGATCCCCTCGACACCGACGAGACTGCCTCGTACCATGGCATGTTGCCTGGTACGCATCTATACGTGAGGTCTGTTTCTTGGATACTGGAACGGTAAAGTGGTTCAACGGAACCAAGGGTTATGGGTTCATCCAGCCTGAGAATGGCGGAAACGACGTTTTCGTCCATATTTCCGCTGTCGAGCGGGCAGGGCTTGCCTCTTTGAACGAGGGTGATCGCGTCGAATACGAGATCGTCCGAGGTCAAAACGGCAAGAGCTCAGCCGAGCAGTTGAAGCTCGCTTCCTGATACCATCAGGATAGCCGATGGGAAGGCCTCCTCGAGGAAACTCGAGGGGGCTTTTCTTTTGACGCATCGCGGGTTTCGGCAACTTGTCGTAGCGGGGGCGGAAATGGTAAGCAGCCCCCGGCTGGCGCGGCTAGAGCCACATCGCTGGCTCATGCCGAGAGAACCCACATGTGCATCGAAGCGAAAGACGCCGACCAACCAGGTTCGGGCCACCCCGCCCGCTCAGGCAAGTCAACGATCCAGATCGGAACGGGGAATATGCGGGGGGCGATGTTCATGATGCTGAGCATGGCCGGGTTCGTGTTGAACGACACAGCGATGAAGACGCTCTCGGACGAGCTTCCGATGTTTCAGGCGATCTTCATTCGCGGGGTTATAGCTACGCTCTTGATCGGGACCTTTGCCTGGTATCGCCGTGCGCTCTGGTTTCGGCCGTCCGGACCGGCGGTTCGGGTCATAAGCCTTCGTGTTGTCGGGGAGATCGGGGCGACGATCTGCTTCATCACGGCGTTGTTCAACATGCCGATCGCCAATGCGACCGCCATTCTCCAGGTTAGCCCGCTTGCGGTGACGCTGGGGGCGGCGGCGTTCCTCGGCGAGGCTGTGGGCTGGAGGCGTTACCTAGCGATCAGTGTCGGGTTTCTCGGCGTCATGCTGATCGTCAAGCCGGGATCCGAAGGGTTCACCGACTATTCGTTCTACGCGCTCGGTGCGGTGGTGTTCTTCGTGCTGCGTGATCTGGTCACGCGGCGACTGCCTGTCGAGGTGCCGTCCCTGTTCGTGACTGTGATCTCCACGGTATCGGTCATGACCATGGCGGGCTTTCTTTCGGCGGCGGGGTCTTGGGAACCGGTGACACTCCAACAGATGGCCATTCTGGCGCTGGCGGCGGTCTTCGTTCTCATCGGATATCTGTTTGGGGTGATGACCATGCGGGTGGGTGAGATCGGGTTCATTTCGCCGTTCCGCTACACCATCCTGATTTGGGCGATGATCCTGGGGTTCGTCGTATTCGGCGACATTCCGGACATGCTCACCCTGTTCGGCAGCGCCATCGTCGTGCTGACCGGAATTTACGCTTTCCAGCGGGAACGAAGGCTGGCAGCGGCAAAAGCGAGAGCGGCGGCTGCCGCTCGCGCCTAAGAAGCAGCAGGTTCCGGCAAGGGCAATCTCGTGGTTTCCTTGACCGTGCGCACGACGATGCGGGACTGGACATCGGCGACCATCTCGGTGGCGAGCAGCCTGTCCCTCAGAAACCGGTCATAGCCCTGGACGTCGGTGGTCACCACTTTGATCAGGTAATCCGCGGCACCCGTCATGCACTCGCAGAGCATGATTTCCGGCCAGGTGCCCATGATCATCTCGAATTTATTGAGCGCATCACGGGTTGGCGTCGCGAGCTTGAGGAAGGCGTAGACGACGAAGCCGAGGCCGAGGCTCTGGCGTTCGAGCTGCGCTGACTGGCCCTTGATCAGCCCACTCTCCTGCATCCTCTTCACCCGGCGCCAGCAAGGCGAGGTCGAGAGACCGACCCTCTCGGCAAGCTCGGCCATAGGCAGGCTGCTGTCCTGCTGCAGCTGGTCGAGGATGCGAAGATCCATGTGATCGATATTTTCCAATTGCATGCGCTTTCATGAAATTTTCTCCTCAAGATTTAGCATTTTCGAGCAACAAAGGCAATTTTTTCCCCGCCTTCCAGGTTAATCTGTGGAGTAACGATCTTGATGTCGAAAAACGTTGGCCGGAGGGACGTTCATGAGCTCTCGTGGGGTATCGCTGGACGACAAATATACGGCCGAGACAGGCCAGATCCTCTTGAGCGGCATCGACGCCCTGGTGCGCCTTCCCATGGAGCAGATCCGGCGGGACCGGCGGGACGGGATGGATACCGCAGGCTTCATCTCCGGTTATCGGGGCTCCCCGCTCGGCGGTTACGATCAGCGTCTCGCGAAAGCAAAAAACCTCCTGGATGAGCACGACGTCCACTTTCAGCCGGGCGTTAACGAAGATCTTGCAGCGACTGCGGTCTGGGGCAGCCAGCAGGTCAATCTCCATCCCAGCGCCAGGAAAGAGGGCGTGTTCGGCCTCTGGTACGGCAAGGCGCCGGGCGTCGATCGCTCGGGTGACGTCTTCAGACATGCCAACATGACCGGCACCTGGCATCGAGGCGGTGTGCTGGCGATCGCCGGTGACGACCCGCTCGCCAAGTCCTCCTCCCTGCCGAGCCAGAGCGAATTCGCCTTCATCGACGCCGAAATGCCCGTTTTGTCGCCCGCCGACATCCAGGACGTGCTCGACCTTGGCCTGCATGGCCTGGCGATGTCGCGCTTCTCAGGTCTCTGGACCGGCATGATCGCGCTGGCTGACCTGATGGACGGCAGCGCGACCGTGGCGGTCGATCCGGGACGGTTGTCGATCAGCCTGCCTGAGGATGATGGGACGCCCAGGCATATCAGCCTGGACGGCCTGCAGGTCCCGAACCGCAATGCGCTGGAAGAGCGGGTTCGTCTCCGCTGTCTGCCGGCAGCGCTTCGCTACGCGCGAAAAAACCGGCTGAACCGGGTGGTCACCGACAGCCGAGAGGCGCGACTTGGCCTGCTGGTCAGTGGAAAATCCTGGTCGGCAATGCTCGCAGCATTCGATCTTCTCGGTCTCGATCTCGGCGATGCCGAGCGTCTCGGCCTTCGGCTGATGAAGGTTTCGATGCCCTGGCCAATGGAGCCGGAAGGTCTCGAGGCCTTCGCTTCGGGGCTGGAAACGGTGCTGGTGATCGAGGCCAAACGGCCGCTGATCGAAACACAGGTGAAAGACCGGCTTTATCACCTCCCGGCTGACCGACGGCCGGCTGTGGTCGGCAAGGCCGATTCATTCGGCGCACCGTTTCTCTCGGAAACCGGCGATCTGGATGCCATGGCTGTCGCTCAAGCCCTGCTTCGGCTGCTGCCGAAGAGCGACGAGACGGCGGTGATGGCCGATAGGCTTTCGAAGGTCGAAAACCTGGAGAAGAACAGCCAGCGCATGGCCACATCCAGCCCTCGACCGCCGCATTTCTGCTCCGGCTGCCCCCATAGCCGATCGACGCGCGTTCCCGAAGGCAGCCGCGCGATGGCCGGGATCGGCTGTCACATCATGACCCAGTGGATGGGTGGCGAGGCGGCCGGTAGGAGCCCAGCCGAAGGCTACAGCCAGATGGGCGGCGAAGGTGTCGCCTGGCTCGGCCAGGCGCCGTTTACCGAAACGGAGCATGTCTTCGTCAATCTCGGCGACGGCACTTATCATCACTCCGGCCTGCTCGCGATCCGCGCTGCGGTCGCCGCGAGGGCGCAGGTAACCTATAAGATCCTCTACAATGACGCCGTCGCCATGACCGGCGGGCAGACTGTGGACGGGCCCCTTTCGGTAGAGCAGATCGTCGCTCAGCTCAAAGCCGAGGGTGTTCGGCGCATTGCCGTGGTTTCGGAGCAACCGGAGCGCTTTTCAAAGGGGGCGCTGCCTGGTGATGTCCGCATCTCCGATCGCTCGGAGCTCAGTGCGGTTCAAGAGGATCTCCGCAAGGTCCGGGGTATATCGGTCCTGATTTTCGATCAGACCTGTGCTGCGGAAAAGCGCCGGCGGCGAAAGCGCGGTTTTGCTCCCCTTGCGAAAAAGCAGGTCATGATCAACGATCGGGTGTGTGAAGGATGCGGCGATTGCTCGCGCCAATCCAACTGCTTGTCCGTCGAGCCGATCGAGACGCCGTTTGGCGCGAAACGGCGGATCAACCCGTCCTCCTGCAACCAGGATCTGAGCTGCACGGATGGTTTTTGCCCGTCCTTCGTTCTGATCGAGGGCGGCATCACCCAAAAGCCGAAAGCGCCGGTCGATCACATCATGTCGGCAGCCTCGACCCTACCCGTGCCGGCGGTGCCGGCCGACGCCTCCACCAATGTTCTTTTGCCGGGAATCGGCGGCACGGGCGTGACCACCCTTTCCGCCATTCTGGCGATGGCAGCACATCTCGATGGCCACCGCGTGGCCTCGACCGATGTTACCGGGCTTGCGCAAAAGGGAGGCGCTGTCCTTTCTTTTCTGCGTTTTGGCCCGCCCGATCGGCCGATCGTCGGGGCGAAAATGCTGTCGGGAATGGCTGATCTGGTGATCGGCTGCGATCTCCTGGTCACCGCAGGCGCTGATTGCCTGAAGCTCTGCAGTCCGGAACGAACCACGGTGGTCGCCGATCATGCCCTGGCACCGACCGGCCGATTTGCCCTGTATCAGGAGGCCATGCCGTCGTCTGATGATCTGACGGCTCGTATGCAGCGGACGGCGAGCGCGGTCCACGTCATGGATGTGGGCGATGTGGCGGAAGCATCTTTCGGTGATCGTATCTTCGCCAACATGATGCTGGCGGGGGCTGCCTATCAGAAAGGCGTATTACCGCTTTCACTGAACGCGATCGAACAGGCCATCGCCTTGAACGGCGTGTCGGCGGAGAATAATAAAGCGGCCTTTCATGCCGGGCGGATACTTGCAACCGCACCGGGGCTTTTGTCGTTCGATGACAGCGGTTCGGAAGATGTGAGACACGAGGACCTCGATACGCTCGTTCGGCGCCTTGCGGATGAACTTTCCGCCTATCAGAATGGCGCCCTTGCGGATCGCTTCAGAGGTGTCGTCGCCAGGGTTCGGCTCGCCGATGGAAGCCTTGCCGATAGTCGTTCGATATTGAGCGAAACAGTCGCGAAAAACCTCTTCAAGCTGATGGCCTACAAGGACGAATATGAAGTGGCCAGGCTCTATAGCGATCCGGCGTTTCGTCTCAAGGTTCGAACCCACTTCGGCGAGAAGGCCAAGATTGCCGTACAACTGGCGCCGCCATTGCTCAGCAGGACCGACCCGGCCACCGGTCGACCGCGAAAGATGACGTTCGGGCCTTGGGTTTTTCCAGTTTTCTCCATGCTGGCGCGTCTCAAGGGGCTGCGCGGCACGCGCCTCGATCCGTTCGGGTGGACGGCCGAGCGACGGATGGAGCGGAGGCTGGTGAGCGACTATCTCCAGCTTGTCGAGCGTATCCTGCCGTCGCTTTCCGACCTCAACTACGATACGGCAGTGGCATTGGCCGCCCTGCCTCAGGAGATCAGCGGGTTCGGTCCGGTCAAGACTGTCAGGGTCGAGGCGGCAAAAGCCAAGGAGATCGAGCTACTGGCGTCGTTCGAACGAGTCGATCAGATCATGACACCGGAAGAGGAGGCATTCTGGGCGATTGCCGCCGAGTAAGGCCGCCGATCCCGGGAATGACCGTTGCACGCCCTCGGATTTCTCCAGCCCAATCTGCTGCCGGAAGCCAAGATCAAGCGCCTGGCGGTATGACCACAGCATTTGGGTCACGCAGAGCTTTTCAATTGGACCTGAGAGCAATCGGTTACACTTCCCGCCGGGTGAATCTTCTGATGTGGTCATACCATTAGGGCCGTTGGAAATCATACTTAACCGGGCGTTAACCCAAGTTGGATATCCCTTTCCAGGGTCCATGCGACCCTGGGAATCCGAGCCTCGCCTCTCTTGTCAACAGGTGGGCGGATTAACAGGGTCGCATGGACCAGAAGTCACCGTGGCTGGAAAAGGTTAAAAAGAGATTATCAGCCCGCGACTTCCCGGCCGAACCCTGGAAGCACCTCCCTATCAGCGACCCAATCGAAAGCACCTTTGCCACGGTCCGTCATCGTGCCGTGCACAGCAAAGGTTACCTCAGCGACGAGACCGCAGAGGTGATGGTGTTCGAGGCGGTCCAGGCCGCCCGGAGATCAGGGCGCAGGCTTGATGGACAGAACCAGTTGTCAAAGGCCATCGAACGGATCAAGTTCCGAAGCCACCTGCGATCACGCGGCTGCCGGATCAGAGCCGTCACCAACATTTCCGCAAAGCTCGGCGTAATGCGGCGATGGGTTCTTTAAAGGAACGCACTAATGAAAGTTCTTCGGAAATGCCCGGCTTGCGACTCGCAGGAACTTCGAGATGTTGATCTTGAAACCAATCTTACCAGTCAGCACAAGGCGCTGATCGGACAGGCTGTGATGTGGGAGGCGAGCTATGCATCATGCCCGCAGTGTGAGCTCATGTTTGCGCGGAATCGCCAAGAACAAGGGGAAATTGATGCTTACTATGCCGCATTCGCTGCTATCGAAAAGCGAAAGTACACGGTTTACCCTCTTCCTGAAGAGTTCATCGAATTGCAGAGTGCCTTTAGTGAACGTCTCATTGGTAAACTACGAGATGCGCAACTGATTTCTCCAGATATCAGCGTGCTCAATATACGTTGTGAGTGTGGCATTCATCTGGAGAAACTACGCGACGAGTATGATATTAAAGACGTTTATGGGCTCGACTACTTCGAATCCAACCTGCGTCATGCGCGTGAGAAGCTTGGGCTGAATAACGTTGGCATGCTAGAGCCGTATCTGGATGAACTGCCATTTGGACAAAAGAAATTTGACCTGATCCTGGCTAATCACCTTCTTACGCACGCGCTTGATCCGATGGGATTACTTCGGCTGCTTCGTGACCGATTGTCGCCGGGAGGCGCAATCGTATTTTATAATGAGCTCGATCACATTCCTATCATGGATATGAAGAAAGTGTTTTCCCGGGGAATCGTTAGTTACCACAAGCAGCTTTTGACAAGGGCGAGCCTGGAAAACATGCTGCGATCTGCCGGTTATGACACCGAGTGGCTGGACTATGATCCAGTGGGTATCAAATGGGCGTCGGGCTGCCACTCGCTCAGCATCATAGGCCGCCCCAACAACGCCGGTACGACCAGCACTGCGATAAACGACGCACAGGACGGTCTTTACAATGCCTATCTGGAAGGGCGAAGGAAGTATTCACTGCAACGGCTGCTGGCAAAGGCCAAGAAATGTGGGAACAAATTTCTTAATTGATTGCAGCCATTTTTCCAAACCGCGTGGTTGATCCAGATTATGAGAACCTTAGGAAACGCGGTTCTCTTGCTTCGATCCAAAGGGAACCCTTCGTTCGAAACGAACCACCAGCCGATCAGCCTCGCTCGACGATCAGGCAGCGATCAATGCCGGCGAGATCCTGCCGGCGGCCTATTGGCCTCAGGTCGTTGTCTTCCATTAGCCTCTCGACCGATTGCGCCTGGCCAGCGCCCACCTCGAGCAGTGTAACCCCATCGGGCGCAAGAAGGCGGTGAAGATCGCCTGCCAGCAGACGATAGGCGTCCAAACCATCCACGCCTGCGAACAATGCTGTCGCAGGTTCGAAGTCTCGAACTTCGGGGGCAAGCGTCTCGGCCTCTCCCGTGGTGACATAGGGCGGGTTGCTGACGATGAGATCAAAGCCTCCTTCGAGTGCTGCTCCCCAGTCGCTACAAAGCCAGTGGGCTCTCTCGGTCAGAGCCAACCTCTCACCGTTCAATCGGGCCATCGAGAGGGCGCGCAGACTGATGTCGACGCCGACACCGCTGGCCGCTGGCCACTCGCTAAGGAGAGTGAGAAGAAGGCAGCCCGATCCCGTGCCCAGATCGAGAATGCGCCCGGGCCAGGTCCTGGCCTCGTAGCGCCTGTCCACCTCGCCGAGCGCGGCTTCGATCAGGCATTCTGAATCCGGGCGTGGGCAGAGCACATCCGCGGTAATCCGGAATTCCAGGCTCCAGAATTCCTTTCGGCCGATGATCTGCGCGATCGGCTCCCGATCCGCCCGGCGGTCCACGAGCCGTGAGAAGGAGTGCTGAGCCTCGGGTCCGAGGCTATCCAAAGCATGCGCCAGCAGGGTTGCGCGATCCTGCTGCAGTACGTGGCAGAGCAGGAGCCATGCATCATGCCTGGCCCCATCGATACCTGCTATCTTCAAACACTTAGCGGCTTGCTCGATCGCGTCACGGATAGTCAAAATGTCTTCACCCACCTCGTTCTACAGCACCATCCCAGCGGCCTGTCGCCGAACCAATGCATCGCTGTGTCGCAAAAATACACCAGTGAATGAGTACAAATAGCGCTTTCCATTCAGAAGGTTATCATTGCCCACACTCTCCAGGTCACAGGTGATCGGCCGAAATGCCACAGATTTCACGAATGTGTCGATTCCTGTCATTCCAGCCATAGCGAACGGCATCGGAACTCGCTAGGATCGCCAACCGTTTCAAGAGGAGCTGCATGAGTGGAGGATTGAAAGACCAAAGATGAAGCTCACTTGGCTTGGACATTCCGCCTGTCATCTGACCGTTGCCGGCAAGAGCGTTCTGATCGATCCGTTCTTCACGGGCAACGCCAAATTTCCTGCTGATTTCGAGAGCGGGCTCAAGATGGTCGATATGATCATCGTCACCCATGGCCATGCCGATCATCTCGGCGATACCGAGCGGCTTGCAAAAACCTTCGATGCCACGGTTATTGCGATGTACGAGATCTGCGCCTATCTGGGCGCACGCGGCGTCGAGCGCACGGAACCGATGAATATCGGCGGCACCATTGATCACCAGGGCCTCGGCGTGGCCATGGTCAATGCGCTGCACAGCTCCGCCCTCATAGAGGATGGCAAACCAATAACCATGGGCGATCCCGCTGGGGTCGTGATCAAGTCGTCTGAAAAGACCGTGTACCATGCCGGTGACACGGATATCTTTTCCGATATGGCGCTGATTCAACGCCTGCACCAGCCAAAAATAGGCCTGATCCCCATTGGCGACCGCTTTACCATGGGCCCGGAGACGGCAGCGCTGGCCTGCAACGAATTTTTGGATCTGGAAACCATCATACCCATTCACTGGGGCACGTTCGATCTTCTGACCGGCGAGCCCGCAACCTTCCGGCCGCTGGTCAAGCGGGGCGAGGTGTTGGTGCCCGAACCCGGCGACCCTCTAGAGCTTTGATGCGAGAGTGACCATGTCATGACAGGACTTAGGACCCGTTGCGCCCTAACCGGCGATGCCGAAGACATTGCCCAGGTTCAATGGCAATCCTGGCAAGGTGCTTATCTCGGCCTGCTGCCGCATGAGGTTCTCATCGGTTTCGGCCAGACGCAAGGCACCGGTTTTTGGCAGCGAGTGTTATGTGGCCAGCGGGACGGCGGCGAAGTTCTTGTCGCCGAGTTGGATGACGAGATCGTCGGTTTCATCTCCGTTGGGCCGTTAAGGGGCCAGCTTCCCGGGTACCAAAGTGAATTCTATTCGCTCTACGTCCTCCCTGAAGCCCAAGGCTGCGGCATCGGCACGGCTCTTCTCACTCATGCCGGCAAAACGCTGATGCAACAGCGCTGGATCAACGCCGCCGTCTGGGTTCTCGAAGGCAATCACATGGGCCGGCGCTTCTACGAACGCCTGGGCGGATCCGAACTCGGCCAGGCGAAACCACTCTCTTATCGCGGCAAGCTCTTTCCTTCGGTGCGGGAAATTGCCTATGGCTGGCCCGATCTTCGACGCGCCGCCTGGCTTGTCGACCAGCCCGACCATCGATAACGCATCAATTTTATATGAGGGTGGTCTCCTCAATCGGATCATCCTAATCGGTCGCCAAAGGCGACCAGTCGGCGCGCAGGAGAGCATATTGATTCATGTCGTGATGCCTGCCTCGCGCAAAAGAGGCCTGACGTGCGATACCCTCATGGGTGAAGCCGAGCTTCACGGCCACACGCGCTGATGCACGATTTTCGACGTCGCAACGGATCTCGAGCCGATTGACCTTTTCTGCGAGAAATAGGTAGTCGACGACGCGCCCGACCGCTTCGGTCATAAGGCCTTTGCCCCAGCACGCCCGATCAAACAGCTTGTATCCCAGTTCGAGCGCATCGAAATAGGGCACCGGCTGAAAGATCCAGATCTGACCGATGATCCGATCGTCATCGCTGGTCATGATCAGCTGCTTGGCATCCTTCGACCAGAAGCCATCTTTCGCGAAGGTTTCCCTGAGATGGCTCTGGGAGACCAGCCGAAATGGCAGATACTCGCCCTGCCGCGACACGTCACCGAGCAGCGCCATCAGTTCATCGAGATCCTTCTCCATAACCGTTCGAAGTCGAAACGTGCTGCCTTGGATCATGTCGACCAGCCTTCCAGGCGCTACGCCAAGGTCCGGCTCAGGCGCTTTGCCGATCTAGAGCGCCTCTGTTCAGAACGAGCGGGCGGGTCACGTCTGCATGTCGGTCCCAATAGGCCATGATCCGCTTGCAAAGATGGGGCTCCAGCAGTTTCTCAGCTTCGGCACGATCGGCGAAGCGATAGCCGGCGATCTCGATACCGTCAGCGCGTATCCTGGCCTTCTGCTCGGCGGAAAGGGTGCCGCCATCGAAAACGAAGTGCAGGCTGTCATCATATTCATCGTCGGAGGAGCGCCAATCCACCGCGGCAAATTCGAGCCGGTCCAGCTCCAACCCAATTTCCTCCCTAGTCTCTCGCCTCGCCCCTTCCCAGGGCGATTCGTTGCGCTCGACAGTACCGCCGGGCACCAGCCACCCCTTGCTATAGGTGGTCTCCAGGACCAGAAGTCGGTCATCGTCATCGAACAGCATAACGCAGGCGGCGAGCCGTTTGGTAGGCAGGGATTTATGCGCCCAGCGATTGATCACCTTTTGTCGGAAGATAAGAGAAGCCAGAAGGACCTTGGCTCGGGCTAAAAAACTCATATGTCCGCCGCCTCCCGCTCTTGGCAAACCTATGTCGCCACTATTCCACGTCCGAAGCTTGCCGCCAACAGGTGGTCGGCAGCATCGCGATCTCGACTTACCGATGGAAAGATGCGCTCGATGAAACGGCGATCAGCTGCCGTTGGCGGCAAGCGTAGAATCGGCAGAGGCACCCGCCTGGAGATAACGGCCGCAGGTCTGAGGAGCGATCAGGACGCCATCGCTGCAGGCACGGCGCGCGACCACGGCGCTGATCGGCGCCAAGACAAAGCCACGCGCTTCCAGGCTGGGCAACCACTCGCGCAATGCCTGAATGGTAGGTTTGTGCGGGTGGCCGATGGCGACAGCGCTGCCGCTTCGCCGGGCAATAGTCTCGGTAAGCGCTAGCTGACGTTTGATCGCGCCAAGGTCAATGACGTGATCGAGGAAAACGTCGCGGGTGGTGTTGGGGACACCATTCTGTCCCGCGAACTTGCCAGCGATCGAACGCGCACTGGTTTTGGAATCGAGAAAGAGCACGTCGCGCTTTCTGAGCTCGCGCATGACGACATCCATCCGTGAGCCATCGGCGGTAAGCTTCGAGCCCATATGGTTGTTGATGCCGACAAATCCCTGAAAGCGATTGAGATTCTTTTCCAGACGGGCAACGAACTCCTTCTGGTCGAGCTTGGTGGTGAGCGCATCGGGGCCAGGCCAGGCCGAGCCGATCGGCTCCATCGGCAGATGCAGCATCAGCTCGTGGCCGGCAGCCTGCGCTGCTTCGGTCTGCGCTTCGATCCGGCCTGCATAAGGTAAGAAGGCCAAAGTGAGCGGCGATGGCAGGTCATTCAGCTTAGCCGTGCTGGGTCGATTGAGGCCAAGATCATCGATCACGATCGCGATGATCGGGCGCTCATCGTCGACTGCTGCGGCGACCGCGTTCTCCAGCCAGGTCGGCGCATCGTCAAGCGGCCTCTCCTTCAGGTCGGTCAAAGGCGCCGCGCGGTTGGGCACGATGATAGGCGATTCGACCGCAGCATCGAGGGACGGCGCCAGGACAGCCACGCTTGGAACCACCGGATCGTCAGGTGCAACCGCCACCGTCTCGACAGTCTCCTCCCGAGCAAGGCTGTCGAGGTCGCTGAGATCGATTTCGGGCAACGGCTCGGTTTCCAACACCTCGTTTGACAAGGCAGCGGAATCCACAGCCTTTGACACGTCGCCTACAGTCGAGTTGTTAATCACCTCGGTGAGGGCAGCCCTGACGTCAGCAGAGGTCTTCCCCGTCGATGCTTCCGCCTGAAGTGCAATCTCTATATCGACGGCAGGTTCGTCTGATCTTGGTGGTCTCTTCGGACCGGGCAGAAAGGAACGGGCGGCCGCGAGCTGTCCTGGCCGCTGACCAAATTCGTCCAGCCGATCCGCAAGCTCCGAGGGACGGGCGATCCTCTGTCGACTGGGCTCGACCGGGCTCTTGGCAATGTCTCGAGGACGATCGCCTTCAGCCGATGCCTCGCTTTTCGCTGACCTGGATAAGGGTGTGCTTTCTTCGGGGCGTCCCGCGTCGAGCGCCTGACGACGGCGTTCGGACTCTTCGACGCTTTGTTGCCAGATCGCGCGCTGGTCCAATTGCGGCCCACTGGCTTCCGGCCAGAGCATCCACACGACCAACACCACCGCTACAGCACCGAGTACGCCTTCAGCCGCGCCATAGCGCGTTTCCAGGAAGTGCCCGAGAAGCCTGCTCGGCGAATGCCTGCCGCGCCGCCCATTTTGCCACCAAACACCCATGTTTCGGCTGATCCCCAAAGAACCGCAGCACGAAGCGTTACATGAAAGTACGAAAATTCTACATGCCGACTATGACAAAGAAAGAAAAATTTTTCAAGTTCTTTCATCATTGAGTAAAAATAAGATTCCTTAAGTATAAATTTTCATCATTAAGATTAATCATCAATTAACATCCGAGTAATGAAATCAAGGCTCAGTTGCCTCGGATTTTATGATGAATTAGCCGAATAAATATCGTGCCTGCGTCGAAAAATGGCATTCTGTTTTTGGCTTCAAGCTCCTTGAGCCCATAACAATGAGGATAGCTTCCTTGCTCAGGGGCACATTCAATCCTTGACGGCGCCATGCCTCGGGGCTTTCCTTTCCCTCGATGATTTTGGGTTTCGGGAGGGGTGATAGGGTGCAGCTGACGAAGGCACCTCGCTCCGGCGCTCACCACAACTGTTTCAAGGGCAATGGCCTTGCTGCTCCTATTGGATAACTACGATAGCTTCACCTACAATCTGTTCCACTATTTGGGCGAACTGGGGAGCGACGTCCTGGTGCATCGTCATGATGCGCTATCCGCCGACGAGGCGCTGGCGCTCGGGCCGGAGGCCATCGTCATCTCGCCCGGCCCATGCACACCGGACAAAGCCGGCATATCGCTGGATCTGGTGCGTGCGGCGGCCGGCATCTGCCCGATCCTCGGGGTTTGCCTGGGCCATCAAACGATCGCCCAGGCCTTCGGAGGCCGGATCGTGAGAGCGCCCAAGCTGATGCACGGCAAGATCAGCCCGGTCCAGCACGAAGGCGAAGGGCTTTTCGAAGATATCCCCTCACCATTCCAGGCAACGCGCTACCATTCGCTGATTGCCGAGGCGGAAAGCCTTCCGGATTGCCTGGAAGTGACCGCGCAGACCGAGGACGGCGTCATCATGGGCCTGAAACATCAAGACCTCCCGATCTTTGGCGTACAGTTTCATCCGGAGAGCATCGAGACGAAGCACGGCCATCGCCTTCTCAAGAATTTCCTCGATCTTGTCGCGACGGCGGGGCGAGCATGAGCGCTGCGACCCCTGACATCAAGGAGATGATCGCGCTGGCTGCGACGGGGAGGGCGCTTGAGCTGGAGCAGGCCAAGGCGGCATTCGACATCATGATGTCCGGCGACGCCACGCCCTCTCAGATGGGCGGGCTCTTGATGGCGCTTCGGGTCCGGGGTGAAACGGTGGACGAGATCACCGGCGGCGCGCTTGCCATGCGCGCCAGGATGGTCAGGGTCAAAGCGCCGGACCATGCGATCGATACCTGCGGCACCGGCGGCGATGCTTCCGGCACCTATAACGTGTCGACCGCAGCCGGCCTCGTGGTCGCCGCATGCGGCGTGACCGTCGCCAAGCACGGCAACCGCGCCCTTTCGTCGAAATCCGGCTCGGCCGATGTGCTGACCGCACTCGGCGTCAATATCGAGACGTCAACCGAAATCGTCGAACGATCGATCGAGGAGGTCGGCATCGGCTTCATGATGGCGCCTCGGCATCACGGCGCGATGCGCCATGTCGGCGGCACACGGGTGGAGCTGGGCACGCGCACGATCTTCAATCTCCTGGGACCGCTATCCAATCCCGCGGGCACCAAGCGTCAGTTGATCGGTGTTTTCGCCAAGGAATGGGTGCGCCCGCTCGCTGAAGTGCTCGGCCGTCTTGGGTCGGAACGGGCCTGGGTGGTGCACGGTGCCGACGGATTGGATGAGATCACCACGACCGGCGCCACCTATGTCGCCGAGCTCAGGAACGGCAAGGTCGATAGCTTCGAAATCTCACCCGAGGTCGCAGGCCTTCCCTTCGCGGACGCAGCCGCTCTGAAGGGGGGCGACGCCGCCAGAAATGCAGCAGCGTTGCGCGCAGTCCTCAAGGGAGAACGGTCCGCCTTTCGCGACATCGTCCTTTTGAACACTGCAGCCGCCCTGGTGATCACCGAGCGTGCTGATGATCTGCGCTCGGGCGTCGAGATGGCGTCCGAGGCGATCGACGGCGGCGCTGCCGCAACCGTCCTCGATCGGCTGATCGCCGTCACCAGCGAGGGCTGATCAGGCATGTCGGACGTGCTTACCCGGATCTGCGATATCAAACGGACTGATGTCGCCAAGCGCAAAGCGGCGAGGCCGCTGACTGAACTCGAAAGAGCTGCGGCAGACGCTCCGCCAACCCTTGGGTTCGTTCAGGCCATCGAGACGACCGTGCAGCAAGGTCGTTTCGCCCTGATCGCCGAAATCAAGAAGGCATCCCCCTCCAAAGGCCTGATCCGCGCCGATTTCGACCCTCCAGTTCTCGCCAGCGCCTATAAGGCGGGCGGCGCCACCTGTCTTTCGGTGCTGACCGAGGAACCCCATTTTCAAGGCTCCGACGCCTACCTAAGTCAAGCCCGTGGCGCTGCCACTCTGCCCTGTCTGCGGAAGGACTTCACGCTCGATGCCTATCAGGTGGTCGAAGCGCGAGTGATCGGTGCCGATTGCATTCTTCTGATCATGGCCGCCCTCATAGACGACCAGGCCAAGAGCCTGGCAGGTCTCGCGAGAGACCTTGGGCTGGACGTGCTGGTGGAGGTGCATGATGAGCAAGAACTCGACCGGGCCCTTCGTCTGGATGCGCGCCTCATCGGGATCAACAATCGCAATCTGAAGACGCTCGCCATCGACCTCTCGACCACGGAGGCCCTGGCGGCAAGCGTTCCAGACGACCGTTTGATGGTCTCGGAAAGCGGCCTCTATAACCATGACGATCTTCAGCGCATGGCTGATGTCGGTGCGCGCTGCTTTCTGGTGGGCGAGAGCCTGATGCGCGAGTCCGACGTCGCTGCCGCCACGAGACGCCTGCTCAACGCCGAAGGACAATGTCCAAGTCAAGCCAGCAGCGGCCCGCTGCCGTGAGTGAGCTCACCCACTTCGACGACGACGGCAATGCCTTGATGGTGGATGTCGGCGCCAAGGATGAAACCGAACGTGAGGCGACGGCATCCGGTCGTATCCTTATGGAGCAGACCACCTACGATCTCATTCAAAGCCGCGGCATCAAGAAGGGTGACGTCATGAGCGTCGCGCAGCTTGCCGGCATCATGGCCGCCAAGCGAACGCCCGACCTGATCCCGCTTTGCCACCCGCTTGCCCTTTCCTCCGTCAAGGTCACGCTGGAGGCCGTCGCCTCCCCGCCATCGATCGAGGTCGAGGCGACCTGCCGGCTGAAGGGGCGAACGGGGGTTGAGATGGAGGCGCTGACCGCGGTCAGCGTTGCAGCGCTTACCGTCTATGACATGTGCAAGGCAGTGGATCGCGGCATGCGGATCTCGGATATCAGGCTTCGCAAAAAGTCCGGCGGCAAATCAGGCCGCTACGAGGCGAATTGATGATCCCGGTAGAGGAGGCGCTTAGCCGGATCACCAAGGCATTTTCGCCGCTGGCGTCAGAATGGGTGGCGCTTTCGAACGCACGCGGCCGCGTTCTTTCCAAGGACTTGGTGGCAACCCGAGATCAACCGCATCAGGACATCTCGGCAATGGACGGCTACGCGGTTCGGTCAGCGGACCTCGAAAGCGGTGAGGCCATTTTGACCCTTGTCGGCGAAGCGCCGGCCGGCGGCCGCTTTGAAGGCGGAGTGGGGCGAGGGGAAACCGTACGCATTTTCACCGGAGGGCCGGTGCCGGCCGGCGCCGATGCCATCGCCATTCAGGAGAACGCGACGGTTGACGGCAAAAACATCGAAATTCGCGGGCAGGTGCCGAAAGGGCATTTCATTCGGCCTGCCGGGCTGGACGTCAAGAAAGGAGCGGTCACGGTTCGGGCGAACATCACGCTCGGTGCGCGTGATCTCGGGCTCGCGGCGGGGCTGAACCATGTTTGGCTCCCTGTGCGCAGACGACCGCGCGTAGCCTTTCTCGCCACCGGTGACGAGCTGGTGCGCCCCGGTGAGGCGCTAGGCCCGGATCGCATTGTCACCACCAACAGCATAACACTCGGCGCGATGATCGAAGGTTGGGGCGGAACCGCCGTCGATCTCGGTGTCATCGAGGATCGCGCCGAAGCCTTCGCCTCGGTCATGCCCGAGCTCAGCGGCGTCGATCTGATCGTAACGCTCGGCGGCGCTTCGGTTGGCGAACGTGATCTCGTGCGCCAAGCGCTTGGACAAAAGGGCCTGGCGCTCGATTTCTGGAAGATTGCCATGCGCCCGGGCAAGCCGCTGATGTTCGGTGATGTCGGTGGGATTCCCCTGCTAGGCCTGCCAGGAAACCCGGTCTCTTCAGCAGTTTGTGCCGTTCTTTTCGTGAAGGCTGTCATCAGAAGCCTGCAAGGCCTTGACCCCAGGCCCGACGAAAGATCTGCTGTGCTGACATCCAACCTAAAAGCGAACGATGAGCGTCAGGATTATCTGCGCGCCACGGCGATTTGGCGTGGTGACGGTCGCCTGGAAGTCACCCCGGCAACGCGTCAGGACAGTGCGATGTTCGCGGTTTTTGCCAACGCCGATTGCCTCATAAAACGGCGGCCTTTTGCGGAAAAAGCGGTTGTTGGAGATGTCGTGACCGTTCTTCCGCTTAGCCTGCCAGACGCGGGCCTCTGATGAATTCAAAACTTTCCCCAGAGTTTTCCACAGGCGCGTTCCAGCAACACCCCCCCTCAAATCACTGACAACCCCGTTGGAAAGCCCTGCCAAATTGGTTAATTTAGCGAACCGTAATCATTGACCAAAAACTAGAACTTACGTAGAACATCTGAAGATTACGTGCTGATGGCGCGCATGAAGAAAAAGGGGGTTTGGGGTGCTGACTCAACGTCAACATCAACTTCTCAAATTTATCCAGGATTACCTTGATCAGCATGGTGTGCCTCCCTCCTTCGAAGAGATGCGCAGCGCGCTCAAATTGAAGTCGAAATCAGGCATACACCGTCTGATTACAGGCCTCGAAGAGCGCGGCTATATCAGGAGGCTCGCCTACCGGGCGAGGGCTCTTGAGGTGCTGCGCCTGCCGACCAATCTGCAGAAGGTAGCGGGCGGTGACGTGGTCGAAGCGGGATCGGATGATATCTCCGCAGGCAATGTCGTACACGGCCGTTTCGGCTTTCGCCCGAGTGAGGCTGCCAATGGTGATGGTCACTTCGTCAGCTTGCCGTTGTATGGCCGTATCGCTGCCGGTACGCCGATCGCAGCCCTGCATGACCACAGCACGCAGGTCGAGGTGCCCTTGCACATGGTGCAGTCGGGCGATCACTACGCGCTGGAGGTGGTTGGCGATTCGATGATCGATGCGGGCATTCACGACGGAGACGTCGTCGTGATCCAGCGGTCCGAAACGGCGGAGAATGGCGAGATCGTCGTCGCTTTAGTTGATGACGAGGAGGTGACGTTGAAACGCTTGCATCGGAAGGGCGCCACCATCGCCCTCGAGCCAGCGAACTCGCAATATGAGACGCGCATCTTCGGACCGAGCCGAGTTAAGGTCCAAGGCCGTCTTGTCAGCTTGATGCGCACCTATAACTGATCCCGCTATGGTGGCATCCATAGCTATCGAGGCATCGACGGTTGGCATTGCTCTGTTCTGGAGAGAGTTGGTGTTGGGGGAAAGTGACGGTCCGGCGATCGGTTTGACCCAACCTTGCCGGACCGATTTGTACTTTCGTTTCAGCGCATGACAAACGTCTCGCTTTTCCAGGGCCGTGTTATCACGCGCACGATGATGCCCAGGAGGAGGAGAGCGAGGCTGATGATGGAGGTCAGAAGAGCTAACGCGGTAACTAGGGTGACATCGAGCCGGATAACACCGTCATCGACGCCGAAAAGAGCATAAAAAAAAATCCATAATGCCAAGAAACAAATGAACGTCGCTAAAATCAGAAACGACGGTCGTCCCAGCATACGGCACTCCTTTCTTCTCAACGTGCCAGCGAAAAGCACACCCCTTTGTCCCTTTAAATTATATAGAAAAATTTAGAAAAACAATCGCTGGTTTCTTAAAAATTCGCTTGACTCGCGCATATTTGCTGGGCATTTCGGCTTTTTTTAAGATTTGGACATTATCATGGCTGTAATTATTCTCCTATTTGGATAGTATGGGGGCTTGTATTCACCGTTGCAGCTTCTTAGCTCTAATTCGAACGCAAGATGAGTCCGTCAAGATGATCCTGTTCGACCTTCTTTGTTCCGAAGGCCACGGTTTTGAGGCTTGGTTTCGCGACAGCGAAAGCTTCGACCGTCTGGTTGCCGTCGGCGAGATCCAATGTGCCATCTGTGGTGATACCAGTGTCAGAAAGGCGTTGATGGCACCGAATATCAGCACGACCAAGGCCGTGGATAGTCGAGCCGACAAGGAAACGGTCAAAGAGTCGGAAGCGGCATCGGGCGACGAAAGCCCAGCTCCCCCTGCTGCAGAGGCTGTCGCCACGCCATCGAAGGCCGTCCAGGAAAGCGCTGGTCCACTCAGTGACCATACCAGCATTCCGGTTCCGGAGAAGGTCGCTGAGGCCATGCGGGTCTTGCGCGAAGTGCAGACACATATCGAGAAAAAATTCGACCATGTTGGCAAGCGGTTCGCGGAAGAAGCGCGCAAAATGCATTATGGAGAAACAGAACAGCGCAGCATCTATGGCCAGGCCACCAAGGGAGAGGCTGAGGAACTGGGCGAGGAAGGTATCGAGGTCAACCAGATGCCGTGGCTGACGTCCCGAAACAGCTAGCAGCGAGACCGTTCAGGAGTGATCTGGCGCAACCACGTCAAGGAGGGCCTTGGCGGCAGCCTGTTCAGCCTGACGCTTCGAGCTGGCGCTCGCCACCACCGACGGAAAGTCCGCCAGCGTCACCTGAACCTCGAAAAGCGGCGCATGTGCTGGTCCGCTGGTTTTGACCAGCGTATAGATCGGCAGGCTGAGCGCTCGCCCCTGGGCCCATTCCTGAAGCGCCGTCTTCGCATCGCGGGGCGGCTTGTCCATGATACGGACATGCTGCGCCCAACGGGCTCTTACGAAACGTTCAGCCGGTTCGAAGCCACCGTCGAGGTAAACTGCGCCGATCAGTGCTTCCAGTGCGTCCGCCAGGATGGACGGATTGACCCGGCCATTGCCGGACTCTTCGCTGCGCGCAAAGGTGAGCATGTCGCCAAGGCCGAAGTCGCCTGCTATTTCCGCCAGCGTTTCCCGGCGAACCAGCCCAGCATGGCGCCGGGATAACGGGCCCTCCTCTTCATGGGGAAAGCGCGCTATCAGGAGATGTGCCACCACCAGACCGAGAACGCGGTCACCCAGGAATTCGAGACGCTGATTGTTACGCGGCGCATTCTTGCCGCGCCTCGTAGCACTCGGATGGGTGAGCGCTTCGATGAGTACATTTTCATCGCTGAACCGATGCTCGACCCAAGCTTCGATTCTGGCTCTCACCTGACCCATGGGCTCAGTCGATCAGGTTGAGCAGTCGGCCGTAACGAATAGTGATCGGCCATTTCCAGAGTTCCCAGATACGGGCACTGCCATTGGTGGAGAAGAAGATGATCTCAGCACGCCCGACTAGATTTTCAATTGGCACGTAGCCAACCTTGGAGCGACTATCCAGGGAATTATCTCTGTTGTCCCCCATGGCGAACACATGATCTGCGGGCACGGTGAAGACCTTCGTGTTGTCATAATCGCCATTGCCTTCTGGGCATTCGTCGAGAACGGTGTAGGTGGCCGTTCCTGCGGCATCACCAAGCGCCGGCATCGTCTCCTCAAAGCGCTTGACGGCATGGGTCGACGCATCATCCTGCTGCAGGAAGGTCCTGCAGGACATGCGGCTGGCCGGACCGTCATCGATGAAGTCATCGACCATCGTGCGCACCACCTCCTGCTCATTGACGAACAGGACGCCTTCCTTGACCTGAAGCCTGTCACCAGGCAGGCCGACGATGCGCTTGATGTAGTCGGTCCGATTGTTCGACGGCAGCTTGAAGACCGCGACATCGCCTCGTTCCGGCATAGTGCCGAACAGCCGGCCGCTTCCAATCGCCGGACTGAACGGCAGCGAATGGCGCGAATAGCCATAAGCGAATTTCGAAACGAACAGGTAGTCGCCGACCAGAAGGGTCGGCTTCATCGAGCCCGACGGAATGTTGAACGGCTCGTAGAGAAAGGTGCGCACCACGACGGCGATCGCCACAGCGTAGACGATCGTGCGAACGGTTTCCCACATGCCTTTGGATCTTGAGCTTCTGGACAAGGCCACTCGGTTCACTATTCAAACTCATTGGGCAGGTGCGCGAGTGACGTCCGATGCGCGTCGATGGGACCGTACTTCACAAACCTACTGTTGGAGAAAATCGAGGCTGGAGCTGACGCGCATGCGACACTAGCCAAGGTACCATTCAAGGTAAAGTCGAAGGAGCCAAGATTCCATCAAAGCGATGGCCTCTGCGCACTCTCTTGTGGAGTTTCGGCACTAATGATCACCAGCGCGTGGGCATAAGGCGGCTCGTCGGTCAGGCTGAGGTCGATGCGCGCCACCCGTCCCTTTGGCAACAGCGCCTCCAGTCGACGCAGAGCACCCGCCTCAAGGCGAAGAAAGGGCTGGCCGCTTGGCCAGTTGTCGACGCCGATATCCCGCCAGAACACCCCCTCACGAAACCCGGTGCCGAGAGCCTTGGCGCAAGCTTCCTTGGCGGCGTAGCGCTGGGAAAAGGCGGCAGCAGGCGCAATTCGGCGCTCCGCTTTTTGCCGCTCGGTTTCCGTGAAGACCCGATCAATGAAGCGATTGCCAAAACGCGCTATTGTGCGCTCGATCCGGCGTATGTCGATGAGATCCGTGCCGACCCCCAGGATCATCCGATCGCCCTTCCGTTCAACCCGCTGCATTCCAGCTTGGACAAGGAAAACGCCAAGCCACATTCCTCATCCCAAAGCGCATCAGCGTCAGCATGATATCGCAAGATATCAGGTAAAGTGACAGCGGTAGCAATATGCTGTGTTGTGATCGTATCACTAGGTGCCGTGGTCATACCACTGGTGGTGCGACCACATCATTCGGTTCATGCGGAGATTGGCAATTGATTTTTAAATCAATGCTTTACACTCCAGCCAACCGACATCTTCCGATGTGGCCGCACCACTAGCTCACGCAGCTTTTGGGGTCCACGGTACGCGCCGGCAACGCTACGCCGCGTGCGCGGCGCTCGGCCGACTTTTGCCGCCGGCCTTCCCGGGCTTTCTGAAAAGCTTGGATTGCCTTGTTCAAGGGAATGTAGCTCGCAAATCCGGCGATCAGCGCGAGCGGAATACTGCCTATGAACATCGGCCAGATCAGGGCTCTCAGATCGACCATTACCTGCTTTAGGGCCTCCAGCGTGTTCTCCCCCGTGAGGGTCGGCCAGATCAGCTCGCCAAGATCGGTGACCACATGCTTGAACATGGTAACCGCCGGCCACGGTGCCGCCTCGGCGCTGCCCAGCATGATCTGGCCGGCCTTGTAGGTGGCCAGCCAGATGAAGGGAAACGTCCAGGGATTGCCGACCACGGTGCCCGCCACAGCAGCAATCATCTGGCCGCGAAACAGCCAGGCCAGCAGCATGCCCAACACGATATGCAGACCGATAAAGGGGGTGAACGAGACCGCAGCGCCACAAGCGAAGCCACAGGCGATATTGTGCGGCGTGCCGGGCAGGCGGACCAGTCGTTTTAAAAGATATACGCCAAGGCGACGCCACCCCATGGCTGGCCACAGCCAGCCTTTGAGGCGGTCCAATAGGGGGAGCTCTTTCCTACGACCAAACACAGCGCCCTCTGTTATCGATTATATTTCTTAAACTTCAATGACCAGCCGGCAAAACTTTTGCACGAATGCGAAAAAGCCGGTCATGATCCCCTCATTACCCGAGGCGGCAGCCCAATTTAGGCACCGAAACAGGTCCCCCCTCATGACAACGTGACCGGTCCAGCGGATGCTGGCCAGTCTTAGATGTTACTTCGAAGAGAAAAAGACTGAATTGAGGCAGCTTCGAGGCGATTTTTCTGCCTCTCCGACGGTCAACCTTCGGAGCGTTCGACCGATTCGACCACCTCGCTTGCGCGTAGATTGGCGGCGATGCCGCCGAGTTGATCGACGTCCTTGACCTCGATATCGATAACCACCTCAAACACATCCGGCGACTTGGCGCCAAAACGAATGTCGGTGATGTTGCCGCCATGTTGGCCGATCACCGTGCTGACCAGGCCGAGACTGCCAGGCTGGTGCCGGCTGAGCACTCGGATCCGAGCAATCGCCTTGGCGTCAGGACGCTCCTCGTTCCAGGCAAGGTCCAGCCAGCGGTCGCTGTTGTCCTCGGCATTGCGTGACAAAGTCGTACATTCGCTTCTGTGAATGGCAACGGCACGTCCGGAACGCACCACACCGACGATCGCATCACCGGGAATCGGACGGCAGCAGCCGGCAAAGTTGATCGCCATCCCGGCGAGCAGGCCGCTGATCATAGCCTCTCGACCATCCGGCACCGGCTGTGGGCGCGGACGGCGAAGCTGAATGACCTTCTTCCCGCCATCCGGACCTTCGGTCACCTTGGTGGCACGCTGATTGCGGCGGAGCGCATCGAGCACGACACGCGGCCGAAGAACGCCTTCGCCGATCGCTGCGAGCATATCTTCGACTGATTTTTGCTCGAAGCCCTTCAGCACGTCCTGGAGATGCTGTTCACCAATTTCCAGATTCTCGCGCCTGGCGGAGGTCTGCAGCATGTCACGGCCGTGGTCGATATAGTCCTTCTGCTGCCGGGTCCGAAGATGACGCCGGATCTGGCTTCTGGCCTTGCCGGTGACGACAAACCGTTCCCAGGCCGGCGATGGCCCGGCTCCCTTCCCTGTGATGATCTCGACCTGATCACCATTCTCCAGGCGTGTCCTGAGTGGCACCAATCGACCATTCACCTTGGCGCCCACGACCATATCGCCGACTTCGGAATGGACGGCATAGGCGAAATCGACCGGTGTGCCGCCACGCGGCAGGGCGATCAGGTCGCCTTTGGGCGTGAAGCAGAACACCTGGTCCTGGAACATCTCGAGCTTGGTGTTCTCGAGAAACTCCTCGGGTCCGGACGCGTATTCGAGAATTTCCAGAAGGCCTCGGATCCAGCGATATTGCCGGCCGTCGGTAAGCTTGCGCTCCTGCTTGTAGGCCCAATGACCGGCGACGCCGAGATCGGCGATCTCATGCATCTCGCTGGTCCTGATCTGGACCTCGATCCGACGCTGCTCCGGGCCGAAGATCGTGGTGTGCAG
>JBPCVQ010000556.1:0-5969 GCA_051010395.1 Geminicoccaceae bacterium | reverse complement strand
CCATCAGCAAGAAGCGCCGTCAGCAAGCGCTCGATGAGGGATGACCGGCCGAGAACCAATGCCTCCAATTGGCCAGCAAGTTCTTTGAACGTCTTGCGTAAGGCGTCCGTCATTGCCTCCCCATATGCTGTGGCATGGGCTTGTTGTCGCCTTCCGCTCAGCATGACCCGCCGTCTTCGGCGGCGTGGTGACTGGATTTAGTCTAAAGAGAATTTGGACTGATTAGCAAGGGATGGCTGGGCCGAAGTCGAAGTCGACTGAGGTTCAAGAGGCGAAGATTGGTGGATGGCGACCATGCCATGACGCCGCCCGCTCCAGCTGTCCCGCCAGTCGAAAGAGCGTTGCTTCATCGCCATAAGATCCGACGAACTGAACACCGATCGGCAAATTATCATCATTCCAGAAAAGTGGGACGCTCATTGCCGGTTGTCCGGTGACGTTGAACTGATAGGTGAAACAGGCAAACCGCCAGAGTCGGTCCACATAGTCATCGAGGTCGTCCATCATCATATCGAGATGGCCGAGCGGAACCGGCGGCTGGGCGAGGGTCGGCGTGAGCAGAAGATCATAACCCTCGAAGAAACCGCAGATATCTCGACTGATACTGTGAAGCCCGTTCAGCAGCTGCACGTAGTCGGTCGCTGAAAGGCTGTCGGCCTTGCCCATCATCGCCCATGTAATGCGCTCGAGCTTCTCTGGATCCGGTGCCAATCCGAGCGCTGCTGCGCGCTGCCGGATATTGGCTGATGCGCCGACGGCGAACAGCATGTTGTAGTCCTGATCCAGCTTTTCAGCGTCGAACGTTGGACCGGCCTGCTCGACGATGTGACCGAGCTGCTCACAGAGCGCGCCGGCCCGCTCTGTCGCTGCGACGCAATCTGGATGAACGGGAAGGTCGCTGAAAGACCTTGTCGTGATCGCAATTCTAAGCTGTTTCGGCTTGATATTGACTTGATCGAGAAATGGAGCTGCTTGCGGCGGCGCCATATAGGGATCGCCAGCTGCCGGGCCAGCAGTGGCATCAAGCGCTGCAGCACTGTCCCGCACGGTGCGCGATACGACATGCTCGACCGAACAGCCGGCCAGGCTCTCACCGAGATAGGGCGCCATCGTGTTCCTGGCGCGCGTTGTCTTCAAGCCGAACAAGCCACAACAGGAGGCCGGGATGCGGATCGAGCCTCCACCATCGCTTGCATGGGCAAGCGGCACGAACCCGGCCGCCACCGCCGCAGCCGAGCCCCCACTTGATCCACCAGGTGTTTTTGAGATGTCCCAGGGATTGCGTGTCGGTCCGAAAAGGATGGGTTCGGTCGATGCATTCAGGCCGAATTCCGGCGTGTTGGTGCGGCCAAGAGGGAGAAGTCCGGCTTTCTTGTAGCGTTGTACGAGAACACTGTCCGCCGGCGGGCAGACGTCCTTGAAAAGCCGGGAACCGCCGGTGAAGGGCGCGCCGGCCAGTGCGCCGCCGAGGTCTTTCAAAAGAAATGGCACGCCGGCGAAGGGACCGGTCGAGCCGGCATGTTTCGCAGCTTCGAGCGCATGGTCATAGACCTTGGTCACAACCGCGTTCAGTCGTGGATTATCAGCTTCGATCCGTGCGATCGAGGCTTCTACGAGCTCGGTCGCAGAGACCTTTCCGGCTCGCACCTGCTCGCCAAGGCCCAGTCCGTCGTCGGTTGTCATCGACATCTTTGTTCTCCCCTATGCCGAAACTGATGCCTAGTGGTGTGATCACTTCATCCGATTCCCACACAGAGCAAAGGTAACTCCATAAAATCAGAAGGTTGCGAACTAGATTATGGGGATCACCTGTTGTCGTCGGACCACTAGCTGGGCTTGGCGGCCGTAACCTTGATTTCGACTGTCGTATGGCCAAAGAGATCAGCACCGACGCAAGCACGGCAGGGCCAGCCATCATCGGGGATCCAGTCGCACCAAACCTGGTCCATCTCAGCCTTGGTGGTAAGATCGGTCAGGTAAACCGTGGCTTCGAGAATGTGGTGTTTGTCGGTGCCGGCTTCGGTGAGGTTGCCTTCGATCACAGCGAGCGAATTTCGAGTTTGCTCGGCAACGGTATCGCCAGGCGCCGTCGCGACCGTCCAAACCAAACCATTATGCTCGACGATACGGCAGCGCCCCTGATAAATGCCTGCCGTTCGTTTGATGCCAGCTTCAGGCATTCCCCGACCCTTTTTCTCAATTTGTCGTGCGAAAATTGATGATCGCAGGGAGAGAGGTCGGGGTAAAGACCCGGTGAAGCTGTCCCGATCGCCTTGCCGACGAGTTCTGCTTTATCTAGGAACCGCCAAGCAAAGGATCGATGATCTCGGCAAACGCATCGATATCGCGGGATCCAGCATGGGTCTCGCCGTTGATCACGAATGTCGGCGTGGACTGCACTTTGTGCTCGTTCTGGCCGGTGAGCCGGGATTGAAGCACGCCATCGACCAGACTTTCGTCTGCGAAGCATGCATCCATCTCACTGTCGCTGAGGCCCCCAAGCTTGCCTAGTTGCTTAAGGGCTTCGCGCGGATTGGCCGTCGAGGCCCAGCTCGCTTGTGTCTGGAAGAGAACGTCCAGGAAGCCGACATAGCGTTCGGGGCCGGCACAATGAGCGAGAACGGCAGCATCGACCGCAGGTTCGTTCAATGGGAAGTCGCGAAAGATCATGCGTACTTTGCCTGTCTCGATATAGCGCTCCTTGAGATCAGGCAGGATCTCGTTGTGAAAGGAGGCGCAATGCGGGCAGGTCAGGGATGAGTATTCGATAATCGTGACAGGTGCATCAGCATCGCCGATCGAGCGTTCGCCAACTTCTGCAGCCGAGCTTTCACCGAGAACCAGCGGAAGCGAGATTACCACCCACAGGCCAAGAACGGCAATCAGACTGCCGGCCAGCCGAACAAGCACCTTCTTCACGACTTCTCTCCCATGATCCGACCTTGAGGTCCGCAAATCCATGACGACCTAGATAGAGCCGGTGTGGGAAACCGGCAAGCATCAACATGCTAGGTTGACCATACTTAATACTTGATGAACGGCTGGAACTTCGAATTTCTGAGCCGGAACAACGAAAGTGCTTCGAAAACATGAGGTTGGCGACACCGCCATATACCTACAAGTTCAGACGAACACCGGCGGTTTCTTCGCCTCGAAGTGGAGGCTGGCCGAGCTGGCTGCCGAGTGCATAGGCTTGTCGGGCGGCGGCGTAGTCCTGCGCTGAAGGGTTTGTCGCAGCATTGGCAGCCGTCGCGAGGCGCCCGGCTTTTCTCGCCGCCTCGGCAGGATCTCCGCTCAACGTCGACGCCTGAATTCCGACCGAGCCCCCAACGGCATAGGCCCGGCCATCCGGCCCGCGTTGATAGGTGTAGTTGATCGGCCCTGCGAGATCGCCGGCAACGGCAGCATGGGCCTTTTCTTCCTGGCGCACTTGCTGATCGCGCTGTTGCAGGCGCGTGACATCCGCCTTCTCGGCTATAGTTAGTTCTGCGGGCAGCCTGGCCGCTGTCGGCGATACACCAGAAGTTGTGTCGGCCTGTGAAGGCGCAGCAAGGCTGGGCAAACTTGGAGAATAGTTAGTCGAGGATGGCGGCGGAACGTGAGGCCTTCCGTCTTTCTGCCCTTCGGCACCATCCTTGATTTCTAAGGCTACGAGTTGTCGGTCGTTTTCGACAGAGCCGATCGGCCGAGCGCTTACAACCACGCCAAGTTTGCCTTGGCCGGCGAGTGATCTCATCGAACCGATGGCGGGCAGCATGATGCTGGAACTCCGGTCGAAATAACCTGCAAAGGCTAGCATGGACCGGTAAAGAATTCGTCAATGTGCTGCATTTACGCCATCGAACGGAGGCTCCGATTGCGACTTCCGTCGGAGGCGCTAAAATGATTTCAACAATGAACCGTCAGGGAGTGAATTGACATGATCTTGGGACGAAGCGTTTTTGCTGCTCTCATGGCAGCGGCGATTACCGGCGGTGCCGTGGATGCCAAGACGTTCCGCTATTCGACCACAGGCGACATTCTCGGTCTCGACCCTCATGCTAATAATGAGGGGCCAACAAATACCATGAAATCCAACATCTATGGTCGCCTTATTCATCGTCTGCCGGATCTATCGCTTGAGCCGGACCTCGCTACGGAATGGGAGCGGGTCGACGACGTCACCTGGCGTTTCAAGCTGCGCAAGGGTGTAACATTCCACAACGGTAGTCCGTTTAATGCTGACGATGTCGTCTTTTCCTTCGAGCGTCAGTCTCAGGACGCTTCTGAAATGTCTTTCGCTCTTGCATCGATTGAGAGTGTCAACAAGGTCGAGGATTATACAATCGAAATTGTAACTAATGGCCCTGACCCAATTCTACTCCTCAACCTGCCGCATTTCTATATTCTGGATCAGGAGTTCATCAAGGAGAATAATGCCTTTGAGGTGGAGAAGGGTGCTGGCAAGATAAACTTCGCCAATACCAATGCCAACTGCACCGGCCCGTTCAAGGTCGTCGAATGGGTTCAAGACAACAAGGTGGTCCTGGAGCCGTTTGAGGGCTGGTGGAATCAGGAAAACCGGGTCGATAACGTCACACGCGCCGAGTTTACGCCAATCGCCAACGATGCAACCCGGGTTGCCGCCTTGCTCTCCGGCGAAATCGATCTGATGTACCCGGTCCCTCTCCAGGATGTCGATCGACTAAATGGTGATGAGAATGTCGAGGTGCTGCAAGGGCCTGAGCTGCGCACCATCTTCCTCGGTTTCGACCAATATCGGGACGAGCTATTAGACATGCCGGGTTCCGGCAAGAACCCCTTTAAGGACGTCAAGGTCCGAAAGGCCTTCGCCCATGCCATCGATACCGCTGCCATCCAGCGGGTCGTGATGCGCGGCGCCTCCACGCCGACCGGGCTGATGGTGGCACCAGGGATCAACGGCTTTCAGGAAGACATGAACACGCCTTACGCCTACGACCCCGAGCAAGCCAAGGCACTGCTTGCCGAAGCTGGGTACGCCGATGGCTTTCCTGTAACCCTCGATTGCCCGAATGACCGTTACGTGAATGACGAGGCGATCTGCACCGCAGTTATCCCGATGTTACAGCGGGCCGGGATCGATGTCTCGCTGAATGCCCAGACAAAGTCCCTGCATTTCAACAAGATCGGTGAGGCTGAAGGCAACAACACCAGCTTCTTCATGCTCGGCTGGACGCCCGGTTCTTATGATGCGCTCAATCCGCTGCAGAACTTGATGACCGTGGACGGAGCTGGCCAAGGTGCTTGGAATTCCGGACGCTACTCAAACCCGGCGATTGAGGAGCTGACGGACCAGATTGCCGTAACTGTCGATGAGACAGAGCGGAACAATCTCATCAAGGAGGCCTTCCAGCTTCACTATGACGATGTCGGCCATGTTCCGTTGCATCAGCAAGCACTCGCCTGGGGCATGCGTTCCGATACGATCGAAAGCGTGATCCAGCGCCCATTCAATGACGTGGATTTGCGCAATGTGGTCATGAAGTAGACAGAGGCGGATGCTCGGGAGTAACCGACCGATGCTCCCGAGCAACGTCCACCGCATGCCGGCGGCATCACCATGATCGCTTTCGTCATCCAGCGTCTGCTGCAAGCAGTGCTGGTCATGTTGGTGGTGGGGCTGATTTCGTTTTCGCTGTTTCAGTTCGTTGGTGATCCCGTCAACAATATGGTTGGCGTCGACGCCACGATTGAACAGCGGGAGGCGCTTCGCGAACGTCTCGGGTTGAATGATCCGATCCCGATGCAATTCGCCACCTGGGTCGGCAATGCTGCTAGAGGCGAGTTCGGCCAGTCCTACCGCATGGGCAAGCCAGTCGGTGATCTGATCGCCGAACGCCTGCCGGCGACACTGGAACTGGTGGCGCTCTCAGCCCTGATAGCACTTCTGGTCGGGGTGCCGATGGGTGTCTATACGGGCCTTCATCGGGACAGCTGGGTGTCGAAGC
>JBPCVQ010000555.1:0-9093 GCA_051010395.1 Geminicoccaceae bacterium | reverse complement strand
CACTTTCTTCACGATCGGCCAGGGGAACACGCTGCCGACCATGGTCTGGGGCATGATCCGCACCCAGCTCACACCTGCTGTCAACGCCATCGGCACCGTGCTGATCCTGATATCGCTCTGCAGTTCACTGATCGCGCTGCGCCTGACGAAATACCGGGCGTGAGCCACGCCCAAGCTCTGAGAGGCCTGACCATGTCATCCCTGGAGAACAAGAAAATCCTCGTGACCGGCGCCGCCCAAGGTATCGGCGAGGCCGCCGGACGGGTTTTTGCCAACGAGGGCGCTTCGGTCATTCTCACGGACATTGCGGCGGACCGGGTTGCGGCGCATTCAGAAGCCATTCGGCAAAATGGCAAGGATGCCATGGCGCTTCATCTCGATGTGACCGATCCCGGTTCGGTTGCCGATGCGGTCGTGAAGACCGTGCAACAATATGGCCATATCGATGGTGTTTTTCATAACGCGATGTCGGCCGCCTACGTGAACAACAACGACACCATCGTCACCGAACTATCCGACAAGGTCTGGCACCATATCGTCGGCTTGACCCTGACCGGCACCTTCAACGTCATGCGCGCGGTCGGCCGCGAAATGCTGAAGCATGGCGCCGGATCGATGGTGTTCACCGCGACAGTGGATGCACTGATCGCCCAGGCCGGCGTCGATGCCTATTCGGCAGCGAAGGGCGGGGTGATTTCACTGGCGCGCTCTGCAGCAGCAAGCCTGTCGCCGAAAGGCATTCGCATCAACACCATCTGCCCTGGTTTCGTGACCACGCCGGACCAGGCCTCCTTCCTGGAAGATCCGGTTCAGCGGAAGGAAATCGACAAGATGCATTTGATGGACATCGCCACCCCCGAAGACATAGCGGACTACGCGGCATTCTTATTGTCCGACAAAGCACACTGCGTGACAGGCGCCACCCATATGGTCGATTCCGGCTATAGCGCCTTCAAAGGCAAAGTGGACATTCGCGATCAGATCGCGACCAGATAGATATCGAGAGGCTTGGCTATGGAAACAGCAACAAGTTTGATCGACTGCCGGTGTTCCCTGGGCGAGGGGATCTTCTGGGACGCTAGAGACGGGCATCTCTGGTGGGTGGATGTCCCAATGCCATCGCGGCTTTACTGCTTCGATCCGACGAGCGGCGACCTTTCGACCTTCGACATGGACGAGATGATCACATCCGTGGCGGTTCGGGAAAACGGCAATGGCCTCGCCATCGCCTCCCATGGCGGGTTCAATTTTTTCAACCCCGAGAACCTGAAGCTCGAACGCCTGCTGAACCCCGAACCGATGAAGCCCTTCAATCGGGCGAATGATGGTGCTGCCGATCCCGCCGGCCGGTTCTGGCTCGGGACCATGCAGAATAATATCACGCCAGATGGCGGCGGCATGGAGATCATCTCAAGCTCAGGCGGCCTCTACCGGATCGACCCGGACCTTTCCTGCCACACCATGGCCACCGACATCACGATCGCAAACACCATCTGCTGGAGCCCAGATGCGACGTTGATGTACTTCACCGACACAGCGACCGGGACGATCTTCGCCTACGACTTCGATGTCGCGGCCGGCACGATCTCGAACAAACGCGACTTCGCCCGTTTCGATCGGGGACATCCCGATGGTTCGACCGTGGACGCGGATGGCTATCTCTGGCACGCGCGTTGGGACGGTGGTTGCGTCGTACGCTTTGCGCCGGATGGATCGGTCGACCGGGTGATCGAGGTGCCCGCCGCTCTGGTCACGAATTGTGCATTCGGCGGTGATGATCTCTCGACACTCTACATTACCACCGCGCGGTTCGGCCTCGACGCTCAAGACCTGGAAGCCACGCCCGATGCCGGAAACATCTTCTCGATAGACCCCGGCATGCGCGGCATGGCCGACAACCGGTTCGCCGGCTGAGGTGGTATGACCACCTCATTTAAATCTGCCGGCCATCACCCGGATCGACGGTATGCGGCCAAGTTTGGGGATGCCGGAGGGACTGTTCATAGCGAGCGCACTACCAAATGACGACCGGTAGGAAAGACCGACCAATGCCGGGCCGGCGTTTGACCCAGTCGCGCTATCATCGGGGCGTGACGGGCAGCAATTGGGAGCGAACCGGGAAGGTTAATCGCCGGGTCGTTCTGGGGGCTATCCGCATCGATGGCCCGCTGGAGCGCGCCGATATCGTCGCCCGCACAGGCCTTGCTGTGCAGACAGTCTCGAACATCGTGAACGAGCTGATCGAGGACGGTTTCGTCAAGAAATGCCCCGCCACACCCGGCCGTCTCGGTCCGCCGGCCCACCCGCTGGATATCGAGCCGGATGGGGCCTTCTCCATCGGCTTGTCCCTGGATCAGCGAAGCATTCTCGGATGCGTTGCCAATCTCGCCGGGCAAACGCTTGCAAGCGAAGAGCTACCGATCGAGGGATTGAGCGGGCCTGAAGCATTCCGACAGATCTGTAGTTTGATCGGCCGCTTGCGTGAGGCCCCCGGCAAAACCGGATCACCGATCCTGGGCGTCGGCATCGCGGTCTCGGGCCCGTTCGGCGTGCGTTCCTACCTCATGGATGGCCCGACCTCGGCCCCGGCCTGGCTGACCAACGCCATCGTCGATGAATTGGGCCGCGAGACCGACCTGCCCATCGAGCTTTGCAATGATTCCACGGCCAGCACGATCGGCCAGCGCATCTACGGTGTGGCCAAGGACATCAAATCCTTCGCCCATCTGTTCATCGGTTTCGGTGTGGCCGTCGGCTATTTCCTGGAGGACCGGGTCTACTGCGGCGCCGACGGCAATGCCGGCGAAATTGGGCACACGATGCTGATGCCGGGCGGCCACACATGTTTCTGCGGAAGTACGGGCTGTCTCGAGCAATATCTGTCGCTTTATTCGGCGGGGCATCAGCTGGGCATCGATGTTTTCAGCGAAGTTGGGTTGGACCAGTTTTGCGCAAGCCTCGCCGATCCCGATCCCAGGATGCGGCAATGGCTGGTTGAGGCCGCCGAGGGCTTTCGCCGCGCCGTGCATATGATCGAGCAGCTTCTCGACCCCGGCTGCATCGTCGTCGGCGGCTACATGCCCCGCCCGGTGCTGGAAGCCATACTGACGGCCGCGACACCGCTTTATCCGTCGATCCGTCAGCGTGATGGTGACGGCGAACCCAGAGTTCTGCTCGGCTCCACTGGCCGCGATGTCGGGGTCCTGTCGGCGGCGGCCTTGCCACTCTATTCGCATATGAACCCCGCACTCGACATCGTGCTGAAGAAGTGAGGTAACAGGTTGATGCGCGTTCGCCTTCACGAAACGTCGGATGACATAGCCACTGAGCTGGCAGGCGACATTCTTCTGCAATTCCAAAGCGCACAGGCCGCCGGTCGGCACTATCTGCTTGGCTGCCCAAGCGGCCGCAGTCCAAAGCCAACCTACGACGCCCTCGCCGCCCGGTTCGCCGAGACCGAAGCCGACCTTTCCGATCTGATCCTGGTCATGATGGACGAGTATGTCGAAGGCGAGCGTCCTCCCTTCCGCTATGTCGATAGGGACGAACACTACAGCTGCCGCCGTTTTGCAGCGGTCGACATGGTTGAACAATTCAACGCTGGTCTACCTAGATCCAAACATCTACCGCCAAAAAACATCTGGTTCCCCGATCCAGTTCGAAGCTCTGCCTATGACGATCGCATCGCCGCTGCAGGCGGCATCGATCTGTTTATCCTGGCCTCCGGCGCCAGCGACGGCCATGTCGCCTTCAACCCTCCGTGCAGCGGACGGGGCAGCACGTCCCGCGTGACCGAACTTGCGGTACAAACCAGACGGGACAATCTGAAGACATTTCCGGATTTTCAATCTCTGGATCAGGTGCCGTGCTACGGCGTCACCGTGGGCATCGCCACAATCATCGATCAGGCAAAGTCAGCCACGATGATCTTGTCCGGAACAAGCAAACGGAAAGCGTTCGACATCATCAGCCAGGCGACATGCTACGATCCCGACTGGCCTGCGACGGTAATCGTCGAGTGTAGGAACGCCGTTCTTTATGCGGATGCTTCCGCCGCCGGGAAGAGAGCGGCATGAGCAGATGCGTCGCCATCGGCGTCGATGTCGGCGGCACAAAAATCGCCGCCGCCGCCGTCGATGTTCAATCCGGTGATATTCTAGTGCGGAACGAAATGCCAACAGGGCGCGAGGAGGGCGGAGGGTGCGTTCTCGAGCGGCTGCATGGTCTGGTTTTGGAAGTGCATGGCTGGCTTGCTGACCAGGACATTCAGAGCCTGGGCCTGGGGGTCGGTATCCCCGAACTTATCAACAATGCCGGTGAGATCAAGAGTAGCTGGAACTTCGATTGGAACCAGCACGATGTGAAGGGACGGCTGGCCGAATTCGGCGCCGTCATTCTGGAAAGCGACGCGCGAACTGCAGCCCTGGCGGAGAGCCTCTTCGGGCATGGAAGTGACTATCCGAGTTTCGTGTTCATCACCATTGGCACCGGCCTTTCATTTGCCTTCTCCAGGAATGGTCAAATTCATCGCGGTGCAAACGGCTATGCGATCCACTTCGGCTCGAGTGACATCATGGCGGTTTGCAGTGCTTGCGGCGAACAAGGTGCGTTCAACCTTGAAGCCTTCGCATCAGGTCACGGTCTTGCGGAGACATTTCGAAAACGAACGAAGCGGAGTGTGGACACTCAGGACCTTGTCGATGCCCCGCCGGGTGATGCCGCAAAGCTCCTGCTGAACCAGGCATCGACCGCCCTTGCCAGCTATATCGGTCAACTCGTCAATATCCTCGATCCGCATGCAGTGGTCATAGGTGGTGGATTAGGTCTGGCGCCGACGGTCTTCAAGGAGCTGGAAAGAAAAAGTCGTGCTCACATCTGGGCGGAGGATTGTCGCTCAATTCCCATTGTCAAAAGCGCCATTCTCCAAGATGCCGCGACGATCGGTGCTGCCGCCTTGTTCAGGGGGCAGCTAAGTCGCCAAACATGATCACGACCCTCCGCATAGCCTTGATCGCAGTTCCCGTATGCCCACCCTGTCGTAGCAAGCGTCATTCCCGGAACACGTACCGAGCAGAAACAAAGAGAACTTCATTCATGGCGGACGACAGAGATCACGCGCGGCTTCTGGGACGATCTGATGTCCGAGGGGATGTTGGATGAAGCAGCACCGACGCCGAATGAAGTTGGGAGCGATAGTCATCTGCGGGCTGGGTAGCTGCTATACGCGTGACTTAAGCTGCATTTCGCCCGGCTCTACAACCCCATCAATTGCTTGCTCGTCGGACAGATGACCTGCAACAAGACTTAAGTGACAGCAGGCTCAGATCGCAACCCTAATCAAACTATGTTCTCGGCTGTCCCTTCTGTTTATGGGATCGGTCCATCAAGCAGCGATCCTTTCGTAGCGATGATGGAGGCCACCCACTTTCCGAAAGGGAACAACGGTCCCCTGCCCTGCTGAAGCCGGCCGGACATCAGGAGAATCCTTAACCAAAAACAGATGAGTACGGGAGCCATGATAGTAATCCAGATACCGGCTCAGAAGGCGCCGAAGATGACGCTCATTCAGGATGATGACGTGGTCTAAACACTCTCGACGGACAGAGCCGATCACCCGTTCAACGTAAGGATTTTGCCATAGGCAGCGCGGCGCAATCAGCACCTCCTTGATACCCATGCCAAAAACGCGACTTCGAAAGGTTTTTCCGTAGATACTGTCTCGATCTCGAAGAACATGGCCGGGAGCCATAACAAAAGGAAAAGCTTCAATCATCTGCTGCCCTGTCCATAGCGATGTCGGATGTGCGGTGACGTTGACATGAAGAATGCGACGACGATCGTGTCTGAGAACAAGAAAGACGTACAGGGTCCTTAATGTTGCCGTCGGCACCGTGAAAAAGTCGATCGCCACCATGTCCTGAAGATGATTGTTCAAGAACGTCCGCCAACTTTGGGAAGGAGGTTTCGTTCGCCGGCGCATGTACTTGGACACCGTTGCTTGGGAGATCTCAAAGCCAAGCTTAAGCAGCTCGCCATGAATACGCGGTGCGCCCCAGCCAACATTCGATGCCTGCATCTCGCGAATAAGCTTCCGAAGTTCTCGGTCGATACCGGGCCGTCCCACACGACGGCTCTTCCTCGTCCAATACCACCGAAAACCTTCCCGATGCCATCGGATGACCGTGTCCGGATGCAATGCAAACAGCATCGCTCGCCATTCATTAATATAGCGACAGAAAATCATCCAAAAGAAGCGATCGCCGTGCCTGTTTTGAACGTCGTCTCAACATCGCCAGCTGCTGACGAAGGGCCAAGTTCTCTAAAGCCAAATCACGCTGCGGTCGGCAACAGGACCTCAGCCATTCAAGCAGCAAAGTCACCCACATAATCATGAGATTGATGCTTCAACCTAGAATGAGAAAAGTCAAGAATTTCAATGCGATCGAATTTTAAGGATGCACAAGTTCTGTAACCTGTTCAACATCGATCGTCACCTGGTCTCCCGCCGCACCATGAAGGAATTCCGAAGCCATGCGTTTCGGCAATGGCGAGATGTGATTGCTACGACCTGACGACACCCATCGCTCAATGGACTCCAAACGATCCCAACAACGTGACAACGCCCTCGCTTGCACGCCAACGGCGCCATCATCATCGCCAGTTTGCTCTGGCAATGAGCATCCCCCAAGCAGCGTAATCAGCAAATCAAGGCATTCAGCGTGTGCGCTCACGCCCAATCAAGACCGTGGACTGAAATCTGACAGAACCTCGTGAATTGCCTAATGCCAGCGAATGAGGCAAGATTCGCTCAACCTCAAAACAATAACTGATCAAAAAATGGCCGACACTGGCCCTTATCTGGACTGGAATGCTTTTCGCTTTTTTGTCGCCGTTGCCGAGGCAGGCAGCCTTTCGGCTGCGGCGCGTCAGTTGAGTGCCAGCCAACCGACGGTCGGCCGCAAGATTGCCGAACTCGAAGAGAAGCTCGAGGTGCGGCTATTCGATCGTCTCTTCAGCGGCTACAACTTGACCCCTGCCGGTCAGTCGATCCTCGAGCTGTGCCTGGACATGCAAAGCAGCGCGCTGGGTATCGAGCGGCTGGTTGCCGGTCAGGATCAGGATCTTGCAGGTCGGGTCCGGATTTCAACGACCGAGGGTCTGGGGACCTATTGGCTCACAAACAGACTGCCCTGCTGGCGTGCTCGCTATCCCGGCATCGACGTCGAGCTGCTGATCGGCACATCGATACTGGACCTTATCCGGCGTGAGGCCGACATCGCCCTTCGTCTCGGCAATCCGGGCTCCGACGACCTGATCGGCCGCAAGGTTGGCTGCATCGCATTTGGTCTCTACGGATCCCGGTCCTATTTCCAGAAGCATCACGAACCAAAGGACATCGCTGATCTCGCCGGGCATGCGATCATCGAATCGGTCGGCAGCCTTGCGGATGTCGACCAGGTCCGCAGGCTTCGTGAACTGGCCGGTGGATCGACGATTTCCCTTCGCTGCAATCATCTGCCGACGCAGATAGCGGCGACAGTGGCCGGATTGGGCCTGTTCGCCATGCCTTGCTACGTTGGCGAGCAGATAGACGACCTCCATCGTGTCCTGGAGGATCAGTTCCATGTCACGATCGACCTGTGGCTTCTCACCCACCGTGACCTGCGCGCGACCGCTCGTATCAGAGCCATGCTTGATTTCCTGACGACCAAGGCTCGAGAGGACGAAGCGCTGCTATCCGGGAGATGAGGGCGAACCTCGATCATTCCCATTCGGCACGGCGCATCGGCAGCATGGGAGCCTGTCATGCCCGGTCGCCGATCGATCAGCCTTCGATGAAGGTCCGCGCCAACCGATCGGTCAACGGTTTCACGAAGAAGCTCAGTGCTGTTCTGTCGCCCGTCTCGATAAAGACCTCGGCAGGCATGCCGGGCACCAGTTCGGCCGAGCCGAGCATTCCGCGCTCGTCATCGGCGAGTTCGATACGTGCCTCGTAATACACCTTGCCGCTGATCTCATCGATCAGCCGGTCGGCCGAAACCGATAGCACGGTGCCAGTGATCTCGGGCGTTTCGGCTTGATCGAATGCGGTGAGCCGGACCACGGACGACTGTCCGGGAGACACCTTGTCGATCGCTTCGACCGGAATCTGGGCTTCGATCACGAGTTCATCGGCGTCGGGGACGATGTGCAACAAAGGCTGCCCCGGCTCGATGACGCCGCCAATGGTGTGCACGGCCAGGTCGAGAACGACGCCGGCATGGGGCGCCATGATAGCGGCGCGTCGCAGTCTTTCCTCGACCGCGACGCGTTTCTCTTCGAGGCTGAAGATCTCAGCCTCGACCGTCCTTAGCTCTGCAGTCACTGATTCTCGGAAGTCGCGTTCGAGCTGGCCCAACTCGAGCTTCGCCTCGGCAATACTGTTTTGCACTGTCGCGATATCGGAGTGATGTGCGGCCTGCTCGCCCTCGAGCTGTTCCGCTTGACGCTCGAGCGCCAGTAGCCGGGTCAACGTCGCATAGCCCTTGTCATACAGGATCTTGAGATTCTTGTGTTCTTCCATGACCAGATCGACCTGCCGATGCTTGGATTCGATCTGGCCTCGCAACCCGATGATCTGCTGCTGATAGCCTGCAATGCGCTGGCCAAGCAGCTTTTCGGTTCCAGCCCGGGAATCGACCCGCGCCTGGAACAGGTCACGTTCGCCGCGGATGATCCTGGCAACCCCGGAATGATCCGTCCGCGCAATCAGATCTCTCGGCAGGTCAATATCCTGCCCGCCGTCGCGCTCCGTAATCAAACGGGCCGCGCGAGTACGGAGTTCATCCAATTTGCCGACCGTCGCATCGACGGTCGCCTGATCGATCGTGCTATCCAGGCGCATCAGCAACTGCCCTGGCGTCACGGCATCGCCGTCCCTGACCAGGATCTCACTGATGATACCGCCTTCAAGATGCTGCACGGTCTTGCGGTTGGATTCGACCGTCAGCTTGCCCGGTGCGATGATCGCGCCGTTCAGCTTTGCCGTCGCCGACCAGGCGCCGACGCCGCCGATCAGGACAAAGACGACAAGCAAACCCAGGATGGCATAGG
>JBPCVQ010000554.1:0-39138 GCA_051010395.1 Geminicoccaceae bacterium | reverse complement strand
CAGTACGACCGCCCGCCCGAGCCGGACAGCGGACACTGGCAGTTGATCGCCGACTATCGGATGATCTTCCGTCCACCAGGAGGCGGCAACCTTTGGACCGTCACAGCGCCGCGCGGCATGATGACGGATCTAGCCTCGATCCCACGGTTCCTTTGGGACGTGGAAGGCCTTGCCCCGTTCGGCCCTCACAGCGGCCCCAGCGTGATCCATGACTATCTGTTCATGTGCTGGAATGCTTGGCCGCTAGAAGTGCTGCCCAAGCTTGAGTACACCGCCCTGCTGCGCCAGCGCTTTGACTTCGCCAACCTCGTATTCTGGTGGGGCCTGCTACACAAGAAGGTAGAGCTCCGCCGCAAGATGTGGCGCAGCGTCGATGTGTTCGGCTGGCCGATCTTCGAGGACAACCCGGAGCCCTTCGTTGACGCGATGGCAAGGTGGGAGAAATGGCTGTGACTGACATGGTGGAGAAAGTGGCCGCGGCGCTTCACGACAGCAGGTGGAATGTGGGGACGAGCGCAATGCCACCTTGGGACAGCCTGCACGAAGAACTAAAAGCGGCTTCAGGCTTTCGTCCAATGGCCCGCGCCGCCATCAGCGCTCTTATGGATCCTACGGAGGAAATGGTTGAAAAGTGTCAGAATATCCCCGGTCATGAAACGGCGCGTCTCATGCATTGGCCAGAGGATGTCAAGGCACTTTGGCAAGCCATGCTGAAGGCCGCCCGCGGTGACTAGCCTCACCCCCTGGCAGCGATACCACATGTGACGAAGAAAAAGACCCCCAGCGGTTAAGCCGGGGGCCAAGGGGACAGGGAGGTGGAGGCGTGACACTTTCCTAGAAGCGTGACCTTTTTCCTGCCTAAGTCATTGATTCTTGGATGCTGACATTGAGATGCGTGACTTAGAAATTATCGCGGACTTGCTTCTTGTGCAGGACAGACCAAGCGACACCGGCCAGAGCGACCGCGGCGCCTACCATGGTTTCGGCCTCGGAGGCATTGAGATGGCCGGCGCCAGTGAGATAGCCGCCAGCGATGGTCATGGCGTGCCGGACAATGCCGAGCGCGGAATCCTTGTACATTCAGAATCTCCCGTTGTTTCCGGGAGACTAGACCGCAAGGTTTAATATTCGGCTAACCAGGCCATCACGGGCTGGGCAATCAGCAGGGTCCAGATCAGCGCCTTTGCCCACTTGCGGAGCTGCACCTTGTTCTCCGCAACCCGCATTTCCTGGCGGTGGCCGTAGCAGAGCATGTGGGGGTGCCGTAGCAGGCTGGCGCGCTCTTCTGGGGCGAGGGCCTCAACGTCCTTGGCCTCGCAGAAGAGCTCACCGATGATGTAGACACCGTCCTTGTAGTCGCTTGGATGGCCGCCGGCCGGGAGCTCGACCACGGACGGAAGCCCGGGGATGACGCGCCCGGAGAGATCCCTCAGCGAGAAAAACTGGGACCGGCCCCGCTCGAGGCCTAGGACCTTAGATTTTGCCAGCGCCTTCTGAGATTTTGCGCCGCTATCCATGCGCGTCCCGATCTGATGTTCAGCACTATCAAGAATGCTGTCGTCGTGATGGGCGCGACGTATGGCCCGAAAGTCCCGAGAACGCGGCCGCAGGCGTATGTAGAGACTTGTTTGCCCCATTCGTGCCGAAGCTGAAGATCCCTGTCGCCAAACGGATCATCCAAAAACTTGCAGCCGACATACTCAAGAACGCTATAGCCTTCCGCTATAAGCAGGATCAGCCATACAAGCTTAACTTGCGAATCAAGCTCGGGCAATCGCTTAAGTGTTAAAAGCCTGTAAACCACTGTGAGATAGATCACAATCAGCACGAGCGCGGTCAGGGTCTTCCACCTGAGCGCCAGTCCGTGCGCGTCGCTCTCAATGGCGAGCACGTAGGCGAGATTCCAGGAGTTGGAAATGAAGTAGGAGGCGACGTAGAGCGCCACCCCATAGATTGCCCATGGGAGCGGCTTGTAGCCTCGCAGTGTCAGAGGGAGTCCGATGATCAGGCCCAGCGTGATCCACGGCAGGGCCGTTTCTAGCGTATTCATTGATGCCCCCAGCATCGTTATTGTTTGTATGCAAAGCTTAACAAAGAAAGCCCCGCTACGCTAGACCCTGGCGAATCCGCGCGCGGGGCTCTCACGGCCGAGGGCCTTACTGGGGGTAAGTCGACCGGCCGATCAGGCTAAGTCATTGAAATCTAAGGTCCGCCCCCGTCTCCATGGTTCCAATCCACTGTAGTATTCTCGGTCACGTCCATGCAGCCCGACTTGAGCATGTCGACCTGTGAGTTATAGCGATCGATACATTCGTCAGCGTTGGCGCCCTCGGCGGTGATCATGAGGCAGCGTGCGCCGCGGTTGCCGGTGGTCTTGGGCTTCCGGTTCCAGGAGACTTGGCCCCAGTGGGAATACTCAAAGGACTTGGCGTCGAGTTGCTCACCAAGGGTGGAGGCTCGATCAATGCACTGATGGCCGTTGTAGCCCCAGATATGGACATAAAGCTTCATGCGAGCGGTTTTCTTCGCGGCCATGATCTTCCTTTCTTAGCGATAAGCTCTACCGATGACTTGAATCTCCCCACCGTCAAAGACAGCCGTTCCGTCAATCGTGGTCAGTTGGACCAGGTTGTTAGCGCCCCCTGTGACCTCGACCCTGGAAGACGAGTTGTAAACTGGGGAACCATTTCCGTTCCCTTGATAGTTCGACTGCCAGAAGTTGTCGGATCTTCCCCTCTTTAGAGTAATGAGACCATGGACTTGGTCTGCAGCGTCGAAGGTTCCATTGTCCGTTAACCCAATCCCCGCAGAAAATGCAGTTACATTGGCCGTGTCCCCGTTCTGAGCTCCGTTGCAGGCACCGTTGTAGCCAGTGGTTTGCACGGTATTATTGCCTAGCCTCAAAGTAAGCAGTTGATTGGCTGAATTCGTGCTCACGCTTTTGAAGTGGACCTCTATCTCGGTTAGGTTTTCTGGCAGATCTTCCAGCGTAAAAGCCGCTCCAGTCCCTACCGAGCGATAGTCAATGCTAAGCTCTTCGCCCCAGGACTTGACCAGCGAAAATCTGTTGTTGTCGATATTTGCGGAGGCGTCCGTCCTGATATTGCCAAGCCTGCGCTTGACGGTGAATCCGCTGGGCAGCGTGGGCGAGGTAGCCGAGGCGGAGATCAAGAAATCCGCCGTCCCGTCATTCTTCGCAATTGCATACAGCGTGTAGAGCGTATTGGCCGCTACCGTGCCCGCGTCCAGGCCCCCCTGGTTGGTTCCCTCGGCGAAGAGGGCGTCTATCCGTTTCGTGAATGCGGCTGTCGTGACGACGTTACGAGTGTTGGTATCGTCCCGCCATGACCCAGCCGGGAAATCCAGGTCGTGCGCCGAATCCGTGACGTTGTTGGTGATCGGGTCGCCTGAGACATACTCGCGAGGCAAGGGCGAGGTGGAATAAACCAGATCCGTCCCGTCGCTGGCCAAGACCAGGCCGGAGGCCCCGAGCGCCAGCCGTTCGGCGTTCCCGCCGCTGTCGCCGCGGATCACGTCGCCGCGAGTCGTGATCACGTCGTCTTGCTGGCGGAGGGATGAACTCTGGAGCTGCCAGTCAGAGCTGTCATGCACGACGGTGAAGATGGCGTCCTGCTGGATATCCCCATCCTTCAGGGCCGACCCGTCCGACCATTTGATGGTCGCATTACCTTGGCCGCCCACATTCAGCGTCGGCGTTGCGTCGCAAGTCACATGGGCCCTGGCCGTAAAGGTCATGCCCTGGAAATAGGCGATCATGGTCCGGGTCGGCGTCAAGACATAGGCCGAGGCTGTGCCGGTCGTCGTTAGGCTGCCGTTCGTGTCCTGATACCAGCGCGCGTCGATGCCTTCGTTCGCTCGAGCTCCGTTGTTGACCGTGCTCGGCGCCTGGCCCTCCGGGAAGCGGGCTGTATTGCTGCCGTCTACTACGTTATAATCCCAAACTTCAGCCATATCGGCTCCTTAGCGAGACAGGGATGGCAAATCAAGAAGACTACGACGCCGCTTTGATCCTGGCATCAAAGACTGAGCCCCCGCTGTCGTGGTTCCTGTTGTGGCTCCTAGGCCGCCAAGGGCGCTCAATCGCTGGGTTGCTAGTGATCTGTTTAGCGCTTGCCGGAGCATGTTTTGTCCTGGCGATGGTATTTGAGTTGGCGTTACAAGCATTCGGCTAAGGGCCTCGCTCACTCCGGGATCGAGCTGCCCGGCAGGGCGTCCCTTACGCATTCCTGCCAAGAGCATGTCAATGCCGCTGCGAGTCGCCTGACCGACATTCCCGCGCGCCGCCTCAAGGCCCAAATCCAAAACGTTAGCAGCAGCGTCCGCGCGCTCTGCCTGGATTCTGGCCGTAGGCGAACCGCCGATAACGGCTCTTTCCGTTGCGGCAAACTGCAACTCGCGCGCCATGGCGTCTTGGAATGCCTTAGCAGCAGCCCTGTCGCCAGTCGCGGCTTCAATAACAGCTTGATTCTTGGGCGTCATCAGCCTCTTGACCGCGGACACAGGGCTGGCACCGGAATCGATACCCTCTTGAGCCGCCCGCGCTAGGCCAACTAGGAATTGCTCTTTCTCGGCCTCTCCCAGACTTTGCACGAATCCCGGCGTAATCAGATCTCTATCGCGCCCGCGGAAAGCATCAGCTCCAGCCTGAAGGGCTTCCTCCAAGGCCTTGTCACCGCTGTATTTCTGCAAAGCAAGGGCATATTCCGGCGCAAGCTCTGCGAGTTCGTCTCTTAGCTCCATTCGGATCTGATTGATTGATCGACCGGAGAGCCCACTGACCGGATCTCCGGACTTCGTAAAGCTTTTCTCTACTAGATCTTTATAAAGTGCATCAATGACTTCTATGTTGTTCCTCGGAAGCTTTCTAAGCTGAGTGCCTTCCGGCGTCACAATATTTTGTTGTAGGCGCCCAATGACATTCTTAATGGCCGGGCGCTCTAGGATTTCATTCAGTTTTTCACTGGATAGAATGCCTCTCTGTCGGGCGATACGATAAAGCCGATTGGCCGTTTCGCGGCGGTTGGCGATGCGGAATCTTTGCGTTAAGGCAAAATCCTTGTTGCTGATGATCTGCTTCACGGCATCGCGAATACGCTCAGGACGCCCTATCTGCCGTTCGGCGAGCGTTTTCGTAATCGAGGCCGCACCAGGCCCCGGCGAGGATTCGACCGCCCTGGCAAGCCCTAGGGTGTTCCTGGCAAAAGGAAGATCAGCAAGCGTGGCGCCCTCGACCGCCCTGAGTTGCTGCATTGCAGCATCCGGCGAAATAAGATCCCGCTCTAGATTCTGCATGATCTTTTGGGCAGCCTTGCTTTCTGCCCTAGTCATGCCGCTACGGGCGCGATTGACCAGCCCAGCGAGGCCCTGGATTGTCTTTGGAACGGCAAAGCCAAACAGAGCTCCAGCAGGTGCGCCAATTCCTGCGCCGACAAGTCTTTGCTCTGGAGTTTCCCCAGCGCCAGCACCAGCCAAAGCCCCCTCTGCGGCGCTCAAGGCTGTTAAACCCTTCAAAGAAGTGACTCCAGTAGTGAGGGCTGTTCCAATGCCCGTACCAATGCCGCCAGCCAAGTTTCCAGCGAGCCTGACCCCTCCAGGCATTGCGTTAAGCGTTTCCCGCGATTGAGCTAGGTTCTCGGCATAGTTCGGAGAGAAACCTGGCACACCCACCTGCCCAGCGATTGTTGAACCCACGGATCCGACTTCCTCGCCGAAGTTGAAGGGCGCGCCTTCAATGGCGGCTAGACCGAACTGCGCGGCAGATCGCGTCGGGCTAAAGGGCTCGGCTGGGCCAAGGCGCGGTTGTGGGATGGGCGGTTCATAGGGCGTCGGCACAAAATCTTCGAGGGGAGTCATTGTTTCACGTGAAACACCCATAGACTTTGCCGCTTCCCGCCTGGCCAACTCTCTTTGAGCCAGGACGCGCTTTGCCGCGGATCTGCGTTCCTCGGGCGTCATTGGGCTAGCCTTCTAAGGTCTTCTTCGGACAAGCTGTCAGGATCATCAACAAGGCGTTGCTCTAAGTCTGAATCCTCTTTTGCGCGAAGATTTCCTTGATAGTCGAGGACCACATTTTCTGGATCATAGCCAGCGCGGCCAGCCAGTCCTCTGTATTGCTGTTCCAGTAAATTCTGAGCCTGCGCTTGGGCGCCGTAGATTTTTTCGGATTGGTTTAGGAAGTCCGCTCTCTGTTCTGGCGCCAACATTTCGCCAGTCTTTGCCCTGTTATACATATTTCTGACCTGCGTTGGGACGCCCGCTGTGTTCTGCGCTGTCGCAAATTCGCCCTCGCGAACCGTTGACCCCGGATCCAACATTTTCATGTAGCTGAATATCAAAGACATATCGCCGCCAGCAGAGGGTGTGCCAGTCGCAGCGTTTTGAATTTTGCGGAAAGCGTCCCGGACAAGTTTGTAATCTTTTGATTGCCCGCTGAACTCCTTTCGCATCCCGGCAATATCGCTTGCAGACGGTTCCTCTGCCGTCTTCTGAACGTCAGGGAAGGCCCTTTCACCCGTGTCTAGGTATCGCAGGAAGCCCGCAGCATCCTTTGCCGTCTTCCGGTCGCTGGGCTTGTCAGGCGCCGCCTCGACACCCGGCAGAACTCTTTCGCCCGTGTCCGTGTAATACAGGAATCCGTCCGCGCCCTTCGCCGTCTTGCGATCGCGCGGTTGGGCCTGCTGCATGGCGAACCTGGCCATCAACTGCGATCCGGCCTGCGGGCCCAGGGCTTGCATCATTGCCGGCGTGACCCCAGGCGGGAGCTGCGGCGCTGCGGGCTGTGCTGGCGAGGCGGGGGGCGCCATGAGGGCTGTCTGCACCTGACCCGGAGCCGTGCCGCCGCCGGGCAAATCCATGAGCGACCCGCCAAGCATGGGTTGATTCGCAAGCCCAGGAGAGCCACCTGCTGCCGGAGCGGGCGCTGCTGGCGCTGCCGTGCCCCATTGCTCATTCCAGGCTTTCCGGGCATTGGCCTTGGCCTGCATTTCCTCATACTGGGCTTGCATCATGCGTTGCTGCATCATGCGCCGCGGGTCCATGGCCTGGGCCAGGATCGCGCCTCGCTGGCTTCGTGGCGCCGTGCTGGCGGATAGCAAACCACCGCCTAGCTGCATGAGGCTTTGAGTACCCATGCCGGGCGCGCCCGAGGCGCTCGGGGCGAAGTAGCTGGAATACCAAGTTGGATCGGCCATGATTAACCCCTAAAACGCGCCGCTGCCCAGCAAACCGCCGCCGAGAGCGCCGACGCCCATTCCTATAGGCCCGAACATAGAACCCATGGCCGCGCCGCTGGCCGCACCACCCAGAGTCCCCATGGGCGAAAATCCGCCACCGCCACCGCCCTGTGCCGTTACTGTGCCAGCCCCGCCAAGCAGTGGGGCAGAACCGGAGATAATCCCCATATAGTCCTGGATTCGGCTCGTAGGCTCTTGCTGCCCGAACTGGAAGCGGCTCATTTCGTCCTGCAGGGCCATGCGCTCCAGATTCTCACGGGAGGCCCCAACCTGCCCGAGCTGGCCTATATCGAGGTAATCCGCCTGCGACAGTCCCGGCGCCATGCCGCTGGCCTGCATCATGCGGGCGCGTTCGTTGCCGTACTCATTGAAGAGATATGGCGCCATTCCGGTTGAAACTCCGCGCCCCATGGCCTCGGCGTGCGCGGGAGATCCGAAGCGCCCGCTGGCCATGTTGAACTGGCTGTCGACCTGGGGCATGACCGTTGACATGACGCTTTGCTGGAGCTGGTCAAGATAGGGATTCTGTCCCAGAAACTCACCGCCGAGCGTCTGCCCTACCTGCTGCTGCCCGAGGCCCAGCAAGGGATTTCCCCCGGTCGCGCGCTCGGTCTGCGCCGCCAGGGCTTGCTCCGTCTCGGGCGAATAGTCTACGTAGGTCTGACCCGGAAAGAACTCCGTGGGACGATTGAGAACCTGATCAGCCGCAACCCTGTAGCCCCTGCCGAGATAGGGTTGCACGCCTTCCCAGGGATCGCTTGTGGTTTCCTGAGAATCTCCACCACCACCGGACATTACAATTCCTTTCTGAGCACAGCGCTTTGCTCTGCATAGTCGTCAAGCGCACGATGCCAGCCACGGCGTCCATAGATCTTCATGTACTTACAGCCCATTCTTCGCGCCCAGGCGCAGATCTGTGGCTCCAGTTCCTTGATCTCGCTCAAATCTCCAGCACAGAGGATGACGATGCAAGCGGTATGCGTCGGGTAAGTCGCAATTCGCGTGAAGGCCACGCTTCTTTCACCATGCCAGGTCTGCCATTTGCCTGTGTAGGCATAGTGTAGCACGTCGCCGACGCTGTACTCGTCTGCACGATCCAGCGCCTCGGCAACCAGTGGCCGCACACGGCGCCAGACAACCCAGAAGGGGTCAGCCAATGATGCAATAGACGAAGTCTCTGTCTGTCTGAGCGTTGTTTGCATGGTTCAGGGTCGCTGTCCCTTTGTCACGGTTTGTAACAAACAGTGTCGCGATTTCGGTTGCGGCGTTCGCCGTCGTGGGCATGAAGCCGATAAAGCTGTTCGTCCCGATCCTGTCGTCGGTCAATGTCGTCGTCGCCGAGGACGCGGTTAGCGTGACTTCCCCGGTTGATAGAAGCTTCCCCTGTGCCAGCAGGTTGATCGCGTCCGCTAGCTTGCGCCTGTGTTCCCCTTCGTCGTACCAGTCCAGCGGCACCGTGGGGCGCGCTTGGCCAACCTTGGTGAGTCTAGGCGACGCTAGCGCCATTGTAGCGACCCCTCGCTGACTTGTTCACCGCCAAACCCTGAGCATGACGCCACTGGGCGCCGGCTGGAATAATCGTCCGGAACCGCTGATAGCGCGCCTGATTATCGGCATCCGCCAGCCCCTCGGCATTGATCAAAACCGGCGCATCGAAGACTACGCTGTCTTCCAGGCTGTCACGCCCTGCAACTGCGATCTGAATCCCCAGGTTTCCAGCGGATCTGGCCGAGGACGGCTCGACCTGGACCAAGGCGCGCACGGAATCGATATAGCTGGCCCGGCCTTGGGTAAATTGCTGTTCGCGCGTATCCAAAGTGGCTTGCAAGGTGGCACCGTCAAAGGACCCAAGCTTGTGGGCCGTCGTGAAGGCACCGCTGTAGATCTTGCCGCCCTTCCAGACATCTGAATCCAGCGACGGCTCCAGGGTGTCAATGTTGGTTGACACTGCGTCCAGGCCTTCAAGCGTATAACCCTGATTCTGGCTCTGGAAGATCCAGTCCAGGTCAATGTCGATCTCAGACCACCGCCCGGTATCCCACTTGTAACAGAAGATCTTGTTGGGATTGCCGTTGGCGTCCCCGCCGTTGGCCGGGAAAGCCCAGCAAACCAGCTTATTCAACACGTCAATCGAGGCGCTGACTTTCTTTCTATCCGCCAGGTCGAACTGCGCCCAGAAAGTGCGGTCAACCCTGTTGACGCCGATCGGCTCCGAGGATGATCCGTTGAAGACGAAGAAGCCCTCTTCTGAAATGTAGTAGATCAGCCGGCCCTGAGCGACGACGCTGTTAGGGATTGGCGTGCCGCGGCGGCGATCCACTGCGGGCAGGTCGAAGATGATTGGCGAGCCTTCGTATTCCATGCGCCGGATGGTGGATTCCTGGAAGATCACGCCATATTCCGCGCCGCCCACGATTTTTTGCACCCAACCGCCCGTATCCAGATCCGAAAAGTCGCTTTGCGTGGCGGCGGCTGGGTCGAAGTTCTCTTCGTTGCCGATCGCCGACCACCAGACACGCTGCGTCTTCACGCCGTCCGTCGCGTCCTCGGTATGGCCCAGCACCAGAAAGTTACGCACCACGCCCACATGCTTAGCCTTGGGCTTTTGGGTCGAGGTGATCAGATCGGCGAAGTCCACAGAGGCGCCCTTGCCGATATCGATGGCCTGCACAGGATCGGTAAAGTTAGTAGCGATAACCTTTTGCTCGCGGTCCCAAACTGCGAATTCCCAGACATCGTCTGTTGCTGTGTTGTAGCCGCCGGCCTTGCTTTCGTCGTTGAAGGTGTTGTCCAAGAGCTCATAGAGCTTGGTTGCCGTCGCCGCGTAGACGTAGACGTTATTTGAGGCGTCTCGAGCTGTGACGGCGCCGAGGCAAGTGCTCTCCAGCGCATTCAGGCTCACGTCCACCAGATCCCGCGCCGGAAGGTAGGAATTCGCCGCCGGCAGCACGTTGTTGCACACAATGGCGCCCGGATTGGCAAAATCGGGCAGATCGGGCGCCCAATCGCCGAAGTCCACGCCGACGGTATCTTGTGATGTAGACCGCAGCGCCCCGGAATTGGCCCTCAGTCGCGATGCAAGGCTGGCCGGCATTACATCTTGGTCCTTCCGCCAGAAGACACTGGTACGCGAGAGCGCATGACCTTCTGGCCTTTCGGGAAGCGCTGGCGACGCCCCAGATCCTGCGCCAGATCCATGGCATTCTCGTACTTGGAGGCCCAGGTCAGGATCCGGGGGTCATCCGCCAGGAAACCCTCGGCCTGAAGCAGGGATCCGTAAAGATACAGCCCCGTGTGAACCTGTAGGATTGTATTCGTATCGGCGTCGTCGGCCAACCTGGGATTGCGCGCCAGATAGAGCCACTTTCCGGTGTAGGTGTCATCCGGCGTGGGCGCAAAAACCAGATCGTTGCCTTCGATGGTATAGAAGCGCGGGAAGCCCGAGGATCCGGCCCAGCCGCTGCTATCATAGTCCCAGAGGGTTTCCGGGGCCATGTAGGTGACGCGCTGCACCGGCTCGGTCACGTCGATATAGTGGCGGCGTTGCTCCAGGAAATCGCTCGGCAAGGCAATGTTACGGTTGTCTATGGTAAGCGTGACCTCCGCCTCAATTGCCGGCAGGTCGAGCTCGTTATAGATCTGGTTCTCGGCAAGCTCGATGAACTCAGGAATCCGAACGTCCAGCGTCGTCTTCTTCAGCCAGTTGGAAACCGCTGTTTTCAGCTCGCCATAGTTCTGGATTGACATGCTACCTCGCGAAAATCCGCTTGGTCGTGGTCTTCAGATAGGCCCATTGCGGGTCGTTCAGGTGCTTGGCCAGCCACTTCTTGCGCTCGAGCGGCGACATTACGGCATATTGCTGCTGAGTGATCCCGGCATCGTCCAGCCACTTGTGGAAGATCACGACGGGAATGCTGGCAAGCTTCTTGCCGAGGCCTGGGACTTCGTGGGCGCCCTCGCTCTGCTGCGCCTTGTTGAAGTCTAGGATATCGCCGCAATCCTGCTTGCTGACCACGACGTTCTTGCCGGTGGACGGATCTTTCCACCAGCCCGAGCGGATTCCCGCCCATTCGTCGTATACCTTAGCCCTCGGCATCGTCTTCGGGCTCCGGCTCCGGGTCAGGCTCCGGCGCGGGCGGTGGCGCGGCCTTTGCCTCCGCTTTCACGGGCGGTTTGGCACTAGCCACTAGGTTCTTGACGGCGTCGGCATAGACGTAGATGACCCCGCCCTCGACGGTGGGGATCTCGACGCAATCGCCACCTGTGAGGCTGCAGTTGCTCGTGCGATCTCGATAGGTCAGGTCTGCCATGTGTCCTCCTATGGGAGTGGGGCGGCCCGAAGACCGCCCCTGTCCCGTTACGCGGCGTTGGCGTCCGCTACGCAGCCCGAAGACTTCTGGTTGCGTGCCTCAAGGGTGCATTCCCAGATGAGCTGCCATTTCTCGGCGTCGCCAGTCTTGGCCAGCGGCTCGCTGTAGAGCGGCCGGAGCTCGGCCAGCGCCCACATTTCCGTCTCGCAAAGAAAGACGTAGTCCGCCGCGGCGAAACGGTCGGCGATGATCTCGTACTCGCCGAAGTCGCCGTCATAGATGTCGATCGCCGCAACAAGCTGCTTGTCCTCGGCACCCTTGAAGCGGGTGGCGTTGCCGGTAAAGGTCGAGAACTTGGTCTTCAGGGTCGAGCCCAGAATGACCGAGTCCGGATTGCCGCCTTCATTCCAGCACTGCGAGGCCGCGCCCTGGAAGTCGGTTTCCACGATCACGCCGTTTGTGGTTGCCGCGGTGCGCGTGTTGGACCCGTCTCCAGCCGGCGCAGAGCCGCCCGTGGCGCCCGTCGCCTGGGTGTAGTTGGTGGCGATCCACGACTGCACGCTGGCCAGCGTCCGGGCCGTGGTGGCCTTGTTGCCGGCGTTGCGCGCCTGGTTGCCCAGGGTGATCGTCTCCAGGTCGGTCCGCAGCTCCTTGGTCTTCTTCACGAGCTGATAGTCGACCTCGTCGTCCACACCGGCCTGGATCACATATTCCTGAGTGCCGGAGACCATGGTGTTCTCGGTCAGAATCTGGCACTCGTTCGTGGCCCGGGTCGGGTTGGTGCTGGCGTTGATCGTCGCGTCGTCGCCCTCAAGCTGGGCATTGCTGGAATTCGGCGCCCGCAACACGTCGATCGGCCAGTCATGCGTCCGGTTGGTCGCACTGGTCGACGGAATGCGCGTGATAAAGGGGGCTTCCCAGGGGTCGACGTTGTAAACGATGTCTACCAGGTCTTCCCGGTTCACCGGCGAATCGTAGGTGGTCTTTCTATTGGCTTCCGCCATGTCTCTGGTTCCTTTGTGCTCGGCGGGCCTGAAGGAGTTTCACTCCGTCATGCTTGGACCCGGTGGATTTCAGACGATTCCGAGCTGATAGAACCTTGTCGTTTGCAAGCTGGCCTTCGCTGCGCTTCTGGCCGCCTTTCTGGATCTTCGGAAGCTTGTGCAGTTTCTGGCGAATCGGCTTTTCCTTGGATTTCAATTCCCTGTAGGCGATCGCGTCATCCACGATCTTAAGTTGACGCAGGTCGAAACCCTCGAAGAAAGCCTGTACCTCTTCGCCGCTGAAGTCGTAATGCTCCTGCAAGTTGCTTCGCAAGCGGCCCTCAAAGGCGTTGAGCTTGCTTGGCTCCTGTAGGTCCGGCTTCCACTGCATCAGGCCGTCTTGCTGCTTCTTGCGGTATTCCGCCTGCTTGCCCAAGGCTTCCTGCTGGGCCTGCTGGCCCATTTGCTGCCGCTCATAGACTGCGGCCTGAAGCTTCTGGACTTTGCTATCGCGATCCGCACGCGCCTTCAGATAGGCGATCTCGTCAGTCTGCAAAAGCTGTGCAAGCTGTTCCTCGGAAGGGCCGAGATCGATCGAAGACTGCAGAATGGCCAGATAGGCGTCTGCTTGCTGGATTCGGTTCTGCCACTCGGTGGCCTGCTTCTGAGTTTCGGCCTCGATGGCCTTTCTCTCGTCCACAAGCGTCGAGGCAAGCCGGTCTCGCTCCGATTTGCTGGAATAAGCCTCCAGCATGTCGGCAATCGAAACGTCCTGCATTTCCCCGTTGACCTTGACCTGCGTCGTAACGCCTTGCAGGAAGTCCTTGGGATCGACCCCAACGGCTTCCGCGAATTCGGTCAGTGTTTCCGGGAAATCGCCTTCTTCGACTTGCTCTTGCGAAACCTCGGCTTCTTGAACTTCGGTTTCGCCTGTCGTCTGAGCGTCCGCACTTTCAGAAACCTGTGTGTCCTGTTCCTCTTCGCGGCTTGTCTCAGTCGTCGGCTCGGGTTCGGGCTCCAGGCTTTCAGCTTGCGGGGTGGACTCGCTGGCCGTTTGAATTGCCTTGCGAGTCGCCGCGCGCTGGTCCTTTCGCTCGGCGAGCCATTTCTGTGTGCTCTTGTTCTCGCCATACCGTCGCGATGCCAAAGGCTCCGCGCTTGGGTCTGGTTGGGTTGCAGGCTTAGGCTGGGCGCCGTCCTGCGTCTGGGGATTTTCAGCCATCCTGGCTAAGTCTCCTACCTGGAGAGGGGTTTAGCTATAGCTGGCGTACTTGCCGGCCTTGGCCTTGCCGCCCTTGGGCTTGCTGTAGGTCTTGGACGTGCTCTCGCGCACATTGGCGGAGCTTCCGTAACTGACATCACCGGGCTCGCGATACTGCTTGCTGGGCGACATCTTGCCTTTCTTTAAGTCTGCCATTTGTCTTCCTTTCCGCCTAAGCGATCCCGCCCAGGCTATTGGCGTCCGTGGGCAATCCTTCCTTGTCGCGCTGCTTCAGTTCCTCCAGAGAGGCCGCGGCCTTCACGCCACGCTCCTGGATACGCAGAATTTTCCCTAGAAGGGCCTCGAAAACCCGAACCTCGCGACGAGCTTCCAAAGCTTTGACCTCGTCATCGCCCTTGAAATCCGTTGCAAAGCGCTTCTGGAGCTCTTCGGCGACTTGCTTGAAGACGGGGTTTTGGAGGACGGCTTCGGCTTCCTGGCCATCTTGCACATGCTTCCAAAGAAGATCAGGCTCGGGCATCAAACGTCCAAAAGCAGCAGGATTGCTTCTTCATCATCGATCCTTTCAAATAACACAGAAATCAGTTGTGGATCAATAGGCTCAGCCAGAACGGGGCGAGCCAGGATCATGTCAGGAAGTTCCACAGTGATTTTCTGCATTAAGGCGGACTCGGAAACCTGATCCCATAAATCCTCCCCAGAAATTCCCCCATAAACCGAAAACCCTTTTTCAGTTTCTGGGGTTTCCTCAATTTCCGGCAGATCTCCGCCAGATTCTGCATTCTCTGCCAGCAGTCTGTGCAACTCGAACAAAGCCCGGTCAGGGTCCGTGTAAACGCGCCCGTCTGGCAGGATATACCGGCGATCCTTGCGTTTTGGTTTACGGATCGTCTCCGGGAGGCCCGCAGGGGGCGCCCCGATCGGCTCGCCGCTGTAGATCAAGGCTGCCGGCGTTCCGGTCCAGATGAAGGACCCTGGATCGGCAGCTAGGACAGTATCCCCAGGTGTCGTGACGATCAGGTCAGCATCCGTGCCGGTCCAGATGAAACTGCCGGACTCGGCTTGAACTGCACGACCCACCAGCAAGCCAGCGTCAGTTCCGGTCCAGATGAAGCTTCCAGGCTCCGCGTCCAAAACGGTGTCGGCCGGGGTCGTGACGATCAGATCCGCGTCTGTGCCGGTCCAGGCGAAGCTGCCCGGATCGGCGGTAAGCCGGGAGCCCTTGCTCAGGGCTGCGTCCGTCCCCGTCCACAGGAAAGAGCCGGATTCAGCCGTTAGAATGTGAGTCGTAAGCAGATTGGCGTCTGTGCCCGTCCAGGTGAAGGCGCCAGGGTCGGCAACTAGCGTTGGGCCAGTGCTTGCCTCCTGAAACTCAACAACCTCATAGCGGACGTTATTATTGCTGCCTGAAGATCCCGTCACATATCGAGTAAGCAACACGTTTGTAGCGGTCGTAAGCGCTATGCTCTGCTGATAACCATCATTATCCCCGCCGGCTGTTGAACTGTTGGGAGGCCAGGCGCCAAAGCCAACATTCTGACTGCTGATAATCGCTGTCAGATCAAGATCAACTGACGTGATTGTCTGGTTGTGCGTCAAAGAGGCAGAGCCAACGTCAGTCGCGAATCGCTGCACATTGACGCCCGCGCTATCCGAGCGCACGACCCAGATCCCCACCGTCGCAGTTGCGCTGGGCGTGCTGCCGTGGTTTCTGTAGTAAGTAAGGGTCGTCGACGCAGTAAGCGCAAAGTTGAAAATAGCGTCGCGCATGTCGTCGCTGGTCTCGCTGCTTTCATAAGTGCAAACGAGAAAAGCATTTGCCAGGGTGACGCTGTTGCTTAGTGTGGCCGTGCCAGTTGTCGCATTGGCGGTTATATCGAAGGTTACATATTCCGTCTGGAAATCTGTCCCGTTAGACTCGACGACATACCAGTAGACCTCCCAATCCGGAAGGCCGGCTGCGCGGCGATCAAATTGGATCTGCGTATTGGAATTGAATTTGGCTTGAATAAGGGCGTCGTTCCAGTCGTCGGACCCGGTGGACTGCGCGTGTTGTGTAATGGCGATAAACGCATTGCCCTGCGTCACAGAGGTTATCGTGGCTGTAGCGTTCAATCCTGTGAGTGACGTTTGCCCCTTTTGAACTGTGACGGCGCTCTCAAATTCAACAACCATTACCTCAACGACAAGCGTGCCGCCGCTGCTTGCTGTCGTTTGGCGTTTGACAGCAGCCGCGGGTGTGCCCGCGTTGTCGATCATGTCGATCGCAACGTTGTGGGTTATTCTGCTGTCTGTCGCAGACTGGGTAAAATGCGCCGTGTAGAACGGCACGCACTGGGTTTCGTCCTGGCCCTTGGTCAGGTTTATGGTTTTCGTGACAAGGAGGCTGCTGGCTGTGAATGTTGTGCTGAAGCGCTCAACTGATTTTACAAATGCAGCCACGCCAGCTATCTACCGCCCAACAACATTCAGGGTCTTGGTGTAGACCGTCCAAGTGTAGCGCGTTTCGTCGGTCGGGCCGAGGACCTGATAGCCGGCGTCCGAGCTGAAGGTTCCCTCCCCGGTAAATTCCACGCTCGAAAAGAAACGAGCCACCCCGGCGCCCAGGCCGTCCGAAGATCCCCAGTCCAGGTCTAGCCAAGCCCCGTCGATGAACAAGCGGTCATCAGCTACATTGCGATTGACGGGCGTTTCGTCAGCCTGGAACAGCCTTAGAAACCGCTCAACTGTCGTCGTGGTCTTGTCCTCAAGGAATTCCTCGGAGCCGATATTGACCGCGGTCCCGTCCGTTACCGGATCCTTGTCGTAGATCCTCAGAATGAAGCGGTCATCCGGCAGCGCGCGGTCTACCACAAAGGCAGAGTTGGAATCCTCGGGATTGTCATAGCTGCCGAGGGATAGCGCGTCGCCGCTGATCGTGTTCTGCTGCTGCCAGACGGGCAGGTTGCTATAGCCGTCGTGAAGCAGCGGGAAGGTGCCGCTCTGGATATCGTTGTAGAGCGTTTTTGAGATCTCTATCAGAAATTCGTTGTTGCCCGGGTCGAACCAGACGGAGTCCGGCTCTCGAGCTTGGTATTGGTCCAGGGTCTCATCGGTGCTTCCGATGATCCGCGACTGTGGCGCGACGTTGACATAGGTCTTGTTTTCACGCGGTCCCTGGTTGGCCCGCTGGCGCTCGCAAATGAGACAATAAGCCATTTTTCATCCTCCCGTTGCCCCCCAATTATCAGGCAACGGTAAACATGGATGCGCCGAAATCAACCGTGAAGGTCTCGCCATTGGCCAGGGTGACCGAGGATCCGTTGTCCCACCAGCCTATCAGCGGGTCCGCCGGGGAGGTCGGCGTGTCGTTGTAGAGCACGACGTAGCGGAAAGGCCCGATCGTCCCCGTTGAGGTCCAGACGACATCGACCCCAATCACCGAGGTCGTGTTGGCCGTTCGGGAAAGGGAGTTCTGGGTGTCCTCGCCCCCAGCCGTGTAGCCGCTGCCTGCCGTGATCTCGGTGATGTTGGCAAAGACCGTGTTGGTGGCTACGGGCGCCGTGTTACTCAGCGCCACCTTGAGCACGTCGTTCGCAGCGTTGAGGTTATGCACGGCCTCGTTAACGTTTTCCGTGTACACGTTGAATTTGTTGAAAGCTACCATTCCTAAACCCCTACACTACCCAAACCGCAACGATCAGGACGACCAGCCCCACGCCCACGGCCAGCGTTAATATCCGCTTGTCGCGCTCATTCCGGCACCATTTCCGCACCGATCGCCCTTCCCGCTTCGTCCCGGATCAACCGTCTCGGCCTGTTCATGCCTGCCGCGGCATTGCCCAGCGCGGCCACGGATGCCGCCAGCTCCTGCATACCGGCTTGGATCGATTCGCCCTGCTGCATGAGCATTGAAGCCACGTCGTCGCCGGCCTGATAGGAAACGCTCACCCCGTTGCCTTGCTGCGTGTTCTCGGCCTGCTGCCAAGACAGCGCCAGCTTCTGCTGTTCAACTCCGTACTTGAGCTCGTATTCCAGAAGCTTCAGTTGATTGTCCTCGCGATCCTGCACCGCGTCTTGCTGGATCTTCAGCAGATCAATCTGGTTGTCGGCCTTTTCCTTCATGATCTGAAGCTGGGCCTTCGACATCTCGATTTGCTTCTGTTGCTCGGCCAGCTTTTCGAGCTCGCTGGGCTGCGGCGGTGGCGGATTCATGAGCTGCTGCATGCCCTGTTGGTCAAGCTCGCCGAAGTAGAGGCTTCGGTCCATGCTCATGCTGTCGCAGACGGTATCCAGAGAATTGCTCACGTGCTCCGGCGTCACAAAAGGACCCTTCAGAGTTCCATACTGGAGATCTGTCACGATCCTTTCCTGGACTTGCATAATCTGCATGGCGCCGGCCAGGCGCGTCTCCTTGGTGCCGTGGCCGAGGCCAGCGGTCACCTTCACGTCCAGGGCCATGTTCCAGCGCTGCGGATCGATCGGAACCCACTGGTTGTTGACCCTCGCCGTGCGGGCGGCGTCCTGATTGTAGGCAACGCAGCGTAGGATCTTCTTGCCAGCGGCCTTGAAGCCGGTTTCCGCCATGCAGCGGGCATAGAACAACAGCCGCTTCATCATCTGCCCGAGCATGAGATTCGCACCGCCGAAGGTCTCGTGAAATGCCTTCGGGTCCATGGGCTCGGCACCGCCAGAGATCCCGGTGCGATCCTTGCTGACTTCGTCCCAGTAGCGAAGCATTGGCTCCGTGAACTGCCCAATCGGCTGCGGCGCGATCGGCACCACATGTCCGACTGCAGTGTCCGCGTCCACGGGAACCGAGGCGCCGACGTCGTTGTTGAGCCAGTCGTCCAGGTCTACATGCCGGCTGGTCGCCGCGCGCTGGTTGTTGATCTGGTAAATGTTGTCGAGGGTCTGGCGCTGGATCGTGGACTTGATTAGCTGAATGTCCCGGACCAGATCCGCCACGGCCCGCCCAAAGAACCTGTGCGGCTGCCGGATCGCTTCCATGCTGACGAAGGGATGGTCATCGACCTGGACCGCGTTTTCGTCCGTATCGGGGTCCGGCATGATCACGGCACCGTCGAAGCCGGCCGTCCGCACCAGGTAGCGCTTCGAGATCCCGTCGCCTTCGTAGTCCATGAGCGGATAGCATTCGTAGACCTCGACCTCGCGCTCGCTTTCGAACTGGACGCCATAGTCGGTCAAGGCGCTGCGATCGTCGCTGAATCGGGCGTGGCGGATGCGGGAGCGGTCAAGGTTGGCGCTGTTGTTGCCTTCGATGGTCGGCAGGCTCCAGACGTAGTCTTTGTCATAACCCATCTCCACGAGCTCTGACCGGCTCATGTAGCGGCGATGCGCGCAGAAGCTGGCGGTTTCGTCCAGTTCCCGGACCCGCGTGCCAACCAGGAATTCCTCGGAGGGGATCACCTCAATCCGGCAGCGCCCGGTTTCCTGGGTGCGCTCGATCTTGATATCATACAGCCCAGTATCGACCTCGCCGCGCATGTTGGGCTCGGATTCGATAATTTTGACGTTGGGATCTGCTTCGTAGTATTCCACCTCCATGATCGAGACCTCGCGAAAGACTTCCTCTCGCGTCGGCCTGTCGTCGACCCACCAGATCTTGAGGATGCCGTTTTTCTCCAGCAGCGTGTCCTTCAGCACGTCGTGGGTGATCTTGAAGCCCGGGTTATCTGTGTTCCAGACAACGTCAAAGATGTAGGAGTCGATTTGCTTGATGTACGGCACGTCCTCCGGCCCGTTGGGCTGGTACTTCCAGATCGCGCCAGACGCTGCGAACATTTCCACCAGGTCCGGCATGATGGACTCGATGGTGTCCTGTACGTCCGTGGAGATCACCTGCGATCGGCCGTCGACCTCGTTGCCAAGCGGCCGGTTGAGGTAGTAGCGGAGGTTGGCCTGGCGATCCGAGGCGATCTCGGCACTGAGATAGGACCGCGCGTGCTGGAGTTGCTGGCCGATGATGGACTGAAGGTCGGAGTCCGTCATGGGCTCGGGTTTTTGCTTGCGTGTCGCCATGGTGGCCTACCTGGCCTCCTTCGCTTACCTAGCTAAACTGATCATCGCCCATTTCGAGCAAGCGCTTCTTGAAACGCTCTAGCAGCCAGAGCACAGAACCGCCGTCGGCCTTGGAGCTAGCAAAATATTCCTCGCCCTCATGGTCATAGCCGATAACGATCACGTCCTGCAACTCACCCTTGGCGCGTTCGAGGATGCGATCCGGTGGGATGTCCAGGCAGGTGATACCGTCGAACTCAACGACATTGTCAGCCATGGCTGAAGCTTCCCCACAGCTGCCGAGCCTCGGGGTGGTTATCTATAAAAACTCGCGCACCCTCCCAAGCGGAACGGCAGTCTTCTTCAAACTGCGCTAACCACCAGCCATGATGGATCAGCTCTGCTTCGGTTTCCGCCAAACGGCCTTCAGAATTCCGATCCCAAAGCCAATGATCTTCGAATATCTTTATCATGTCTGCTTCCTCGGTCGTCCGCAGTACTCGCACGCACCCCGCGGTGCCCAAGTGAACACCATACCACCATCTGTGGCCATGCGTATGTGGGGGCGCAAGTATCCCATGAACTTGTGACTGGAAAGGTTAACGCGCTCCCGGGCTTGATCCGCCGTGTCCAGAAGCACCGTCGCGGCAATGTCTTCCTCGCTGGGAATCTCGTCGTCGTAGGTGAAGCGGGCCCGCACATCGCCAACGATGGCTTCTAGCTCGTCGGCGGTAATGCGGGCTTTCTGGAGCTGGTTCACGTGTCGCTCGCCTCTGGGTTGCTGGAATCCCCGGCCTGGGCGGTATTTTCGCCCAAATCAGTTTCGGCTTTCTCGCCCTCGGGTTGCAATTTCGGCTTGTTCTTGGACCCCTTGGGCCTGCCGCGCTTGGGTTTGGCTTCCAGGGCTTCCAGTCGGCGCTCGATTCCGAGGGTTAGCGTGTCAATGTCCTCCAGCCGCTGCCCATAGGCGCTGCTTTGCTCGCCTTCAAGGTTGCCCACGCGCGCCATCATGCCTGAGATCGCCGCAGACTGCTGCTGCATGCTGTCCAGAAGCTCCAGCACCGTCATCTGCATCTGGTTTAGCTGCCCCTGGAGGGTCGTGATCGTGCCCTCGAGCACCACGACGCGCTGGGCAGCCCGTTGGGCGGCAGCCTGGCTCATGAGCTGCATTTCAGCCAAGTTGTGTGTGCGCTGTCCTGGTAGTCCGGTCATGCCCTGGGCTCCCCGTATAACTCTTGGTTTTCAACGCGCTCAAAACGAAAGCTCATGACCCCATCGCCTTCATCCTCGATAATGAGATGATACCAAGGAATAAGATTCCCCATCGGCACAACGTCAAAGATTGGGTTAAGGGCGTAGACTGTAGATTCATCCTTGTCCCACACTGTCTCCATCCATCTGATAATGCAGGTGGATTGCAGCGTATGCAGATTTCGCAGGCCTATCTGGACTTCAGCTGATCCACTGATCCGAAACCGACCTATCCGCCTACGGAGAAACGGATCATCCCAGGGATTGTCGTCATCCTGAAGAATTGGCTCGGTCGCTTTTACTGCGGTCATATCATCATCCCATTGAGACACGAATAATTATGAGAACAAAAGTAAGAGCCAAACAAACGAAAGTGATTCTGTTAGCTATTTCAGCAGATCTTATAAGCTTCTTTGTTTTCTTGTTGGTTTCTGCTATTTGCCTTCTAAGCCTAGCTGTGTTTTGGTCAATTTCTTCGATGGTTCTTGTGTCTTCCATTATATCAAGAATCCCAATGCTAAACCAATTACTAAGCCGCTAAGGCATATGAAGATCATTAGTGTCTCAGTTGTTTCTTGGCAGGAGCCCTCAACCCAGCCTGATGTGCTGGCGAATCGGAGGCAATCTCTAAGGCTAAGCCTAATTCATTGTAGTGCCCCACGGACTCTGGGTTTACTGGGCCATTCCTGATACACGTCAGGCAAAAGCTCTGCGCCATCTCGTAAAACTCTGAATGCGGCGCAAAGAATGGCCTATAATCCCGGCCGCAGCCCTCACAAGATCTTTTTGGCTCCCTCATGCCAGCGCCAACCTTGGCGCGAGCCGCTGTCCCGGCCGCCGGCCCTTGGGGACCGCATAGCTTGCGCCGGTCCTGAATGCGTCGGCGGCATGGCTGTGCTGGTCGTGCAAGGGCGTCTTCTTCCAGGTGCCGAGGTTTTCGTCCCATTCCTTCCGGTACATACGCATGGCCTTGATACCTTCGTCGCAGTGCTCGGCGTCAAAGTAGCACAAAGGCAAGAGATTCCGCACCGCTTCTATGCCCGTCTGGATCAAGCCGCGCTCGGCAATCTCGACCTCGTAGCCCAGATCCCGCATGACCTGGACCCGGGAGCGGCCTTTTTCGTCGAGGATCCGCACGTTGCCGTCATGGGGCCAGACGTGGCGGGAGTACGTAAAATCGCGCTCGTGCTGCTTTTCCTGGAGCATGCGGGCGTAGTGGCCGAGGCCTTCGCCGCTGTTCTGGTAGAAGTCTATCATTCGGCATTCGATGCCCTGGCGCTGGACGAACCAGATCGACATGAGATCCGCCATGCCCAAGTCCCACCAGGTCTCAACCGCTAGCCCCGTATCGTGAGGCACGCTGCCGATTCTGTCCTGTTCCTCAAGCTTGCGGATTAGCTTGCCGTAGTAGGCGCCCTCTACCGTGGCCCTGAAGGCCTCGTCTGGCGTCGCTGGGTACTCGGCAAACATGTCTTCATCTTGCTGGCCGGACTTGGCCACGTACCAAGCCTCTTGCTCCGGGGTCAGCGTGATTCCGTGCTCTGCCTCGAGCTGGTCGAAGTACTCCCGCATCTCCGCGGTTATCAGCATGGAGCCGGCCGGCAGGACGTAGCCTGTATCCAGCCACCACGGAAAGAAGTGCATGCGGAAGTCCAAGGGCGTGAGCTTGTCGCCGCGGGCTTCCTGCGCCTGGGCTCTCTGGCAAATCTGGTGAAAGTGGCCTTCCTGCCCTTCTGCCGTGCTTTCGATGAAGATCATTTGGCCAGCTTGCACGGTGTTGAGCGCGCCGGTCTTCACCTCTTTGGCTTTCTCGGGGTACTGGGCGCAGATCTTGCCGTACTCGCTGATATGGAGATACTGGAAGGTTCCCGATCGCAAGCTGGTGCCCACGCGAATGCTGGAGTTGTTGGAGAACGTGAGATGCCGCGCCGCGTCCATGGTGGCAGGGTTCTCGGCCCGAATGCCTTCTGGCAGGTTTTCGTAGGGGTACTTGGCCTTTTCGGCGAAGATGTCTTCTGCAGCGTCCCTGGTGTGGGCGATCGTGCCGCAGCGTATGTTCGGGTTAAACACGCAGGCGTCTAGCATAATGAGCTGAATAAGGGTTGAGAAACCAAGCTGCCGCGCTTTCAGTATGACGTTGCTGTGGTGGAGGTCATTGAGCAAACGCTCCTGCGCGGTGTTGGTCTTGAACTGGACCCGGTTCCCCTGCTTGTCGATGATCCAGTACAGGTTGTTGAGCCGCCAGCGCCAATCGCCGATCTGGTCCTGAGTGTGGTCAAGCTGTTCCAGCCGGTTCCGCGCGACTGAGAGCGCTATCTTCCTCAGATCCTCGGTCGGCAATTGTTCCAGCGATGAAGGCGAGTAATTCATCCCGGGTCATTTCCTCTGCGGCTTTGACGGGGATTTCGACATTGACGTTGGGCACCTTTCCATCCAGTCGGTTGAAGCACATTTCGATGGCTGTGGTGTCCCCTGTTATAGCCTTCTTGACCAGTGCCTCTGCAACTTTGTGGAAGTTCTTGGTTTCATTGTCAGTTTTGGGATCGGCCAAGTCGCTTAAGACGCGCCTCAAGGCAGCCGTCAGCTTCTTGCCGTCAGGGTTTCCGCTTTGACCTGGTTTCCATGCTGCGCTTGGGGTTGGGCGTTTAGGCATGGTTAGCCGCCTGCTTTGCTTGTTCCAGCTTAACCGAGAAAGCCCACTTTTCTTGTTCCTCTGGGGTCAGCAGACCGTGCCGGATCTTGTGGCGCAGGATCTTGCTGGGCACGGTGGATTTGGCGCCTCCGAGCTTTTCGGCGATCTGCTTGTGCGTGAAGCCTTCCTGGCTTAGCTCGTAATAGCGTGAGTAATCCGCGCGCAAGGCCTGCGACGAACAGTACATGCCGCAATATATGCGCTTGTGGGCTGCGTTGTGGCTGAATTCGCGCCCGCAGCGTTTGCAGATGCTGACCTTGCCTTTCTTGGGCCAAGACATTTCCTTTGCCCGCTCCGGGTCGTTCTCACGAAGCCACACCCTCAATTCGGGCACAGTCATGCGATATCGAGCCACAGCCCAAAGGATTTCTTGGCAATCCTTCTTTGAAAGCTTGGCCACTAGGACACCTTCCCCGCTATCGGCACCACCCTGGGCCCGCTGAATCGCTCGATCGTGACAAGGCTTGTGATGATGGTGTCGCCATTCAAGCCCTCAAAGCGTAGGTCGCCGCCCTTGGTGACGTGCAGCTTGCGGCCGCCGTCCAGCAAGATCTCGAGCTCGCCATCAAGGCAGGCGATGTCGACAGAGCTTTCCACGCCTATTCCTGGCCGGGCTGCTTGCGGGAAGTGCCGCGGATCTGTTCGGCATAGCCACCGTTCGGACGGGTCTGGCCGTTACGCTTGATCTCCGCCGTCTGGATCTGGTCGGCCGAGGGCATCTTGTGGGCTTTGGTGCTGCGCTTTTTCATAGGCTTCCAGCCTTTCCTCTAAGTCTGCAATGCGGTTCATGAGCATGGCGTTAAATTCGTGAACGGAAATCGACCCATAGGGAACGTTTAGCCGCTTGGCGGCTTGATGCGCTTTTTTCCTATCCCGAGAAACAATTTCATTATCAGGAGACCAGACGTCCTCCCAGAACTGCTTAACCCCAGTCATTTTGCGCGCTGTCATTGGCAATAGGTGAATCCCGCACCAGGATAGCAAAATTGGGTATTTGGTTGAACCGGAGCCGGTGCCGGCGCGTAGGTTGGTTGCGGCGCCCAGGCCGCGCCCATGCTCTGATATTGCTGCATCATGTACATGCGCTGCTGCATGTCGGCAACGTCGACCTTGTGCTTCCCGACCTTGACGCAGTCCCGGTAGTCCCGCGAGCTGGGGAGGTATCCCTGGAGCCGGCAATCCGCCGCAACTGCCTTATAGCCGCTGGTCTGGAAGGCGCTCTCACAGGCGCCGAGTAAAAGTGGTATGGCAAGGATTGGCAGTAAGCGCTTGATCATGATGCCATCCTCGCCTCTGCCAGCTTCTTCAAATCTGGGGGCATGACGCCAAGGGCTTCGCCCCTGCCGATTCCATGCTTTTCCCCGATTCGAAACCAGAGCTCAAGGATAGCGTCTTGAGTGATCTGCGGGACGGCGGCTGCTTTTTCGCAACTCAGATCGCGTCCATAGGTATCGCCATCGAGCAAAGCGGCAAATCCCGCCTCTATTGAATCTTTCTGGACGAATTCCGCTCTTTCTCGGATCTCAGCGGCGCCCTTTTCAAATTCGGCCTTCATTTTCCCGAATTTTACCCAATCCATCATTTGCTTGCCTTTCGCTTGCGCCTGCCTGGCTTGGATGCCGCGCGCTTCGGTTTGTGCGTGCCGCTGATGTTTCCTTTGTTCTGACTGGCATAAAATACGCGATTTCCCTGATCTTTTCCATACTCTTTTTGCATATTGCGCTTAATTTTCTTGCCCTTGGGGGTGAGGGGCATCAGATCTTCCTTTTCTTCACCTTGGGCAAGTGTAGCTGTCTGACGAAGAGCCGAAGGAATCCATATTGCTTGTTCCCTCGGCGCACGGCGGTGCGTTGAGGCATGGCGTCACCTAGGCCGCAATCGTCATAACTTCGAAGGTTGCACTGACATCTGTGTTAGGCCCGCTACCAGCCGCGCGGATTTCGTAATCCGTCAGTGCCGGCAAAGGGATGGGATAGACGGTCTCGCCGGATCCTGTGCCGTTGTTGATTATGAGCCTGGCGCCGGTCCTGAACACCCCGCCCGAGGTCCTTATGATTGTCCGTGCGTTGATGATGTTGCTGCTTGAGCCGCCAGTGTTGACCGAGGCTGCCCAGAGCAAGCCGATCCGATTGCGCGGTACGGTATAGACTGCCATCAGCGTCTGGTTTTCGCCGAGCGTGATTCTAGCGTGGACCTCGGCAGGAACCCCGGCGGTTACCGTGCCGGTGCCTGCGTAGATGGTCCCCGCCGCCGTCTCGGCAGAACCGGCAGTGACCACGATCATGCGGAAGATCCGGGAGAACTGGGCCACGCTCGAGACTGCGGTCTGCCCGTTGAGGGTGATCGTCTCCTGGAGATCGTCAAAGTTTTCGTCCAGGCCTATGGCCAGGATCGTCTGAGCGCCCGTGCCGGCTGCGGCATCATTCGCGCTGGTCGACGAAAAACTGAGCGTTTGAGGGCTCGGGACATAGTTATAAAGGCCGCCATGATCCCAAACGGTTTCCTCCGCTGTGTCTACGTCTCCATTGTATCCGAATTTCCAGATAAAATCCGTGGATTGGAAATTGCCGTTAGCTATGCGAAAGGCGCCCTGCAACGCCCTCTCGTTTAGCGAGCCCATGTTTCCTGCCTCCCCAGGCTGCCCGAGTCTCCCTGTGATCTCGGGGCCTCATGGGGCTAAGCCTAGCACGATCAGTCTTCCTCCGTAAGCAGCCTTCGGACTTCGGCGCTAGTGCCCTGCACGAAAGCGTTGCCGTTCATCGTGCCAATCTTCGTACATTTGATGCCGGCCACGCCGCCCTCCGGGTCCGTCACGAAGAGGACAGACGATCGCCTGACTGAGAATGTCAGGTCCCGAGCAATCACCGTTTTGTTTGGATCGTAGGCATGGAACTGCGGAGGCGAGCTGTGAACGTCGAGATAGCACCGCTTGAAGGTCACGAAGTCGCCACCGGACGCGAGCTGCAGGGCCAAGAGGATCGCTATCAGCATGGGACAGCCTACCAGCATTCCAGGCCCTGGCGCCACTTGGGCGGATCTGTGCTAGCCTTTCGGCGGGAGAGGGAGGCAAGATCATGACTATCGATATCACCCAGTTACGCAGCGAGCTCGAGGCGGTGGCGCCGCGATATGGAGGCACCATCCAGCCTTATGGCAACGGCTCGTGTCAAAGCTCTTCACCCGTCATTGGCCTTTTGCTGCTGCTTGGCATCCTCGACAAGCTGGACCAGATCATTGATCTAATTGAGGACGACGACGACGACGATTAGTTGACTCGCGTGTAGCCTTCTTCGAAGGCTTCGGCGGGACTCCAGGACTTGTAGCCGTCCTTGTAGACGACGTAGTAGCCGCCGATCTGAGGCTCATGCTTTTGAACGTAGGCAGGGTCAACTGTGAATGGCGCGTAGCCCTCTTCGGCCGGAACGATAACCAGGCTTCCGTCTGTCTCGGCGTTCTCAGGAAGATCCGGCGCTTGGATATCTGCGATCTTCAGCGCCCAGACTTCCTTGTGGGACTTGTAGCGCGGCATCTCTGCGTAGGCTGTGGGTTCTGCCATTACATCCTCTTGTATTAGGGTTAGGTGGCGGGATTAAGGCTCCCGCCGGGCCTGTTGATCGCTTCGGCGCCCGCCCTACATCATCCGAGGTCGGTATTCGGTTGGGCCATTGCAGCGTGACCAGCGCCAGCAGTCAGCGATTCTAGAACGTGCCAAAACTTAACGTCAGACCGACGCTCGCACCCATTTCGTCTCCGGTCGTGTCGGTGCCGAAACCAACCTTGCCGGTAATGCCGTGAATGACGCCCGGGTCGGCGAAGTGGTGCTTATAGGTCGCAATGGCGGCTGCAGCGTTGACATCGTCCTCAAGGCCGATATTGGCATAGCCGAGAGTCAGGTTCAGGCCTTCCTGAGCCGCGAAGGCATCCATGGCCGCAGCCACACCAGCCGAGCGCCTGGCGTCCCGCTTGGCTTCCTGGAACCGATCGGTCGTGCAATCTGACTCGCTCAAGCCGATATTGCCCTCTTCGCCGAAGTCGAGTCTGGCTGGGAAGCTAAACGAATTGTCCCCGTCGCGCCCGTCAATCCGCACGTCGTTGCGGTTACAACTTGTGCCAGCGTGGGCATCCGGGCTCGCGGCGACGTAGCCGAGAACCAGGACCGTCATCATGGCGCCGTAAGCCGCGAAGTTCTTGAGGTGGTTTAGCATTGTGTTCCCTCTCAATTGTGAATGCTACAAAAGCAGCCGAAAGTATAATTCGGTGGCCTCGAATTGTACTTACCAAGGTTCAGTCACATCGTGGGCCACTCTTCGCTTCCCCGTCCCGCCCTCTTGGCGGAAGTGGCATCCCATGCCCACCCCTTTCGGGGCCACGATCTGGTCGTTATTATGCCGCTTCCTCCTTCATAGCATCAATGTTGCAGTGGTGGGTGGTGCTGCCTTCAAGCAGGGTGCGGATCATGGGGGCGCGGAAGTGGATGGGGCGGTCGGTCATATCCCCGCCGCTCCCAAGATTGACCGCAGGCCAGAAGCCGCTGCCTCTTGCTTTTGCCGCTCGAAAGGGTTTTCCGGGCGCTGAGCCAGCAAGGACTGAGTGATACTCTGGCGGTATGCTTCTTCCGCTCCGTACTTGCGCCGCAGCCTGCCCTCGAGCCAGCACCTGACCTCCGGATCCATTTGGCTCAGCAGATCAGCAAACTGCCCCATGGCTTCGTTGGTCCGCATGGCCCAGTAGGCGTCCATACCGTACATTGCGGTGGCTTGGGTCATGCTTCTAGCCAATCCAGGATTGCAAGCAGCGTGGCCATGTCAGGTTGCCCACCGCCTTCAATCCTAGCGTAGGTCGTGGTTGATATGCCGATAATTTCGGCGGCTCTCCGCAAGCCAGGCCGGAACCCCTTGGGCGCCTCTAGCGTCATGCGCTTTTTGAGCATTCGCTTGGGCAGGCCCAAAAGAATTTTCCGTATCGCCGTAGCTTGGCTAACTGGGTTGGTCATAACTTCCATGGTTCTTATGTGCCAGTTTGTCGCATGAGTGTCAACAAGTACATATTCCTATGCCTTGGGCTTCCATGTGGTGGGGTCGAAGGCGGTAACCATGCGCGGCCAATAAGAACAAGCCTCGTTGAAAGCGTATTTGCTGCTACCAAGAGACCCGGCGCCCGCCATTTCTACTGTCGCCTCCTTCGGCACCACAGCGAGTCCAGCGGCGTCTAGGGCGGCGAGGATGGTGCGGGCTGTCACAACAGTATTGCTTGTTTCCCTTCCCCAGATCGCCGCCGCCATAATCTCTTCGATCGCGTTTGGCTTGGTCATGGTTCACAGTCTCCCGCTGCCGCCAGCCATTTGGCGTGTCTTTCTCTATGTTTTTCCCACTCTTTTTCCATTTCTTCCCGAGCGCTTCTAGCTTCCTGCGCCGCAGCAAGAATGGCAGCCGTGGTTTTCTTGCCGCCGTCCCGCAACCGCTTGTTCTCCGCCTCTAGCTCGCGGCAGTAGGTTAGGAGGGACTGCAATTTAACCATGGCGCGCACAGATCCGTAGAACGTCGGAATCTGCATATCAGCCTCAATCGCGTCCAAATCCGGTCTCTCAGCCATTTGCTTTCTCCAGTGCTAATCGGTGCAGAAACAGTCCATGCTTGATTCGTCGCCGAAGTCAAAGACGGCTTGGCGCTCGACTTGGTCGCGGATCTGGGCATAGGAATCTCGGTCCTGGCGGAATTTGGCGCCGCTCGGCTTGCTATTTAGTGCCTCGGATTCCATGCCTATCCACCAATCGGCCGAAGCTGGGTCTTCATGGATCAGCGCCTCGATGGTGCTGCGCGATTTGAGAAAGCAAAGATCGCAGTTGCCATGCGGTGTTCTGTCCATGATGTTTGGAAGATCCAAGCCAAAAGGTTGCACGCCCCAAAACTTGGTTACGTCCCGCTTTGTCAGGCCTGCGCGTGCCAACGGCGCCTCAGTCTCCCAACGCTCGCGATGGTTTGCCAGGCGCGCCACGCGGTGCATTTCGTCGGCGCGCAAACCTATGTTAGCAACCCAATGCTCATAGCCGCAGATCTTCCACATGAATGTTTTAGCGCGGCGGATCTTCAGCTCAACCGTGCAATACCGCGTGATCGGATTAGGCAGGAATTGCTTCTGCTTTATCAGCGCCTTGAAGGGCTCGCCATTCCGCGCCGCGCTGTTGTGGTTGACAATCCGTGTCTTATGCTCAGCCTCTCTATCATATTCCAGCCACGTTATCGGCACGCTCCAGCGCTCTGAGCACTCCTGCACAAAGTCTAACGTTTCGGGCCGTTCTTTGCCTGTATTCTGGAAAAGCACATAGGCGTCTTCTGGCAAACCTTGGTTTACCTCTAGGCATTTATGCAGAAGAAATGCTGAGGTGCGCCCACCTGAGAACTGAATGGTTGTGGGGCCGTTGATACGGAAGGGATTACCCATACCATTGCTCCAGTGCTTGCTGTTCGTCGCTGTCGAGGGGCTGGCCAGCGGCCTTCTTGCGCTTGGCGGCGATCCCGGCCCCCAGTGACCAGCTAATGCTGCCGGCGTATTCCTTCTGCTTGGCAGGCGCCCGGTTGGCTTGCTCGCGCGTCTCAAACTTGCTGCTGCCCTTGATCGTCCCGTTTGCAGCCTTGCGCTTCAGGTTGTGGTCCCAGCAGGTGAGCCAGCCTCGAGCGGTCTTGAAACCGCGGTCCTCGCCTTTCTCGGCAACGGCGATCCAGAAGGCCAGCCACTCCCGGAACAGCCAGTCTGTCTTTTCACCGGGCGGGAACCCGCGCTCTGCGGCCTTCTGCCGGTATACGTCGTCAAAGGGGAAACCCCTATGCAGGGAGAACTTTTCCATCGGTCAAAACCTCCGGGTCGAAAGGGTGAAGATCCTCTTGCGGTGCGAAGAACGCCGGCCGATTCTTGCCGGTCGGATCACACCAGTATTTCTGGTTCTTGGCAGCCCAGCCCTGCAGCATGCCCTTGATCTCGTATTCGCCGAACTGACCAACCGCGAGAATGAACCATTCGTTATCGCTGTCCTTGGGATGGGTCCGCAGCCGGCCGTTTTTGTGCTGCGTCGCGCGGACCTGGTGCCCAGAAACGTCCGCAGTATCAATCAGGTGCACCGTCCCCGACCAATACCGATCGATTGCCTTCGCCACAGCCATCTCACTGAGCGCGCCTTCAATGTGGCGGTGCCAGGCGTTGAAATCGTCCGCCCCGTGATTTTGCTCGCGTCCCAAGGCTATGGCCGAGATCTGGCGCATGACCCCGACTAGGGCGCCTTGCGTGATCTCTGGCTTAGTGAGGCTGATCTTCATGAGTTCCCATTCTCTAGCTTTTTGAAGGGAACAAGCGCGGCACGGGCCATGCCTTCAAGGTTGGCCAGCTCTTTTGCCAGATAATGCGCGTCTTCGGCGCCGTCTGCGTATTGGCCAGCCTCATAGGCTATGTTTTCCAGGGCAGTCATTAAGTCCAAGGCATGAGCCTGTGCCGTCTCTGAAATGAGCATACGGCGGTATGACTCGCGATCCTCAAGCCATTGCGCCATGTATTTGGCATCTTCAGTGATCCAGATATCCGGGCCGTAACTTGGTACGCGCCACCATTCCAAATCGCGCTCCCAGCCGAATCCAGATGACCAACCTTGCTCATGAAGGAATGCCGCCTCGCGAATCGTTACTGCTGGTTGTTCACTCATTTCGTCCTCCGCGCATAGCTCCGCCCTTTCCCCCTTGGGATAGGTCTGCCCTATCAACCAAGCCTCTGACTAGGAGGGGCCTTAATCGGCCGGGTACTTGGTGCCCTTTCCCCTGTGGGGCTTACACCTGGGGTGGCTTATCGAGAACAGCCCCCACCCCCTGGCGCGCGCTAGTCAGGCGCGGCCAACCTCGTGGGCCTAGATCCTTTGGATTCCCAAGGACGGGGGTGCAAGTGGCTCAGCAGGGCCCCGTTTTGATTCTCTCGCCGTTTTGGGATCGGGAACGGCGAACCGTGAGCGACACATTGCAATCCTGCGCGCGAACTGGTATTACCAGTGGACGGAATGAGCGCACAGAATTGGGCTCCGGGGCTGTCGCTACAGACCGGGGCCTTTTTCTTGCAATTCAGAATGTGGGTGATTAGGTTCATATCCAGTTTCTGATTTAGCCATCGAAACGCTAGGCCCGTCCCTCGGCATCTGTCAAGGGGCGGGTCTTTCTTTTTGGGCTCGGCACGCCAGAAAGCTGTATTGCCCATGGTGCCCCAGCGGCGTCACTGCCCAGCCCTGGGCGTGGTAGAGCTCGGCTAGGGCCTTGGGTATGTAGACGCAGATCACAGCAGCGACTCCTGCTTGGGCCTGGGCGCGGGCTCTATGAACAAATCCGGCTGGCCCTGAGCTTCCTCGATACGCTTGCAGGCAATCTCGAAATAGCCGGGGTCGATCTCTATGCCTATGAACTTGCGGCCGAGCTTGACGCAGGCGACGCCCGTGGTGCCGGAGCCCATGAAGGGGTCGAGGACTGTTCCCCCAGGGACGCACCAATTTCCTATCAAATGTTCGCAGGCATCCACTTGTCTTGGGCATGGATGCTGCCTAGCCAAAGATCTCGTGTTGCTCACCTGGGCAGCTGTGTTTGCAATATGCCAATCCCTGTTCACCCATCCACTATTCCGCTCGGCTCGCCATGGACTCCCGCCATCTGTCCACCAGCAGACAACAGGTTCATAGGCAAATTGCATAACTGTTGCGCGCATCTGCACAAAATTCTTTGCCATTATAACAATTCGCCAATTTCGTGGAAATAGTTTATAGAATTCAGGCATCCACTCTTGAGACTGCCATACAAAAACAGGAGAGCCGGGCAAACAAATAGATTCAGATAATTCTATTCTTGGCCACAAAAAATCTGGATATGATTGCTTGCAATCAATATGATTATTGTATTGAAACCCAATCCCATAAGGCGGATCTGTCACCACAGCATCCACAGCGCCCAACATCGGCATGATCTCCAGGCAATCCCCCAGATACAGCGTGCAGTCGCCGATCTCGACGCGGTCTTTCCAGGGGTCGCTCATGCTTCCGCCTCCAGGATTGCGCGGCCTATCCCGCTGAATAGGTCTAGGACGGTCAGGGTCACCGATAATCACTCCTGAGCTCTGGCCGCGGCGCCGGGTACTTCGAAGCCTCCCGCCCCACCTTGGTTAACGCCCGATCTAGGTGCCGCTGGCAGTAGGGCGAGAACGCATGTGGGACGATCGGCAGGCCGCACATGTGGAACCCAGGGTCCTTGGGATCGCCGTGGGGCCACTGGCAGCCGCCCTGGGGGCGTTCCGGCTCAACGTAGGGTGTCATAGTCTCCAGCGCCCGAAGGCCGCCCAGCGTCTTCGCTGCGCCCTCTGCGTGGTATTGGCGCTTGGGAAGGTTGAGGGTGTGGACCCGGCCGCTGACAGATTTCCGGGACCGGCCAAGGGTGAGGCCTATCTCGGCGTAGGTCTTGTTTTCCTTCAGGCCCTGTTTCAGGACAGCGTCGTGTTCTGGGGTCCATTTCATTGGGGTGGCTCCGGTAGGGGCTGCCAATTGGATGGCGGGTTCCAGGTATTTAGGAGGCGCTCACCTACTGTTCCTGTTCCATCTGTGTAAGTGCACCACAATTTTCTTGCTGTGTTCCAATGACCTACATAATAGCCCGCGGCATATAGCAAGATTGCGGTGTCTTCCGGCGCGGTATCTATGGGCTGCCATTTCATACTCGCACCTTCGCGTAAAAGGCATAGGGCTTGATCCCAAGGCGTTGGCAGGATTTCTCGTAAAGCTCAGCATACATCACATTCTGCTTGACCGCCTTGCGGGCTGCCTTGATCCCATGCAGGACAGTGGTGTGGTCTCGGCTGAACTGGCGGGCAATGTCTGGGAAGCTCATGTTCTGGCAGGCTTCCCGTATGATCAGCATGGCGATCTGGCGGGGCCGGCAGACACTGCGATTCCGCTTGTCACTCATGAACTCGGCCAGCGGGATCTCTGCGACGCTGCAAACGGCCAGAATGATCTTCTGAGGCGTGATCAGCGAGGACACAGAAGCGACGTTGACAATTATCCCCATGTTCCAACCGACGTTCTCGGCACGTAGGTGGTTGATCCCTAGCGGCGAATGTTCCATGTTTTCATCCTCTCGACTTTAGATCCTGACTCCAGGGCGTCCTTCCTTGCAACGGCGGGCGCCCTATTTCTTTTCGCGACTCCACAGGTTGACGACGTTTCCGCTTTCGTTTCCGGCCTTCGTGCGTGCGATCCAGTCCATGCTTGCCTTGCGCCAGCCACAGCGCGCCAATCCGGTGATCGTGCGCTTTTCCACAGGCTTTCCAAATGAGCCATCAGCGCGAATGTAGGCGAGGGCCACATAGTCTTTAGCTTCAACCGGGTCGTGCCAAATGTGAGTTACTATCGCCACGCGGATCGGGCGGTCTGGGTCCTTGGTTTCGTCCCCGCCATAGATCATAGCGCCTCGGTGCGCGGGCAATTCAAGCTGATCTCCAAGCTGGATATCGTCAAATTTCCGCGTCATTTCCCAAACCCCCTACCCTTCAGCTTGTTCGGCTCCGGCTTGCGCTTGGGTGGGTCTTTGTGGGCGGATTGGAGGCGCTGAAGTCGTTGCGATTCAACCATAGCGTCGCTCATTTCCCGCAAGCTTGGATCTGGCTGGTGCATGAGGCCAAAGCGCTCGGCCTCCACGAACTGAGGCTTGTCAGGCTCAACCTGCGGCAAATCGTCGATATGCTCGCTACGGGCTGCGGCGTCGCCTACCATGGCCATGAAGGTGTCGAACTTTATGAAGACATAGCGGTCTGAGTCTTGGTCGCGCCGGCCATCGCAGCTCAGCGTCAAGATCGGGGCCCCTTCCATCCAAGTCAGCAGGGTCCGCCAGCCGCAGGTCGCCCGCCACTTGCACTCGATCAACACCCGACCGATCGGGGAGTCTTCCCAGACGACGTCATGGGGCAGGGTCGGATCCACATTGCCGCTGCCGGGCTGTCGGCGCGCTCTGTAGCCGAGGGCAGTCAGATCCTTGACTAGGGCGCGTTCGTCGCGCTTGCCACACTCGGCGGTGTTCTTGGCCATCACATCCCCCTCGGGTCACATTCGCCGCAGTAGTCGCGAGTGATTGGCTCGCCACCAAACAGCGGGATTTCGCAGATCAGGCATTTGCCCTGCTTGAATAGCCGATCGTTCGGCGGCCCGACGCTAAGCAAGGGCTCAGGCTCCAGGGGCTCGCCATGCTCGAGGTAGTTGGATATCGAGGCGGGCGACAGCCTAGGGAAGCGCGACGCGATCTGGCGCTGGCTCAGGCCGAGGCCGTAGTGAAGGGCCTCAATGATTCGGCGGGCCATGGCTATACCCCTTCCTCTAGGCAGTGCCGCACGAGCCTGACCGCGCGCTCTCGGGATCTGGTTTTCCGGAGCCATTTGATGGAGCGCGTCTGGGGCTCGCCGAACTCTCGGGTATAGGCTGCGTAAAACAGCGCAGCGGTATGGCGGACTAGGTGCTCGACCTCTTCGCGCGTGCGGCCGGACTTCATGCCGCGCTCTCCTTTTCCGCCTGCGCTTGCAAGCCAAGCCGCAGCAGCACCCGGATCTGTGCCGAGATCGATCGGTCCTGGTCTTTGGCGAGCCGTTCGATCGCTTTGTCCAAATCCGGCTCTAGGACCACTTTCCTTTGAGGCTGTGCCACTTAATTCTCCTGGGAAATAATTTCCCTTGTTGGGGTTGACATGTCCCAAGATAGGGCGCATATTTCCCATTGTCAAGAGGGCAACCTCTCCTAACCAAACGGAGGCCGACAGAAATGAAAACTTCGCATTGGGCAGCCGCAGCATTTGGGACAGCATTCTTGGTGTTAGCCGCCATGTTTGGCTTGCCCATTTATGGCGTATGGCAGCAAGGCCTCTCCGGGCAAGCTGCTTTAGAGCGGGCCAAGCAGGACAGGCAAATTGCCGTCCAGGAAGCACAGGCCGCGCTTGATAGCGCCAAGCTATTAAACCAAGCGGAAGTTGAGCGGGCCAAAGGCTTGGCAGAAGCAACAAAGATCGCTGTGACAGAATTTGGCGGACCAGAGCCCTATCTCAGGTATCTCTGGATCCAACAAGTCCAGGGCGCGAACACTCAGCTTATTTATGTGCCCACCGAAGCCGGCATTCCGATTTTGGAAGCCAACCGCTTGTCTGACTAACCACCGGAGCCGGCAGCAGCAGTTCAGACTTCCTCCCAGATTTGGGCTGTTGCTGCCGGTAGGAGAATGAACATGAATCTAACCAGCCTCCAGAAGCTCGAGCGCCAGCTAGTCGTGGAAGGCTTCGTCCAGTCCTCCGGCTGGTTCTTCAACAACGCTTACGCCCCCGGCTATCACGTCAGGGAAGCCCTGCGCTTTCTCAGGCAGCGGGTCGAGGCTGGAGACAGCCCAGACACAGCGATCGGGCGGCTGGAAAACTGGGCCTGGGAGCGCGAGGACGCTGCTGAGCTCCGCACCGGCCCCACCGCACTGGGCCTTAACCCTAGCCAAGGATGAAGCCATGACTGATCACACCAAAGAGACTTGGCTCACGGTATTTGACAGCGCCGATCTCGCGCTTGATCCATCCGACATGGCAAACAGCGAATATCTTGCCAGGATCAAAGGCATTCCGCCCGCCCGCATCGTCGCCGCTGTCAACGCCTGCGAGGGCATATCTACGGATATGCTTGGAATTCCTGAAGTAGGAGAACGGCTTCAGGCGTGCTGGAAAGCCTGCGAGGGCATTCCTACGGAACAGCTTGAGGCGGGGGGTGTGGCGAAGCTCATCACCGCGGGTAAAGCCGTTTATGATGACCTCGAAATAGCTGCCGATGCCACTGGAGGCGTTTTAGAAGAAGTTTCTGACGAAGCAGCAGACGCTTTCAACGCCGCCCTCGCCCCCTTCAGGAAGGACTGAGCCATGACCTCACCCTATCTAGACCGCCCCCTCCGCTCCCGCATAGAGGCTGCCTATGATCTGGCGCCGGAGTTGAAGGAGGTTGGGGTGAACACATCTGATAAATGCGACCATTGCGGGCGCGCTTCCTGGCCTGACGTGGCCGGCGGCGTTGCTTTCCTGATTTTCCTCGGCTGGGTTGTTTGGGTTGTGTGGCCATGAGACCCGCAATCCTCCCCGGCAACACCCGCACGCCTTGGCGCATGATTTTCCGCTGGGGATTCCTGGGCCTGATCTTTGCCATGCTGGCTGCCTTCGCGCTGCCGGGCTGCAGCCCGCGGGCATTCAACTCGGTGAACAAGCAAGCGCCGGAAGCCCCCTACTGGGGAGAGCGGCATAGCGGCATGGATCGTGCCGAGTATCTGAGAGTAACGGAGCCAATCGAATGAGCGTGCTTTGCTGCGACGACTGCGGCCATTACATTGACACGGATGAAGAGCCAGAGGCTTACATCGAAAAGCTCGACAAATGGCTGTGCATTGATTGCAGAAACAGACTCCCGGAGGAATTCTTTGATGACTGACGAAGCAAACACGACCAAAGAGCTAGACATTGCCCTGGTCGAGGCCAAAAAGGCCTTTGGCGCAATCAAGAAAAAACGCGTGGCGAGTATCGTCACCGGCAAGGGGTCTTACAAGTTCTTCTATGCCGACTTGGCGGACGTGCTCTCTGGGATCGAAAACAAACTGCTTGCCCAGGGCGTTCTGCTAATGCAGCCGGTCGAGACCGTCTGGGGTCCCAACGGTGAGGCCAACACAGTCATCAGGACCGAGCTCTGCCACGCCGAGTCCGGACAGAAGCGTGTGAGCGAATGGCCCGTTCCAATGCAGCAGCAGCCACAGCAGACTGGTATCCTGATTTCTTATTACCGCCGCTATGCCCTATGCGCTGCGCTGGGTATCTCTGCCGAACAAGACGACGACCGGACCGAGGCGGACGAATCGGCCACCGTGAAGGGCGATAGGCCGGTGAAACGGCAAGGAAAGATTCCCACCAACAGCGGCAAGACCAAGATGGAATTGCAGGCTTGGCTAAAAGAATTTGTGGCCGATATCCACGCTTGCTCGACCGAGGACGAATTGGACGCCCTGATCAATTCCAGCGGTGAAATGATCTCGGCGGTTCAGTCTGATCTGTCTGGATGGTGGTTCGGAGACGCCCGCAATCCGGACTATGAGGCTGTGGTCGATCGGCTCCAGCGGATCAGGAAAGAGATCGCCTCGGTTGGGCCAGAAGACCCCAGGGACGATCCGGCAAAGGTGATGATCCCGTGACCAAGCTGTTCCTCAGGGTAATCCGCGTGCCAACGCTTCCGCGTGCCGGGAAAGCCTTATTGGCGACCGACAGAAAAAGCGAAGAATTCTTAAATGCGCTCGAGCCGTCCGACATCGTTACCGCCACTGTACGCAAGCCCCGCTGGCCCAAGCACCACCGGAAATATTGGGTCATGCTCGGGCTAGTCCATGAGTCCAGCGCGGTCTCGGATCTCTACCCCACCACCCAGCACTTGCATGATGCCATCAAGGGCGCGCTGGGCTACTGGAGCGAGATCCGGCTGCCGGACGGCTCGACCTACAAGAAGGTGGACAGCATAGCCTTCGAGTCCATGGATCAGACCGCCTTCGAGGAATTCTACGGCAAGGCTGTGGATCTGATCACAACGCAAATCGTGCCCAACCTGGACCGAGAGGATCTGGCGCGGGAAGTGGAGGGAATGATCAAGTGACCCGCACCGAACTGATCGCCGCCCTTGAGGCTGCCGAGGGGCCAAGCCGAGAGCTTGGGGATGAATTGGCGTTTGCTCTAGGCTGGGTCTGCACACCGCCAGTAAGGGGGCGCTGCTGGATCGACCCGCAAGGCGGCAAGCACCATCACCGCCCCGACTTTCTGGGCAGCATAGACGCGGCCCTGTCGTTCACGCCGGAGGGGTGGCGGGTTCACGAGTTTCAAGAAGCAGACGATGGCAGGTGGCGTTGCCGAGTTGTGCGCGCACAAGGAAGGGGCGGCGATAGCGAGACGGGCGGATGGTGGCGCCCCACCGCCGCCATTGCCCTCTGCATTGCCAACCTGAAAGCGCGGGAGGCGCAGGAATGAGCTGGAATCCAACCGTAAATCCGTTTCCCGACCGCCCCATCAACAAGCAAGCGGTGATCACCGACGTTGCCTTCCCAGATCCGCTCTTGCTCAAGCAGTACGACCGCCCGCCCGAGCCGGACAGCGGACACTGGCAGTTGATCGCCGATTATCGGATGATCTTCCGTCCACCAGGAGGCGGCAACCTTTGGACCGTCACAGCGCCGCGCGGGATGATGACGGATCTAGCCTCGATCCCCCGGTTCCTTTGGGATGTGGAAGGCCTCGCCCCGTTCGGCCCGCACAGCGGCCCCAGCGTGATCCACGATTATCTGTTCCTTTGCTGGAATGCTTGGCCGCTGTCAGTTACGCCACTG